>JABIGL010000147.1 GCA_018650185.1 Chloroflexota bacterium
CTGGACGTGACATTTCGGCTGACCGTCCCGTCTGAAACACCATCGGATGCTGTGATTCTGCTAACCGGAAATCGCGCTGCGGTCGCAAGTCCGATCGAAATGCAGCAACGATCCGACAACCCGTGGTTGTACGAGGCGACCGTTAAATTCGCGCACGACGGAGATCTTTCGTACCAGTACGAACTTGTCGACGGCGGCACATCGACACGTGCCCACGACGTGTTCACCGGATATGACGGCCAACTGGTAAACGACTGGGCGGGCGAGTGGAACGATATTACACGGGCCGACCAAGAGGTAAGACCAGTATGGCGTTCAGGAATTTATCTACCTGACTTCTGGAGTGCGTCGTTTGCAAACAACTCCGCGTCCGTTTTCGAGCGTATTCGTGACACGGCTGAAGGTGAGTGGGTCGCCCTATCTTCCGTATGGAGTTTCGGCCAACTTCAACCGGTACCGACTGTAGAGCAGCGACAGCACCAGATATGGAGCGTACTTACCCCTCGGGAGGAAATAAAGGCGCAGGCAGCGCTCGCACATGAAAAAGGCCTGAACGTCTTTCTCGCTCCTCAACAGAATCCAGAGGTGTTGGATGGATGGACCGAGGCTCCACTCAATGTCTGGGATCAGGCGTGGTGGGAAGCATGGCTCCTTGAGGCGGAGCGACAGTGGATGTGGAACGCCCTCCTTGCAGAAGAGATCGAAGCAGAAATGCTCATGCTTCCCGGACCGGTATTCCACGTGTTCCCGAATGCAGCTCAGTTCGACAACGACCCGTTCCAGAAAGTTCTGGATGACGGAGTTGCCGCACTGATCGAGCAGGTCCGTGAGGTATACAGCGGCCTCATCATCATGAGCGGGAATAATGACAATTATGACTTCCCGGGACAGGCAGATATTCGGGGCGTGACCACTTATGACCTCGGCATTCCGTCCCTTGATGACGATGCCACCGTTGCTGAATGGAAGGTCGCGTACCGGGAGAGATTTGAGGACAGGGTAGATCCTATCCGTGAGCGCTGGGACGGGCCGGTGATGTTCTACACGATTCACGCGCCAGGGACGGGATCCGGACAATTCGGGGCACCCGCGCCCGAGTCAGACCCGTTTGGGGAACAGATCCAGGCCAACAGGCTGGAAGCCATCTACCAGCTCATCGAAGAGCGGCCGTGGATAGAAGGCGCTTACTCATGGTCGTACGACTACATTGATGCACCGGGTGAGCTGACCGATGGCGTACGAGGGCGACTGGGTGAGGCCGTTCAGGCGAAGTGGTACGACCGATTGGCGGGAGACTAGGCGTCTGGATCGAGGGCGACCCATACTCAGACCCTCTCCCTGAGAGGGTGAGGGCTCTCTAGCTAATACTCGTCAAGAAAGCGGTCGCCAGTCCCAGGTACACCAACAACCCTAGTACGTCCGTCAACGTCGTGACCACCACGGCTGATGACGCCGCAGGGTCGATACGTAACGCCCTCATCCCCAATGGCACCAGCACGCCACCGGCCGCAGCCACGACCAGATTGATGACCATGGCGCCTGCGACAACAAGCCCCAGCGATACGTCCTGCTGCCATGCCAGGACGACCAGTCCCAGGATCACCGCAACGACGAGACCTTGCATCACCGACAGAGTGAGTTCGTGCCGCAGTAACGAACCGGTGTCACCTTGATCCACGTCGCCGAGGGCGATCGATCGCACGATCAACGTCAGGGTCTGGGTTCCGGCTATTCCTGCCTGGCCCAGCACCACCGGGATGAAAATGGCCACGATTGTCGCCTTCTCAAGCGTGTCGTCGAACAAACTCAGCACAAACCCGGCTAGGAGTACCGTCCCAAGGTTGAGGACCAGCCAGGGCAGTCGGCTTCGGACCGAAGCCAGGATCGACTCTCCGGTCCGTTCCTCGCCACCAATACCGAACATCCTGAACATGTCTTCCGTCGCTTCGTCCCGCGCCACTTCCACGAGGTCTTCTACCGAGATTGCACCGACCAGCACTCCCTCGCGATCGACCACCGGGAGTGCTAGAAGGTCGTAGCGCGTCATGATCTGCGCGCACAGCTCCTGGTCCGTACCGGTCTCTACAAAGATCGGGTCCGACGTCATCACATCTCGGACGCGCTTCTCCGGACCTGCAAATACAAGATCCGATAGCTCCAGTACACCGGTCAGTCGACCATCCTGATCTATCGCGTATAACTGGCGCATGCTCTCCCGAGATGCCTCAGCGCCGCGCAGGACTGAGAGTGCCATGCCCACAGTCAGGTTTTCACGTAGACCGGTGACCTCCGGGGTCATCAGGCCTCCAGCGTCATCGTCCGGGTAAAGCAGTAATTCGCCGACCGTACGTCGGTCTTCCATCCGTGCCAGGACCTGGCTGGCGATGGTCCAGTCGACGTGACGCAAAATATCGGCGGCGACTTCTGGGGGCGAGGTGTCGAGCACCGCGGCCATACGATTTACATCTATGAGCCCCGAGATATCGGCAGCCTCATCGACCTCAAGATGCTCGATGATGTCGGCGATAGCCTCCGCAGGCAGAGCGCCAAGAAGGGCCTGCTGGCCGGGTTCACTCAGCTCCGAGACTAGCTCCGCCTGATCGGGCGCACGCAGCTCCTCAAGTTCGGCGGCCGCTATCATCGGAGCTCCCGCATCAAGGTGCGCCTCGATAGCTGCCTGTAGCTCTTCCAGCGTCTCGGGCGCGGGTAGGGAAGAAGTGCGTTCCTCGGTCATGCGACGCCTCCCACTTGTTTGCTCAGACTCTAAGTCGCTGATGTTTCGGACGCCCTTGCGCTCGTCGCTGCAATTGTCGCCGCCCGTCCGATCCGCGCACAACCGGAACGGTAAGTCTGGCTGTTCGTGGTTGTTTAAGGCGTCGAATCTGTTTGCAGAAGCATGATCAACCCGTTCTTCTGGTCGTCAACCACCCATGCGTTCTCGCCGTCGTACGTAATCGCTGCAGGACTGCCGCCGATTGAATGTGTCTCCAGTAGAGTCCCGTCGCTTGAGATTCGTGTGATAGAACCAGCGTCCGTAGACGCCACCCACAGCTCGTCATCTACCCATGCCATCGATACCAGTCCTGTCGGAATTCGGGCTAGCCCGGTATACGTTCCCGCAGGCGTGAGGCGCATGACCTGGCCGAGGTTGCTGAACGCGATCCACAAGGCGTTCGGAGTTGATAGGAACGCCGTTGGCACGCCGGGAACGTAGCTAAATCCATCAAGTTCTATCTCGGCAGGGTACTTGAACGTCCCAACTACCTCGCCACCTGGATCGATGCCGGTAACGGTCTGAAATTCGCCGTCGACCACCAGTACCTGTTCGGGGGTTCTAGTGATCGCTCCCGGTGAACCCGCGATCTCCAGTTGTGTCGTAAGCCCACCCTGTAATGAGATCTGCGACACCGACCCGCGCTCGGGATCTGTAATCCAGAGATGATCGCCCAGGAACTCCATCCCGAGCGGCTCCACACCGACCTGGAACTTCCGCAGGATGTTCGCGCTCGGGTCCAGCTGGGTGACCGAACCGTCCTCATCATCCAGCGCCCAGATGAATCCTGCGCCTGTCACCAGCGTTCCGGGCGATCCACCTACGTCCGCCGTGTCCAGTCGCTGCCCATCCAGTCCATGGCTC
>JABIGL010000121.1 GCA_018650185.1 Chloroflexota bacterium
TATGGGTGGATTTGGTCCCGAACAGTTCCAGAACTTCGACCCGCTTGCTATGGCGGGGTTCGGACCGGATCAGGTTGGTCACTTTGACCCGCTTGCGGTGGGTGCCTTCGACAAGGACCAGTTCGAGCACTTTGACCCGGAGGCATTTGGTGGCTTCGGGCCGGAACACTTCCAGAACTTTGACCCGAGCCTGATGTCGGTCTTCGACGCAGAACGGATCGGAAACTTCGACCCGCTCGCTATGGGTGGATTTGGTCCCGAACAGTTCCAGAACTTCGACCCGCTAGCGATGGCTGGCTTCGGACCGGACCAGGTTGGTCACTTTGACCCGCTTGCGATGGACGCCTTCGACAAGGAACAGTTCGAGAACTTCGACCCGACGGCCTTTGGTGGCTTCGGTGAGGACCACTTCAAGAACTTCGACCCGGGACTGATGTCGGTCTTCGACGCAGAACGGATCGGTAACTTCGACCCGCTTGCTATGGGTGGATTTGGGCCCGAGCAGTTCCAGAACTTCGACCCGCTCGCTATGGGTGGCTTCGGACCGGACCAGGTCGGGAACTTTGACCCGCTTGCGATGGGAGCATTCGATGCTGAGAAGTTCCAGAACTTCGACCCGACCGCAATGGAAGGTTTTGACGCAACTCACTTCGAGAACTTCGACCCGACCGCGATGGGTGCCTTCGACAAGGAACAGTTCGAGCACTTCGACCCGACCGCTATGGAAGGGTTCGACGCAACTCACCTTGAGAACTTCGACCCCGAAGCGGTTGCAGGCTTTGGCCGTGACCACATGGTGGGTATGGACGTAGATGCGCTGATCGGATTCGAGTTCGAGCATGTCCTGAACCTGGACGAAGAGGCCAAAGAAGGCTTCGGCGACCACGTGATGGACTTCGAGGACTTCGACCTGGAGATCCGGGGCGAGCTGATCGGTGAAGAGGCCCAGCGCATGGGCGGCTTCGGTTCCTTCAAGGACCTTGTCGCTCAGTTCGATGGCGAGGGACCGAGTCCGGAAGAGCTCAAGGAGCTCGGCTGGGCCGAGGACTTCGACCCGACCGCACTGCACCTTGGTCTCGACGTCTCCGGTGTAGACCTGGACGACCTGTTCGATGGCTTTGCCCTGGCGAACGCTCTTGAAGCGTTCGGAGGCTAGGAACCTTCATCGGACACCGGGGGTTGGATTCCTGCAAGAGGAACAGTCCCGGATGAACGCCTGGTCTAACTGATCAGGCAAACGGAAGACTGGACGAGGCGTCCGCCATCTGGCGGGCGCCTCGTCGCGTCCGGCGTATCGCCTATCGCCGTTTGTTCATCGCCGTTAACATCTGTTGCACACCACGGCGACCACTAATGCTGATGTCTCGATCGAGGTAGAACATGCCCGGACCGGACCGACCACTACTCGCGATAACTCTCGGCGACCCTTCGGGCATAGGTCCGGAGGTCGTGGCACGCGCGCTGGCAGAACCGGCGGCGTACGAGATGGCTCGTCCGGTAGTCGTCGGTGCTCTCGGCCCGATGCTGCGGGGAATTGCGGACACAGGCGTTGGATTGAAGGCACGCGCCGTAAGCTCCATAGAGGGCGCTGGCGAGGATCCAGCCGTAATAGATGTCCTGAATGTCGACGGTTTCGAGGACGCCGAGTTTCCTCTAGGTGAGCTTTCCGCAGTTTCCGGCAAAGCAGCCCATGCCTGGATAGAACGTGCGGTACGGCTCTGCCAGGACGGTGGCGCTGACGCCATGGTCACAGCACCTGTGAACAAAGAGGCGTTGAGCATGGCCGGATCCACGGACATGGGGCACCAGGAGGTGTTCAAGCGCATGTCGGGTTCAGAGTACGTAGCCACGATGCTCGTCTCTGGCAATCTGCGCTGCATGCACCTGAGCACCCACCGATCACTCAAACGTGCCGCCGAATACGCAACGCGCGAAAACATCCTGATGGCGACGAAGCTAACTGACGAGACGTTCAAGTCATGGGGATTTGAAGACCCAAAGATCGCCGTCGCAGCATTAAACCCCCACGGCGGTGAGAACGGGATGATCGGCGACGAGGAGATCACGGACGTCGGCCCCGCTGTGGAGGACGCAAAGGCGCTGGGCATCAACGCAAACGGCCCGATCCCGGCGGACTCCGTCTTCAACCAGGCGATCGCCGGACGATGGGACGTCGTTGTGGTGCTCTATCACGACCAGGGTCACATCCCGATCAAGGTCCACGGCTTTGAGGAGAGCGTCAGTGTGAATCTGGGAATCCCGTGGATCAGAACATCCGTCGATCACGGGACCGCATTCGATATCGCTGGTAAGGGAATCGCACAGGCGGTGTCTATGCGAGAGGCGATCAAACTTGCGACACAACTCGCAACGGGTGTGCGACCAGCTTAATCCGCCCGCGAGGCGGGTTTCATTTTTCCGGCAGAAGAACGTAACTCGCACGCAAGTTACAGGGGATCAAGCCTTTCATCCTTCTTATAATCGAACTGCGCCAATTCGAAACGCGGGCAACGCGGGCGCGCATCCTTAATTCGGGAGCATCCACTTGAAACTGGGATTTATAGGCGGCGGCGTTATGGCCGAGGCGATCATCGCCGGAGTGCGCCGCGCCAACCTCGACGCCGATATAACGGTCGGCGAGCCTGTGGCAGCGCGCCGCGCCACGCTTGAGAGCGAATACAAGGTCACAGGTGTGGCCGAGAACTCGGCCGCTATCGACGGCGCGGACCTGATCGTGCTCGCCGTAAAGCCGCAGCATATTGATGGGGTTGCGGCGCAGATCAGCGGAACGCTGTCGCCCGATCAGACGGTGCTGTCGATCCTCGCCGGGGTCAAGATGCACACGCTCGGCACCAAGCTGAATCACGGCCGACTGATCCGCGTAATGCCAAACACGCCCGCACAGGTGGGCGAGGGTATGAGTGCTTGGTCGGCATCGCCCGAGGTGCCGGACGACGTACGCGAGTTTGCGGGCCAGATATTGGATGCACTTGGCGTTGCGATTTACATGGAAGACGAGAAATACGTCGATATGGCCCTTGCTGTGAGCGCAAGTGGCCCGGCGTTCGTATACGTGTTCATGGAGTCTCTAATCGACGCCGGTGTGCTACTTGGACTGCCACGAGATATGGCGCACACGCTTGCACAGCAGCTAATCATCGGAAGTGGGGTGCTTGCCCGCGAATCTGGCAAACACCCGGCAGAACTTCGCAACCTGGTCACATCGCCCGGCGGAACCACCGCGGCCGGACTCCAGATCATGGAGGACGCAGGATTCCGGGGCACGGTTGTTAAAGCGGCGGTTGCAGCCTGGGAACGTGGCGAAGAACTGGGCAAGGGGTCTAAGTAATTTTGTTGGTATTCATTGCTTACCTGATGCAGGCGATGGCGTTCGCCATAATCGCTCGATCTCTCTCGACGTGGTTTCCAGCCGCCCGAAATAACCCACTGGTCGTGATCCTCTACCAGGTAACAGACCCGATTCTGATCCCGTTGTCCCGAATAATTCCGCGGGCCGGAATGTTTGATTTCTCACCGATGGTTGCAGTGCTGGTGCTGTTCTTTCTGTCCAGCCGTCTTGCCGGAACCGCCTAAACCGATAGACGCTCTCGGACCTCACCCCCAGATAATCCGTCCACCTGGACGATTTTCCGACGCGCTGTCTTTCCATGCGTCACTCGCACCGCGCCGCGTCGAATCCCGAGCGCCTTCGACAGCACTTTGCACACAGCGGTATTGGCCGCGCCGTCTACAGGTGGCGCAGTAACGCGCATCCGTAACGTCCCGTCCTCAAGAAACCCAAGCACACCATCAGAACTGGCCCGGGGCTGAACGCGAATCGTAAGACGAGTCATTCCAAAATAGCTGCCCGGCAGGCCCTAGGCGTGGGCCATTGCGCCGCCGTCGACGTAGATCGTCTGGCCCGTCGTGAAGTCGGAGAAATCGCCCGATAGGTAGATCAGCAAAGTGGCCAGTTCCTCCGGCGTACCTTTCCGCCTCAGAGGCAGGTAACGGACGAGCAGCTCTTTCTGTTGTTCCTCAAGCGGCGGCGGGTTCAGCTCAACCCAGCCGGTTGCGATGCAATTGATTCGCACCCCAGCCGTACCCCACTCAAGTGATAGCGATCGGGTCATCTGCTGGATAGCAGCCTGCGACGCCGAGAACGGGACATGATTGGTCAGGCCTCGTTCGGCCATCTCGGAGATTATGTTCACGATGTGACCACTGCCCTGCTCCGTCATCACGCGCCCTGCGGATCGCGACCACCGGAACGTTGCACCGGCATTGGCGTCCATCACCGTGCTCCACTCGAACTCGGTAGTGTCCAGCGTTGGCTTTCCAAGCTCTAAGAGCGATGCGTTGACGAGTATGTCCAACCCACCAAGTTCGGATACAGCCTGGTTTACGGCCGCGTCCGTTTCCGTATAGCCAGAAAACTCACCAACTATCGTCGCCGCCTTACGGCCCTGCGCACGCACCGCCGCGGCCGTAGATTCCACGTGCTCGGCGGAGCTACCGGCCACCGCAACATCTGCACCGGCTTCTGCGAGCGCTCCTGCGAGCACCGGCGCCCAGCCGCGGGTGTCGGCTGTGATGAGGGCTACCTTGCCCTCGAGAGTCCATTCATTCGGGACCGGCATCGTTATTCCTTGTGTCTAAGCGAAGTAAAGGGATCCATCAATGAAGGGCCGAGATCAGGCGAGCTCCGTGATCGGGCCGTAACCTGTCGGGGCCATGCCTCCGGCCAGTCCACCACCATCCACGATGAACATCTCGCCGGTCATATAGTCAGACGCCGCGGATGCGAGCCAGACGGCGACCGGACCAAACTCTTTCGGGAAGCCAGTACGACCGATGGGGATGAGGTCTCCACGCGGGAGCGACATAGAGGTGGCGTTGGTCGCCTCTGTCGGGAAGAATCCAGGCACGATGGCGTTACAGGTAATGCCGTATCGGCCCAGGCTCACGGCCATCGCACGTGTAACGTTCACGACGCCACCCTTGCCAGCCGTGTACATGTAGTTATCACGACCGCCCCGGAATCCGAACCCGGAGGCCACGTTTACGATCTTGCCGGAGCCCCGGTCCGCCATGTGCTTGGAAATAGCGCGGGCGCAGTAGAAGGCGGAGCTGAGATTGGTTTCGATGCCGATGCGCCACGACTCGTCCGTGATCTCCCACAGGGGAGGACGGCCGGTCTCTCGAACGATACCTGCGTTGTTGAACAACACATGAACGTCACCCCACTCGGCGAGAACCGTCTCAAACAACGAGTTCACCGCGGCGGTGTCCGTGACATCGGTAGAGATCGCCATCGACTTACGACCGTGGCTCTTCACCATGTCTGCCGCTTCATCGATCGGGCCTTGCCGCCGTCCGGCTATAGCGATGTTCGCGCCGGCTTCCGCCATCCCGCGCACCATTTCCAGCCCGAGGCCGGTTCCGCCACCGGTGATCACGACGTTCATGCCGTCAAGGTTCAGCGCATCTAGTACGCCCATCCGTAGCTCCCTATATCCAGGTATGTTGGGTCGAGTTTAGCCTGTAGATTCCGGTTCAGACGTTCGTGGTCACTTCACCGGCCTCGAGCCGGTGCACTTCACCATTATCGTCACGCAACAAGAGACGTCCGGTACCGTCCACCCCTTCAGCCAGGCCGTGGATAACCTCGTCGCCCCAGCGCACGTCGATCTCCTGCCCGATGGTCTCCAACCGTGCACTCCAGTCAACGACGAGGGTCGCCATGTTCTCTGGACTTGAGTAGATGTTGTCCATCTCCAGTAGCAGCTTACGCATCACATCACGTCTCGACACAGATATGCCGTTCAATGTCCGGAGACTCGTGGCGATCTCAGCGATCTCTGGATGACCTGACGCATCCTGATTGATGTTCACACCTGTACCAAGCACAGCGTAGTAGCCGGTGTCAGAGCTTCCGGACTCTACGAGCGACCCCGATATCTTGCGGTCTGCCGCACGGACATCGTTCGGCCATTTCAACGTAATCGGAGTGTCCGTAAACGCATCAAGCGTTCGGGCGACTGCGAGTCCAGAAATTAACGGCATCTTAGGCAGGTCTGCCGCACCAGGCCTGAGCAACACGGAGAACAGGATGTCCATGCCCGGGGGTGAGGTCCACGTGCGTGACATCCGCCCGCGCCCTGCATTCTGAAGGTCCGCCACTATGACCAGCCCTTCCGGCTCCTCGGCCTCCGCCTCCTGCCGAACGTCGTCGTTCGTGGACAGGGTTTCTTTGAGCCAGATGATTCGACGGCCAACGACGGACCTGTCGTCGACAGACTCCAATCCTTCAAACTCATGCGTTGATTCATTCATCTGGTTGCTCAATAGATCTCCGATTTGGACGGTCCTCTAGATCGCTGGCGGTAGTATCGCTGCCGCCGTCCGCCTGTCAATCACGCCTCCTGGCGAACTCGGCGTGCACCCGCCAGAACCCCGTGAATATCGCGCGACTAGGTGGAAGCCCCCATCGTTATAGGTAAGACCAAGGACGGCGACAACGTGCGGTGGGTCTAGTCTGAAGATCAGTGCTATTGGGGGAGAGTGTCGTCGTTGTCGCCGGGGCAGCGTCGAAATTCAGGATCAGTCCAGCAAGAGGTACGCATGGCGCAGCAGCCATCCAGAAACCAGTCTGATGAAATGAACTCGGAGTCGCTAGAAACGCTCTGGCGCCAGGCTCTCCTCATCCGAGACTTCGCACGCGACGAAGTCGATGCGACACGCAGGCGTCGCGCCGATGCCGAGCAGGCAAGGCAGCAGGCCGAACAGGACTCCATTCGGGCGACCGAAGAGCTCTGTGAGGACATCCGCGCAGAGGCGCAACACGATCTCGAAGACGCCCAGTCGACCCTCGAGAAGGCACGTGAGCTTCAGGTGCACGCCGAGGCCGAACTCGATGTAGCTCGTTCCATCAAGGAACAGGCCGAGTCTGACTCTGCACGGACCCGTAGCGATGCACAGAACGCTGCATCCGCCGAGATCGAAGCCGCCCGCAAGATGCTGGCTGATGCCGAAGTCACCAACAAAAACATCGTTACGGACGCGGAAGCTAAGGCAACGACGATCATCGCCGAGGCCAATGCAATTGCTGAAGCCGATGTCGCGAAGCTCCGTGCGAAGGCAACCGAAGAGATTCAGCGCATCGCTGTAGATATCGAAAACGCACGCACCGCAGCCGAGGAAGAGCTCGAAACGCAGCGGATCCTGACCGACACGATGCGGATCAAATCCGCCTCTTCAAAGGTTTCCGAGCGAAAAGAGCGACGCCGACGCCGGTCTGAGCTAACCCCTGAATCGGTAATGGCAAACGCACCGACAAAGAGGACGAGCAAGTCTGTCAAAGTAGAGCCCGTCGTCGAAGAAGAGGTTGTCTCAGAGCCACAAGCCGAGAAAACTCCGGCCGCCAAAAAGGCGACCAAGTCTCGCACCAAGGCCGGTCGGTTCGTAAAGAAAGCCGAAACCACGGCTTCCGTGAAGGCTGCTTAATCACAACAGCCTGATTTATCACTTAAAAGAGGCGCTCTCACGAGCGCCTCTTTTTTGTTTGAGTGGTTGCCCAATTGTTCCGGGCGCGTCCCCGCCGTGTTCAGGCGGTGTTAGGGTTCTCCGACCGTCCCAACCAGCGTCGGAGTACCTGCATTGCCGCAACGTTTCACACCAGAAGTTTCTGTTGAGCTGCCAACCGTCTACGACGCCCAGGTATCTCCTGATGGATCCCTTGTGGCGTTCGTCGTCGCTGAAAACTTCCGTAAAGGCGGTGCAAACGCAGCGAAGATGCCCCGTGCAAACATTTTTGCTGTCTCTACTGATGATGGACCTACGATTCGGCTTACGAACAGCGAACGGTCAGACACGATGCCTCGCTGGTCGCCGGACGGTCAGTGGCTCGCCTTTCTGTCGGACCGCGAAGTCGACGGGCAGCGCCAGATCTACGTTCTCCCACGTCGTGGAGGCGAGGCGCGCAGGCTGACAAACGTCAACGGAGACATCCCGAGTCCACGAAGCCTCTCGCCGATGGCCTGGACCGAAGATGGCTCATCGATCTCCTTCCTGAAGGTCGATGGCGAAACCGAATCAGACCGTGACGCGGCGGCCACCGGTGCTGACCAGGTCGTGTTCGAGGAAGACCACCGCTATACGCGGCTCTGGATGGTCGATGTCGAGACCGGCAAGTCCAGGTGCGTGTCTCCAGACGGCCTCCAAGTCTGGGAGGCAGCGGTTTCGCCAGATGGCACACGTGTAGTGGCTGTGGTCTCAGACCTTCCGTACGAAGGTGACTGGTATCTCAACCGGCTCGTGGTGTTCGAGGTTGGTTCGAACCAGACCACAGTGCTGTACGAGGAACGACGCCCGGCCGCGAAACCGGCGTGGTCACCCGATGGCACCTCCGTGGCGTTCCTGACCTCTATCTACAGTGATCGCGGCAACGACTCCGGCGATCTGATGATCGTTCCAGCGACCGGCGGCCAGCCGCGCAATCTGACCGCGGATCACGGCGTATCTGACCACTACGGCGTATTTCACCCGGACGGCGACGCCATCCTGACCGCCACGAACGTCCACGGTGGTTCCGGGATCAGTTCCATCAACATCGAGTCGGGACGGCGGAATTACCTGTGGGAAGAGAAAAAGGGGTTCTCCAACTACTCACGTTCAACCGGACAGGGCGCTCCGATGTTCGCCGCAGTAATTGATGATCCCGACAATCTCCCGGAGGTTTACGCAGGAACGGTGGCCGATGGCAAGATTCGTTGGCGCAAGCTGACCGACGTGCACGCCGCCTGGTCCGATCTCGTTGTCGGTGCGACGCGTGAGGTGTTCTGGGAGGCCAACGACGGGCAGCAGATCCAGGGTCTCCTCCAGCTACCTCCCGGCTACACCGAGGGCCGGTTGCCGGTCGCGATGATGGTCCACGGCGGGCCGACCGGGGCGGTGCGATTCAACTACCAGGACCACCACCGCTGGGCGAAGTTGATCGCGGATGCGGGGATCGCCGTCTTCATGCCCAACTACCGCGGCTCCACGGGTTGGGGTGTTCCGTTCGCCGAGACCAATGTCGGAGATATGGGCGGAGAGGACTTCCAGGACATGCTAGCGGGCCTCGATCACCTCGTGGAAACAGGCATCGCCGACCCGGAGCGGCTCGGCATCTGCGGCTGGAGTTACGGCGGCTTCACCTCTGCCTGGGCGGTGACGCAGACTGATCGCTTCAAGGCCGCTGTGATGGGTGCCGGGATTGCCGATTGGCGTGCGTTCCACGGCCGGTCCTACCTGCATGTGTGGGATGCAATTCATTACGACGACTCCGATCCGTACGACGTTGAAAGTGCACACGCCAGTTTCTCGCCGATCAACTTTATAAAGAACGCCAAAACCCCGACGCTGGTACTGCATGGGGAGCAGGACTGGGACGTGCCGGTCGAACAGGGCTACCAGTTCTTCCGGGCGCTAAAGGACCAAGGCGTGGACACTCGGTTGGTCGTTTACCCACGAGAA
>JABIGL010000142.1 GCA_018650185.1 Chloroflexota bacterium
ATCAATGATCGTCACCTGTCTCACACATCTGCATGGGACTCGACACCTCGCACCCGTGATCGTAGGCTTGTGCGCTCGAAGAGATTTATGACGGTCGAATCCGATATCGCGTTCGGCCGACTGGCGATGTCACCTCGATTTACCGGGGACACAAGGAAGAAGGAGACGCCACCGTGACAATGGACACGATAAGAGTTGGCTTGATTGGCGCCGGTGGCAACACCCGGCTGCATCACGCCCCCAAGTTGGCGGCTATCGAAGGCGTAGAGGTTGTCGCTGTTGCGAACCGCAGCATGGCCTCGTCCGCTCGTTTTGCCGATGAGTTCGATATCCCGAACCCGGTTGAGAGTTGGATGGACGTTCTTGATGACGATTCCATCGACGCCGTCTGCATCGGCACCTGGCCCTATATGCACTCCGCACTGACGATTGCGGCATTGGATGCCGGTAAACATGTCATGGTCGAGGCGCGTATGGCGGCCAACTCATCTGAAGCGCACGCAATGTTGGACGCCTCAAAAGAGCGCCCTGACCTCGTGGCACAGATCGTCCCCGCACCGCACACGCTGGCATTTGACCAGCAGATCGTCGACATGATTTCGGACGGATACGTCGGCGACATCATCGGCGTGGATGCCAAAGTAGCTGGCAGTAACTTCCCGAACTGGGACGGAGAGCTGCACTGGCGAGAGCGACGTGACTTCTCCGGTAACAACATCATGAGCATGGGTATCTGGTCTGAGGCGATGATGCGCTGGGTTGGTGATTACGCTTCTGCGACCGCAGTTGGGCACACCGTGATCAAGCACAAATTGGACGGTGACGGCCGACGTCGCTCGACTGGAAACATTCCGGACTACATTGATGTGGTTGCAGAGCTTGAGGCGGGCGGTCAGCTTCATCTTCAGGTTACGACGGTGACCGGGTTTGCTCCGGCGGCCGATGTGTACATCCACGGGACTGAAGGCACGCTTCGACTTGTCAATGAGGGCAACGGCCTTGAGCTATACGGTGGCCAGCGTGGCGATGCCCAGATGAGCAAGATCGACGTACCCGCGGAGAAGGTCGGTAGCTGGCGCGTTGAAGAAGAGTTCATCAACGCCATTCGCGGCATCGAGCCAATTACTCACACCGACTTCACCACGGGCGTGAAGTACATGGAGTTCACGGACGCCATCGCTCACTCCCTGAAGTTGGGTGAGAAGGTCGGACTGCCGTTGTCGTAAGTCTCGACGAGGTGGCTGGTAAAGCTTGATAAAAAAAGAGGCCCGGGTTAATCCCGGGCCTCTTCGCGTGTGGGTAGGGTTACAGGTGACCCAGCTCCCGGTGGGGGAGAAGTTCTAATAGGTTTGAGCGTCAATCAATTGGCGCTTACGCTAGGAACAGTTCAACGAAATCCGGTACCGGCATCGACTCAAGCTCCGCCGGGCTTTCAGCAAGAGCGACGATTTGCTCCACTTGTTCGGATGGGAATCGCGTTCCTACGTTGTAGCGGAGCTTGTCGATCAGGCGTGGAATTGCCTCGTCCCGTCGTCGTCGGTGGCCCAGCGGGTACTCCACTTCGACCTTGTCCGTGCTTGTGCCGTCCTTGAACGCCACCTGTACGGCGTTTGCGATTGAACGCTTCTCCGGGTCCAGGTATTCGGTCGTATATCGGGGCTCTTCCACGACCGTCATCACGTCCCGTAACGCGTCGATCCGCGGGTCGGATGCCGTCTCATTTTCGTAATGGTCGGCGTTCAGGTCGCCAAAGATCAGGCCAATGGCCGTCATGTACTGGATGCAGTGATCGCGGTCGGCGGGGTTGTCGAGCGGGCCTGACTTGTCGATGATCCGGGCGGCCGATTCCTGGGTCGTGATTGTTATGGATTCGACCTCGGCCAGCCGATCCTTGATTTGCGGATGCAGCGCAAATGCTGCTTCTACCGCGGTTTGCCCGTGGAACTCGGCGGGAGCGGCGATCTTGAACAGCACATTTTCCATTACGTACTCGCCGAAAGGCCTTTGCATGGAGAATGGCTTTCCTTCGAACCACCGGTCGTAGAAACCCCAGCCTGGTGCTGATAGAGCTGTCGGGTAGCCCATCTCTCCGGTCATCGCCATGAGTGCCATTCGGACGCCGCGGCTTGTGGCGTCGCCCGCAGCCCAGGATTTTCGTGAGCCGGTGTTTGGTGCGTGGCGATATGTTCGAAGTGTGGCGTCAAGCCAGGCCTGAGAAACGGCGTTTATGATCTGATCTCTGTCACCACCAAGCAGGCCGGTTACCACCGCCGCGGTAGCAACTTTGACCAGCAACACGTGGTCGATTCCGACGCGGTTGAAACTGTTGCCCAGCGCAAGAACGCCCTGGATTTCGTGTGCCTTCACCATAGCGGTCAGGACATCACGGACCGTGAACGGTTCCTCACCCTCGGCGATTCGAGTCCGAGACATCCAGTCTGTGATGGCAAGGATGCCGCCCAGGTTGTCTGATGGGTGACCCCACTCGGCAGCAAGCCAGGTGTCATTGAAGTCCAGCCAGCGGATGATGCAGCCGATATCAAAAGCGCCCTTCACCGGGTCCAGTTCGAACTCCGTGCCCGGAACCCGCGCTCCGTTGGGAACGGTCGTGCCGGGGGCGTGGGGGCCGAGGTGCTTGGTGCAGTCCGGGTAATTCAGCGCCAGGAGGCCACAGCCGATCGTGTCGAACAGGTCGTACCGTGCCGTGCTGAGCGCTTCGGCGCTATCGACCGAGTAGTTGAGTACGTAGTCGGCGATGTCTGCCAGGAGCTGGTCGGGCTCGGGACGGACGTTAGAGATGGCGGCGGACAATTCAACTCCCGGGCCCCGGACGCGAGGCGTCAGTTATTTTGGATTTCGGTCACACGAGGGTGAACTTTTATCGTTCGGTGTATTCGTTATCTGATTGGTGTGGTGGAGTGTACTTAGAGACCGAGGATTGCGGGGACTTCTTCGACGTGGTCGATTATGAAGTTCGGCTGAGGCGGGCCCAATTTCCATGTCCGACCTCGCCGTACCCACGCCGTGAGCAGACCGGCATTGGCGGCACCGTGAATATCCATCCGTGGGTTGTCACCAACGAACAGTGTCTCGGCGGGGTTCGCACCGCCAAGAAGTCGCAACGCCTCGGCAAAAACCTCTGGCTCCGGCTTTTTGTGCCCGAATTCTTTTGAGATCACGAGGCACTTCGGCTCGGCGACGCCCATGTTTCGGAGCTTCACGTGCTGCCAGCGCGTGCCGTTCGTAACGATGCCCCACGGAACTTCGGCGCCGTTCAGAACGTCGAACATGTTCAGGACACGCGGTTCCGGGCTGTAGCCGGGTGCCTGCGTGCGGCGCATCCAGTCCTCGAACCAGCCCAGTCCGCGCGGAAATGTGCCGCCCTGATCTCCAGTCATGCGCGGCGTATCCTCGCCCTTGTTCCGGAGAATCAGGCCGATGTGCTGGAGAAACGGAGGCCAGTCGGCCAACGTCTTATCCAGATCAAACAGGACAGCTTTAAGCGGTGGGCTCAAGGCGAAAGGCCCCGCCTACCGCTCTTCTATCGGTACGTACGGACGCTCCAAAGGACCGGTGTACTCGCCGGCCGGTCGGATGAGCCTGTTGGTGGCTCGCTGCTCGAAGACGTGTGCTGACCAGCCAGAGGCCCGGGCGATCACGAACACGGGGGTGAACATGTCGGTCGGGATGCCCATGTGGTGGTATGCCACGGCTGAGTAGAAGTCCAGGTTCGTGAAAAGATTCTTCTCCCGCTTCATCACCTGGTCGATCCGCTGCGCAACCTCGTAGAGCTGCATACTCTCCCGGTCCTCCGAGAGCTGCCGCGCCCAGTCCTGGATTACGGCGGATCGCGGGTCGAAGTCCCGGTAGACGCGGTGGCCGAAGCCCATGATGAGCTCACGTCGCTCCAGCATCCCCATTACGCCCGCCTCGGCGTCATCTACGTTGGTGTAGCTGGACTGGAGTTCCATCGCCGCCTCGTTAGCGCCGCCGTGAAGCGGACCCCGAAGAGCGCCGATCCCCGCAACAATCGCTGAATGCTGATCGGCCAGCGTGCTCGTGACGATTCGGGCGGTGAAGGTAGATGCGTTGAACTCGTGTTCGGCGTAAAGAATCAACGATGAATCGAGCGCGCGTCGTTCGAGGTCAGACGGCTCGCCCTGCTTGAGTAGCGTCAGGAAGTGCTCTGCGATCGTGTCCCCACCGGCGGTCTCGTCGATTCGCTTGCCGTCCCGGGTGAAGTGATACCAGTACAGCAACATCGATGCCATGCTGGATGTCAGTCGGTCGGCGACCCAGGTCTGACTGCGCTCGCCGCCTTCAGGCTCCATAGTTCCGAGTGCTGACGTTCCGGTCCGCAGGACGTCCATCGGATGGGCGTCGGCCGGGATCTGCTCCAGAACCGTCTTCAGGGGAGCGGGAAGCGCGCGCATAGAGACCAACTCAGCCTTGTAGTCGGCGAGCTGCGAGGTGTTTGGAAGCGTGTCGTGGATTAGGAGATATGCGACTTCTTCAAAGGTCGACTTCGATGACAAATCCTCGATGGAGTACCCGCGGTACGTAAGTCCGTGGCCCTCCTGTCCGACCGTGGAAACTTTTGTTTCGCCGACTACGACTCCGGCCAGTCCGCCTGATCTTCCGCTGGTCATTGAACGTTCCCTTCTCTTGATCCTGCTGCGAACAGGCTATCTATCTTTTCTTCGAATTCACGGTAGTTCAGGAATTCGTAGTACTCGTCTCGTGTCTGCATTGCCGGAATGGCGGACGCCTGCGTGCCTTCAGACCTGATGGTCTTGAACACGCTAAGCGCCGCTGCGTTCATCGCCCGGAAAGCTGAAAGCGGGTAGAGGGCGATGGCCACGTCTACGCTGGCAAGCTCTTCTGTAGTGAAGGCAGGCGTAAGACCGAACTCGGTCAGGTTGGCGAGCACGGGGATGTCCACCGCATCGGTGAACTGCCGGTAGTCGTCAAGATTCGGCATGGCCTCCGGGAACAGCATGTCCGCACCCGCGGCCTCTACGGCACGTGCTCGATCCAGCGCCGAGTCCATGCCCTCCACCGCCAGCGCATCGATGCGCGCCATGACGACGAAGTCAGGATCAGGTTTGGCGTCGACGGCGGCGGTTACCCGGTCCACCATCTCCCCCAACGAAACGACCTCTTTGTTGGGGCGGTGGCCGCAGCGCTTGGCCTGCACCTGGTCCTCGATGTGGACTCCGGCCGCGCCGGCGCGGGCCAGTTCGGTAATGGCCTTGTTGATCATGAAGGCGTTGCCCCAGCCGGTGTCAGCGTCGACCAGTAGCGGGAGGCTACTGGCGCCGGTCACGCGACGCACGTCTTCGACAACGTCGTTGAGCGTGGTCATGCCCAGGTCAGGCAGTCCGTACGACGCGCCAGCGACGCCGGAACCTGAGAGGTAGATCGCCCGGTAGCCAGACGCCTCGGCCATCATGGCGTGATAGGCGTTGATTACGCCCGGCATCTGGAGCGGGTGTTCGGCTTCAACCGCTGCTCGGAGCTTCGCGCCGGGGCTGATATTTGTGGTGATAACGATCTCCTGCTGGCTGCACGGGATGCGCCCGTGGCCTGTTAACAGGGAGCTTATCGCGCGAAGAGGGGTTTCGGACCGGGGCAGGTCATGAGAATCCGGACGTGTTCAGGAGTAATTCGAACTGACTCAGGTCCATGAGAGGGATTCCGCGGTCGCCGATTGTCGAGACGAGTTTGGCGAGCGTATATTCCGACGATCTCACCGATCAGGCGTTCGGCGGGCCCTCTTCCACCGTGACCTCGGTGATCTGCGGTGCGTGGAGCTTCAGCGACATCGTCATGAACATCTCGACATTGTCTCGAGTCGGCACGCACTCCGGGCATTCTTCGTTGATCCCGGGCAGGTACTTCACGTGGAGGGACGTCTCGCCGAGGTTAACGAACTCAAGCGTGCCGCCTTCACTGGCGACCATCGTCTCGATG
>JABIGL010000143.1 GCA_018650185.1 Chloroflexota bacterium
CGTAAAGCCGTTCTCGTTCCGCCTCAGAAATAACGTCAAAAGGCGGACACAGGAGCGTAGAAAGATCGCCCGCTGACCGGGTGTTGTATCGAACTCCACGGAAGGGTCTTACGTCTGCCAACGCTCCGTGCCTCCTTTCGTATCAGTCTTCTCTGGTCGTATCAAGATGGGATTTCCATCCCCGTCTCGATGATCGACGATAGGGCGGATTGTTTCATGGACCATCGAGTATATGCGTGGTTTTGCCTGAATTGCGGAGCAGGGAGTGCTGTTCACTATTCGGAAGCGCTAACTTTGAGACTACCTGGTTCTTGAAGATTTCTTCAATTTGCTTCGCGTTTGATGGTCATTGTCGGATATGAACCGACGACCTGCGTTGCAAAAGGCGCCATGTCAGCGGCACCAGGGACCGAAGCTTCATACATGAAGTCGTCCCAGCTCTCGATCGGCGTGCTGGTGGGCGACGACAACATGTTCAGTCCAAAAGCGGTAGCTTGAGCGTGAAAACAGCCCCGCCATCGGCATGATTCAGTGCGGTCAGATCGCCGCCGTGGCGGCGGGCAAGAGCGCGTGCAATTGTCAGGCCCAAGCCGGTGCTTTGTGCTGATCTATTGCGGGCAACATCCGCGCGATAGAAACGCTCGAAGATCCGCTCTGTGTCGGCGTCAGCGATTCCTGGGCCGTGGTCGCGAACCGTCACCGTCACATACTCACCTGCGCCTATCCCACTTATTTCAACGGTGGCGTCCTCGGGAGAGAATCTGTCAGCATTGGAAAGCAGATTTCTGAGTATTTGCTGCAGCCTGTATGGGTCGACCTCTACTTGCACGGGTTCCAATTGGAGTGTGACGTCCCGATCGGGAATGCTGGCGTCAATTGATTGCCGTATCGCGCGTTCCAGATCCAGCATCTCAACGTTAAGGTCGAGCGTGTCTTGTTCGGCCTGCGTGGTTGTCCTGAGGTCGCCAACCAACTGATTCAGTAGTTCAAGATCTGAGATCGTTCCCTCGATGAGTTGCTCGTCCGCTTCAAAATAACCCTCGTTGACCCCCCGAAGACGACCGAGCGCAGACGTCAATGGCGAACGAATCTCATGGGCGAGGTCGTCGGTGAGCGCACGCCGTTTCTCGGCGGCTTCAGACAGCATCACATCGAGATCGGCGAGAGCCTGGTTGAGCTGTCGCATTTCAACGATCGGGGATCTCGCATGCGAACTGGCTCTTCGCCCCGACGCGAGCTGCCTTGCGGTATCAACCGCGGCGTGGACGGGCCGTAATACCGCCGTCGAAAACAGGTACGCCGCAACGACGACTCCCGTGACGATTCCAGTCAACGCAAGCACACCGGGTGCAGTGGATGCCACCGGCTCATTCGGGGCAGGATCAAGCCATAGCCAGGCGATGTCCGCAGGTTGCACCGAGTTGTTCTCCGGTTGGACGCCATGAGTGATCCCATCATTCACCGCCGAAAACAGAGGCCGGAGAGGATCGATGATGGCGTCCGCAGCAACTGGTGGCGATGCGTGGGCCACGAGTGCGCTCTGGCTGTCGGCGATGATGGTCTGTCCATCCGTTGAACCCAGAACAATCCGAGTCCCGGCGATGGCCTCAAGTTCCTCAAGGAGTTCAGGCGGATATGTGGTGTTTTGATCACCCCACTCCTCAAGTGTTGCCGCAATGCTAGCCACCGTTGATTGAGGAGCTTGCACCGGGGTCGGACTGGTGCTGCTCGTCGCGAGGATTGTGGCGATCACAGCGACCAGAGCCACCGAAGCGATCACCAGTGCCAACCAGAATTGAAACTTGCTAAACCGGAAAAGCATTGTTAGTTCGACACCGGCGTGCCAACCGTGTAGCCGAGACCGTGGACGGTATCGATCGAGCCTGTCCAACCTTCGTCGGCGAGTTTGCGTCGTAGATTGACTACGTGCATATCGATAGAACGCTCCGTTCCGTCGTAGTCGTAGCCAAATCCCGCGTCGATGATCTCGCGGCGAGTCCAGGTGCGCTCAACGTTCGACGTTAG
This sequence comes from Chloroflexota bacterium, assembly GCA_018650185.1. GTDB lineage: Bacteria > Chloroflexota > Dehalococcoidia > Lucifugimonadales > Lucifugimonadaceae. The sequence goes on from JABIGL010000143.1 coordinate 2,026, forward strand.
TGTGTGCAGTACCGTCAACTCCATACGGGTCAGATTGACGAGCTTTCCATCACACTTAGCGGTCTTGGTTTCGGTCGAAACCGTCAAATTTCCGACGGTCTGCTCGGACCGTTCGGTCTTTGCCTTTCGCCGGGTAAGGGCGCGGACCCTTGCCGCCAATTCACGCGGGGAGTATGGCTTTGGCAGATAGTCGTCAGCGCCGAGCTCGAGGCCAGTCACGACATCGTCGGTTTCACCCAGTGCAGTGAGCATGAGTACGGCAACGTCTAACTTCTCGTACCCGATGATCCTGCATACGTCGTGGCCGCTCAATCCGGGCATCATGACGTCGAGCACGGCCACATCTGGTGGCAGTGCTCGGCTCGTATCTCTCGCCTTGTTGCCGTCTTCCACGCCGATGACCTCATGGCCTTCGGACCTGAGGATCGACACAACCAGGTCACGTTGACGATCATCGTCTTCTGCAACCAGGACGGTTGCCATTAGTTCCTCAAGTCTTCCGGCCAGTCCGGCAGGTCAGGCACGAAGTCCCGTTTTGCGATCACCTCGGACACAGCGTCCGCCGTCACCGGATCGAACTGGTCATAGTCGACGTATGGTACACCGGCGCTGTTGATCATGATCGAGTGGATGATGCCTTCAGCGGCAAGCCTGTCCGACAGGGTATCCGTGTACCAGTTCTGTTCCTCCAACTGGTCTTCGCTCGGCTGCCAATCTTCCGGTGGCGCAAAGACGGGAGTGGCCGGAAGCGGGTACCACTGCGGGAAGCCTTCATGCAGGCACTCGTAGTGATTTGCGCGGACATCACGGGAATCGTCTGCTCTGACGCCGTCCGCACCGACCACTCCCAGCCTGACCTCACACTCGGCCAGAATGATATTCCCCAGCGCCACGGCTTCGTCATTGGCAATCATCGACTCCTGCGTCGGCGCCGCCGATTCCGAGCCAGATGATGTGAAGGCCAATCCGGAAACTCCCACCGGAATGATCAGGGCCAGTCCAACGGCCGTTCCTATGATGCTTTTCTTCAATGTCATGTTCATGCTCCTGCTCGCTTGTTGCCAATCCCGTTGATCGGCGACAAGAAACATGTTGGACATCGCTTGTCAGGAATCTGTCAGGGACTTGTACGAAACGTGTCAGGTTGATCACGGATGCGAAATCTGAGCTCCGGCTGGCAATTGTCACATCCGGTGCTCCCTACTTAAGGGCTTCGCGATCGTTGGGCGGTTACGAACCACCAGGCAACCAACAATGACCTGCCCGGAACAATCGAACGGTGGATGCGGCTCTGCCCCCGCTTTGCCCGGCCTAACACGGCATTTCTCGATCATCGCCCCAATCACTTGAGTCATTCTTGTCTGCAGTGGAGGTGACGTGGGGACGGAGGAGAGTCGTGAATTACCGACACCCTTGTTTGGAGGTACGAGGTCAGATACATATCCTCCCTACATCTGGTTTAACTGGTGGTTCTTCCTGTGTCTAATCTGGCAGTTGTTCCTGCGAGCCATCTGGTGTTCCCCATCATCGTCCACTCGCAAACTGGCCTGCGCATAAAATGTTCGCCATGACATCCAACCCCGCCGCAGAACGTGCCGCCGAGC
>JABIGL010000146.1 GCA_018650185.1 Chloroflexota bacterium
ACGAAAGGAGGCACGGAGCGTTGGCAGACGTAAGACCCTTCCGTGGAGTTCGATACAACACCCGGTCAGCGGGCGATCTTTCTACGCTCCTGTGTCCGCCTTTTGACGTTATTTCTGAGGCGGAACGAGAACGGCTTTACGCCGGATCTCCGTTCAACGTCATCAGACTTGAGTGGGGCAGGGACGAGCCGGGCGACACGCCGGGTAACGACTGGTATGCACGTGCAGCAAAGCTACAGGCAGAGTGGCTGGCCTCCGGTGTCCTGGAGGAAGATGACAGCGCTTCGTTCTACGTGATCGAAGAAACCTTCTCTTTCGCCAGTAACGATTTCGTCCGCAAGGGATTGATTTCGGCGGTGCGGCTTGAGGAGTTCGACAAAGGCGTCGTCCTCCCTCATGAGTTCACTCGACCCGGGCCTAAGGTAGACCGGCTGGAGTTGATGCGATCCGCAAAGGCCAACTACAGCCCGCTTATGGTGCTCTACCGTGACTCAAATTCCGCCGTCGCAAGCGTTATGCAGCGTGCGATGGCTGGGGATGCCATTGCAGATGCCGCACCGGAAGGTCTTCCCTCCATGCGGCTCTGGCGGATCACAGACGCCGCAGATATCGAGAACGTGACATCGGCACTCGCCGACACACAGCTATACCTCGCAGACGGCCACCACCGTTACGAGACGGCCATCACTTACCGGGACGAGGTGCGTGAAACACGCACCGTTGGCACAGACGATGCTGTGAATTTCCGGTTGATGACTCTCATCTCGGTGGACGACCCGGGTCTGCTGCTGCTGGGCTATCACCGGCAGTTGGAGGACGCGTCGGACGATGAGCTGGCACGGTTCCGGGAGTACGTTACTGGAGCGTTCGATCTAGAAGACAAAGGTCCGATAGACCCGTCATCGGCTGCTGCATTTGAACAGTCATTGAACGACGTGCCACAGGACAAGGTCGCGATCGGGTTTGCGGGTGTCGAACCGGGGAGACTCCAGATCGGCGTGATGCGAAATCCCGCTGCGGCAACAGATGAGCTAGCAGCTTCGGATTACACGCGCCTCCACGACGAGGTCGTACGGTCCACGTTCAGCCTGGAACGCGAGCAGGTCGTTGTGGCCTTCGAACACAACGCCGCGGCGGTCTTGCGAAGTGTTTCGGGCGGTGCTGCACAGGTCGGGTTCGTCATGCGTGCGGTGCCAATAGAGCCGTTCGAGAACATAGTGAAGCGTGGTCAACGATTGCCGTCCAAGTCCACGTACTTCCATCCCAAGCTGCACACCGGGGCAGTGATCCAGAACCTTGAGGGTGGCCTGTAGAGACGTTCGACCAGATGGTCACCCAAAGATCATCCATATGGGTGGATCAGGGCTGCGCGCTGACCATAGTCGGGTCGCAGAATTTACGCAGTCCCCGGACAACGGTCACCACGATTGTGGTCTTTCTGCACTAGCCTCAATATTCGGGCCATGGATGCAGCGACCAGCAACAACGAATTTCGCCCCTTCCCGAGTCCTCATTCCCTGGGACGCTTCCGGGTCACCATCGTTTTTCTGATGGTGAGTATCGGCGCGCTTCTTCTTGCCTCCATCGCAGTTGACCGAGTGGCTAAGAATATCGGCGAAGATGCGACCGTCCGCGCTGGCACACAGATCGCCGCCCTTCTGGCGCGTGGAGTAGGCACGCAACGCATCAACAGGCCTGGTGGCGTAATTTTCGGCTCGGCTTTTTAGCCGCCGATCTGATCTAGCTTGTCGATGACGGTGTCGGCCGACACCTGGTGTTGATAATTATCGCCCAGCGACTGCCAGACCAGCTTTCCGTCTCTGTCGATGACGTAAACGGATGCGTCAGCCAGGTTGGTCCCGAAGTTGCCAAATCGTTCCCATTCTTTTGGCACCTCTTCGCTTACATCGTAAGCGAGCGGGAACGCGATCCCCACGGAGTCGATCGATCCGGATGCCGCTCTAAGATCCTGCGTCGTGACGGCGATAACTTCTGCGTCTCGTGCGGCGATCTCACCGTAGTTATTCTGCAACTCAACGAGTTGCCTGCGGCAGTAGGTTCACCACCAGGCACGGAAGAAGACGAATACAACGTTCTTCTCCCCCACGTGCTCGCTGAGCGAGATGGATTCGCCACGCGCAGTGGGCAGGTCGAAGTCAGGGACCGGTCCGCCCACCACGGGCGGCCCGGACACTACGGGTACGGGAACGAGACTGGGGGGAGGAGCGGGTGTGTCGTCCGTCTTTATCTCCTCAATAATCTCCAACTCTATGGTTGGAGGAGAGTCAGATGTGGTGTCGGAACCGTCACCTACGGAACTCTCTGGGGCCACTACCGCCGTGACGGCCTCAGATGTGGCTGTAGCCCGTACGGTGACTGCGTCTTCCATCCCGTCCACGTCGTTTGGACTGTCGCCGTCGTCCCCTGGCGGCAACATTGCACGGTCCATCCCGGCCAACGAAGCGAGCACTTCCAGTACCGAGTCCGTTGTTGGCCGCTCTGAGATGTTCGTGCCTATCAGAGCCGATTCAAAAGTACCGTCTGTCCTGATTATGAATGTAGCGGGTGCAGACACACCGTCACCCAGCAGGTTGAACAAACCCCACTCGGCGGTTACGGCGTGATCGGTGTCGTAAAGCACCGGGAACTCAAGGCCGAACTCGTCACGCATCGAAACGGCGTCCTGGACATCGTCCACACTTACGACAACAACTTCACCGCCGAGTTGTTTTATCTCTTCGTAATGGTCCTGCAGCTCAACGAGCTGGTTACGGCAGATACCTCAGAAATAGCCCCGGTAGAACACGAGCACTGTGTTGCCCTGCGCGTATGCATCAGCCAGGTTGAGGGTGCCGCCGTTCGCCCGTGGGAGCACGAGATCAGGGGCGAACACAAGTTCGTTCACAGATGTCGGATTCGGCGTGGGCGAAGTGCCAGAGGACGAGCCATCGCCGATGGTTGTAGCAGTGGGCTGTGAAGCAGGCGCGTTGGTCGCTTGTGCGGCGACATCAGTGTCTAAATCGTCGCCACTGCCGCAGGCAACTAGAAACGCTGCGCCCACGATGACCGCGATAAATGAGAACCGACGCGTCGCGTTTCGCAAGAGAACGGTACGTTTGTCCGGCCCCATCAGGAACCGCCTTTCAGCCTGATCGATACCCTAGACCGCCAACCTCGGGAGATATCCCACGTGGTGGCCTGACTATTAACTACGAAGGTCGGCCAGGGTCTTCTCTACCGCATCGATGCTTTCATCGATGTGCTCCGGCAGAACCCATCCCATGTGTCCTATACGGATGATCTGGCCGGCCAGTTTCTCCTGACCGCCGCCGAGTTCAACGTTGTAAACCTCTCGGGCGTGCGAAACGAGGGCCTTGCCGTCGATATCGGCAGGAACGCTGATGGCGGTTACCGTGTCGGACGCAATCGATTCTTCCGGGAATATCTCCAGGCCGATCCGTTTTGCGCCATCGCGCGTCTGCTGCGCCCGTGCTGCGTGCCGGATGAGGACCTCTTCGATGCCCTCGGTGACGATCGCCTGCAGGGAGTGGTCCAGCGCGTAGATCGTGGACAGCGCCGGTGTAAACGGGGGCTGGCCCATCTGGAGGAATTTTTCGTACTGATCGATGTCGAAGTAGTACTTCGGAATGGTTGAGGTCTCGTGCGCCTTCCACGCCTGGTCGCTCATGGCGACCATTGCGATCCCCGGAGGGGCGACCCATGACTTCTGGGAAGCCGTGCCGACTACGTCCAGGCCCCAGTCGTCCATCGGAAGAGGAACACCGGCGGCGCTGCTGACGGCGTCGACCAGAACAAGAGCGTCGGACTCGTCATGAACCGCCCGTGCGATGGCTTCGATCGGGTTCATCACGCCGGTCGAACTCTCGTTGTGCGTCACAACCACGGCGGCGCAGTCCGGCATGGATCGGATGGTCTCACGGACCTTTTCCGGGTCAGCGGCCGTACCCCACTCGAATTCGATGCGTGTGACTTCGGCCCCGTACGCCTCTGCGATGTCGCCAAATCGATTGCCAAAAGATCCGATACTGACAGAAAGTACCCGGTCTCCGGGGGACAGCGTGTTCACTACTGCCGCCTCCATGGATCCCGTGCCGGATGCGGTTAGGAAGTATGCGCGGCCCTGCGTGCCCAGCACCTTTTTGAAGTTCGTCGTCATCCTGTCGATGATCTCTGCGAACTCAGGTCCGCGGTGGTTGATCATCTGTCGGCCGGTTATTTCAAGTACTTCTTCAGGTAGTGGGACCGGGCCGGGGATTCGCAGGTTCAAGTCGGACATTTCTTCCCGTCGATTTGCCAATGAAATTGTTGCTGACGTTTGGACGCGCCACGGCGCGACATCTGTGGACTGCGTCGCGGGGTCACGCCGTAGAACAAGTTTAGCGATACTCAGGCCAGATTGGCGTGAAATAGATGTGAAGCGAATTCAGTTTGCGTCGAATCGGGTATCGGACTACGACATTGGGCCGACAACGTGACCCCCTCTCCCGGTGGGAGAGGCCCAATTGCACAAAGGGCGAGGGAGGTCAGAATTTTGGCGCAAACGAAATCGATTGCCTCTAACCGGTATCAGTAAAGGCTCCTCGACTACGCTCGGGATGACCATTCAGGCAGGTCGCGAACCCCTCTAGACCAACCGGACCATGAAGTAATTGCGTGCGCCTCGCCGAAGAACGACCACATCGCCATCAATAGCGTTGTCTAACGTTACCGTGCCGCGGGCATCGCTCATCCTCTGGTTGTTCAGGTAGACGCCACCACCCTCGATCAGGCGTCGAGCCTCCCCGTTGGACTTTGCCGCACCGGCCTGCGTTAGGAGCTGGGGTAAGCCGATCCCATCCCCATGCAGCGTGGTCCGTTCCACATCCTCAGACGGCACATCGGCAAATATGTCCAGCAGCTCTGATGCGCTAAAGCCGTCCATATCACCGCCGAACAGTACTTCAGTCGCCCGCTGGGCTGTCGTCACACCCGCCGACCCGTGCACCATCTCCGTCACCGTAGCTGCAAGCGCGCGCTGCGCCTCCCGTTTCTGTGGCTCGGTCACTACGGCGTCTTCGAACCGGGCTATCTCGTCAGCATCGAGCAGCGTGAACAGCTTCATATACGAGACAACATCTGCGTCATCCACGTTGATCCAGAACTGGTAGAACCGGTACGGGGACGTCTCTTCCGGGTCCAGCGTGGGGGCACCGCCGACAGATTTTCCGAACTTCGCACCGGAAGCTGTCGTGATGAGCGGGTAGGACATTGCGTGCGCCTGGTGACCCCGAGCTCGTCGGATTAAATCAACCCCGGCGAGGATGTTGCCCCACTGGTCGGAGCCACCCATCTGTAGATTGCAGCCGTACTCGTCGTGCAGCACAAGGTAGTCGTACGCCTGGAGCAGCATGTAGCTGAACTCCGTGTACGACACGCCCTGTTCTCGGACCATCCGGGACGCCACCGACTCCTTCGCCAGCATGTAGTTAACCGTGAAATGCTTGCCGACATCCCGCAGGAAATCGGTCATGCCAACTTTTCGCAACCAGTCGGCGTTGTTGATGATGCGTGCCGGGTTAGCGCTGGCGTCAAAATCCAGGAAGTGGGCGAGTTGAAGCTTGATGTTCTCGACGTTGCTGTCGATTTCTTCAACGCTTAGTAACTGCCGCTCATCATCTCGCCCAGATGGGTCGCCGATCATTCCTGTACCCGCGCCTGCGATAGCGATAGGTGAGTGCCCGTGGCGCTGCATGCGCACGAGGCCCATGATCGGAACGAGGTTGCCCACGTGGAGGCTGCGCGCCGTCGGGTCAAAGCCGACGTAGACCGTCGCCTTCTCGCTTCCGAGCATGTCTTCCACGCCCGGAGTAGCGTCATGTATGGAGCCGCGCCAGCGTAACTCTTCGATAATGTCCATAGCGCTCAGCGGGTTCCTGACTGCTCTCGGGAAGCGCCAAGAATCCGGCGCGTGTCCTCTACGTCTTTATTCATCTGTACGATTAGCGCATCCACGCTGTCGAACTTCGCTTCTTCTCGTAGCCGCTCTACGAACTCCACGGTGATGCGCTGTCCGTAAAGATCACCTTCAAAGTCCAGCAGGAAGGGCTCGATGATTCGCGGCCCGTTGTCGAAAGTCGGCCGGACACCGATATTGGTGGCCGCCTGGTATCGGCCGTCGGGCGTAGTTACGAAACATGCGTATATACCGTCCGCCGGGAGCGCTCCGTGCGGGTCCGGGGTGACGTTGGCCGTCGGAAAACCCAGGGTACGTCCTCTGCGATCACCTTCCGTGACGATGCCGGTGACGCTGAAGGTCCGTCCCAGCAACTCGGCGGCAGATGCCATGTCTCCGGCGGTGAGGGCAGCACGGATTGTCGTACTCCTCGCCACCTTTCCGTTCACCATCGCAGGCGGCACCACCCTGAGCTCAAATTCCAGCTCATCGCTCAACGCCCGCATCCGGTCCTCGTCGCCGCCACGATCGTGTCCGACCGTTGCACCGGGACCAAGTACAAGCCCCTTCATATCCAGCTCAGACAACAGGATGCGAACGAAATTCTCGGCGTTGACGCTTCGGATCTCGTCGTCGAAATCGATCTCGATCACGTGATCGATGCCGAGTCCTTTTATCAACCCCTTGCGCTCATCCAAACCCCCGAGATGGGGCACGGGCAGTGTCGGATCGAGAAGTTCACGTGGCGGGGATCTGAACGTAATCGCGACGCTATCTGCATTGATCTCACGTGCCAGCCCGATAGTCGCCTCAAGAAGGCGCGCATGCCCCACATGTACACCATCGAAGGTGCCGACGGTGATCACCGCCGGGCGACCGGGAGAGGCAGCATTGAGCTGGGATTGGAGACTCATCGTCCTGAGACTCGATTGATTGTGGGCAAACTACACATGTTTTGAGGGACCAGCTTATGCGGGAAGTGGCTGCGCACGGAGCGGTGTGCGATTGGCCACGCCAATGCCTGTAACGCTACGAACACCCTCCATCAGTTTGCCGAAATTCTCAAACGTTACCGACTGCGGACCGTCAGACATCGCGTGATCCGGGTTTGGGTGGACCTCAATCAGAAGTCCGTCAGCGCCCGCCGCTACCGCGGCAACACTCATCGGTATCACGAGGTGCCAGCGTCCCGTTCCATGACTTGGGTCTGCAACCACGGGTAGGTGGCTCAACCGGTGGATCACCGGAATTGCCGCTATATCCAGTGTGTTTCGGGTGTAAGTCTCAAAGCTCCGGATACCGCGTTCACACAGGATCACGTTCCGGTTGCCGCCCGCAAGAATGTATTCCGCCGCGTTCAGCCAGTCGTCGTAAGAGTTGGCCATGCCGCGCTTCAACAGGACGGGGGTGTTTAACTCGCCGACGGCGTCCAGCAGCATGAAGTTCTGGGCGTTCCGCGTTCCGATCTGGAGGATGTCGGAGTATTTGGCGACAAGTTCGACATCTTTTTCAGACATCAGTTCTGTGATGACCGGCAATCCGGTTTCATCGCTGGCGGCCCGGAGAAGCTTGAGGCCTTCCTCCTTCAACCCACGGAATGAGTATGGAGTCGTACGCGGCTTGAAAGCACCACCTCGGAGCACGGTGGCCCCGGCCGCCTTCACGGCGTTTGCGGTTGCCATCAACTGCTCTTCAGACTCGACAGAGCAGGGTCCGGCCATAACGACCGGGTCGTTGCTGCCGCCAATTTTGACGCCCTTGACGTTGACCACAGTGTCGGTCGGTCGGAACTCTCTGCTGCCGAGCTTGTACGACCGCGTGATACGCACCACGGCCTCTACTCCAGGTAGTGCCTCAAGGCCGGAGCGAAGATCTTCATTGATGTTGTCCCCGACAACGCCGATCACGGTGCGCTCAACGCCCCGAATCAGTTCAGTGTTGTTCCCTGTTTCTGCGACGTTAGCGACCACCGACTGGATCTGCTCTTCCGTCGCCAGGCGTTCCATTGTGACGATCATCGAACTTTATCTTTCTGGCGGCACGCCACCGCCAATTCCGATGTTCTGGTTTAGATGGCGATCAGGCGCTCGCGCCGACCTTTCCGGAAAGCACACCATGGGCCTCAAGGAGGAGTTCCTCGGTCGTGCCCCAGTCGATGCAGGCGTCGGTGATGGAGACTCCGTACTCCAGACCTTCGAGCCCGTTGACTAGCTTCTGCGCACCGGGGTTGAGGTGGCTCTCGAGCATGATCCCGGCCACGTTTCCGTTGCCGCGGGCCCGCTGCTCGATAACGTCACGGAAGACGATCGGCTGTCGGTTGTGATCCTTGTTGGAGTTGGCGTGCGAGCAGTCGACTACCAGCCGCTGTGAAACACCACCAGTACCGAGCAACTTGGTCGCCCTCGCAACCGACTCGGCGTCGTAGTTCGGGCCGTCGGCGCCGCCCCTGAGTATCAGGTGCCCTCCGACGTTACCCGATGTGTGAACGACACTGGCGCGTCCTTCGCCGTCGACCCCTAAAAATGCGTGCGGGGATTCGGCTGCGACCATGGCGTCCACGGCGATCTGGAGAGTTCCGCCGGTTCCGTTCTTGAAACCGATGGGCATGCTCAGACCGCTTGCCATCTGGCGGTGCGTCTGGCTCTCGGTGGTGCGAGCGCCGATAGCGCCCCAGGACACCAGGTCTGCCAGGTACTGCGGTGTGAAAGGGTCAAGAAACTCAGTCCCGGCCGGTAGTCCAAGCTCGGCGACTTGCAGTAGGAACTTGCGTCCCCGTCGTAGGCCCGTGGCCACATCGAACGTGCCGTTCAGATTCGGGTCGTTAATAAGACCCTTCCAGCCCACGGTGGTGCGTGGCTTTTCGAAGTAGACCCGCATCACGACGAGAATCTGGTCGCTCACCTTATTGGCGAGTTCCGCCAGGTTCTGGGCGTATTCAAGCCCGGCCTTCTCGTCGTGGATAGAGCAGGGCCCGACCAGCATCGCCATCCGGTCGTCTTTCCCGGCGAGGATGTCCTGTAACTCTTGCCGGGACTTTGCGACCAGCGCAGTCGCTTCCGGAGTGATCGGCAGCTCGGTGATGTAATCGTCGGGAGCGCCAAGTCTGTCCATACGTTCCACGTTTACGTTGGAGGTAGTCATTTCTGTTATCGCTCTTTCGGTATCAGTAGTGTGATTTTTGGAGAGGTTGATTGTGGATCCGTTAGCGGCCTGGATAAAAGAACCGTCGACGGTAGTCCACCGGGCATTTGCTAACTGGGAGGTTTGTTGAAGGGTTCATATGAGTTTGTGACCTTTAGGAGTGCTGTGCGAGATACGCGCGTATGCACCACGGGGCAGCGAGAAATTGAAATTTAACGGGCGCCCGGGCGGAAGTTAGCCGCGATAGGTATAGGGACGCCCGCTCGTAAACAACGGGACCAGGGTGAAACGCGTAAAAGCGCCGCGCACGAAGCTGTGGGCGGTTGAATCGCTTTTGGATGTCACCGGTCTACCGTTCATCTGCCTGTCTTTAGGTCAGTTTGGACTGCTTCGTACGCAAGTTTACCGCGTCTCGCAGATAGATGTGTTTTACGTCCTGAGGTGCGACGTCTGTGTTCCACGTCAAGAGCACTCGGATGCAGCGCGGGAAGCCGTGGGGGACAGCCATCTCGTGGCTGTTCATGAGTGGCACATGGACCCAGCCCAACATGCGGGCGGCCACTGCCGGAAATTCCGAGACGAGATCGGTCGTCGTCGTGAACTGTGCTGAAGCCAGGTCATCTTTGTCGATCCCGTTGGCGGCCACGATTTCACTGATGAGCTCGGTGGTCGCATCAAGAATCGCTTCCCGCGTGTCTTCGGTCACGGTTGTTGCGCCGCGTACGCCTCTGACTGCCATCGTGCTCCCGGTGATTTAATAAGGTCTAAATGTTCCTGCGTGACCGAATTCCGGTTTAGGGAACTCGCCGTCGAGTTGCGCAGGACCAACATAGATTGGCCGTGCGGCGAGCAGTTTAGCTGGCGCGCGCCGCCGCGGCCAGTTCCCGGACCAGCGCACCCGCGCGCTCCGCTGAGCCATCCGCTGGGCCGTCGCCGATCACATCCACCAGCGCACTGCCCACGATAGCGATATCGGCAAACTCGGCTACCTTCCTCACATCGTCTCCGGTGCGAATGCCAAATCCGACGCCAACGGGAATATCGGCGTGGTTCCGCACCTCGTCCACAAGAGCGTGGACCCGATCAAACGCCGTCTTTGCAACCCCGGTGACCCCCAGCGTTCCGACGCAGTAGATGAATCCGGTAGCACCAAGGCATGCATTTTTGATCCGGTGATCAGGGCTGGTCATCGCCACAAGTGGGATAAGGCTCAATCCATATTTCTCGGCGAGCGCGCTTAGCCCGGAGTTCTCCTCTGTGGGTAGGTCAGGCACGATCATCCCATCTATTCCGGCCCCCGCTGCATCCTTGCAGTAGCGCTCCGGGTCGTAAGAGAGGACGGGGTTGTAGTAGCCCATGAACACCATCGGAATCGTCACGCCGGATGCGCGCAATTGCCGGGCTACGCTCATTGCAGTCTCAGAGGAGACGCCTTGTTCCAGCGCATGCTGGCTGGACTTCTGGATGGTCGGCCCTTCAGCCAGCGGATCGCTGAACGGAACGCCCAGCTCGATCAAGTCCGCACCCGCTGCCTCAAGTTCGGGAACGATCTCGAGCGTGGCCTTAACGGACGGGTAGCCGACGGTAACGAACGGCGCGATGGCGGTGCGGCCTTCGTCTTTTGCACGACGGAGTGCGGAGTCGAGTCTTTCAGACATCTTGTTGGTGGGATCTCTCTTTGGGCTGATCAGATCAGGTAGAAAGTAGCGTAGCCACTATGTTCTGCGTTGCATGGGCGACGATACTCGGGTAGATCGAGCCGGTCTTCACGTAAAGCCAGGCCAGGACGATACCAAAGATGAATATCGGGACGAACGCCCCGATGCTGAAGTGGAACACAGAAAACAGCGCTGCGCTGATCAGTATGCCGCCACGCAGGCCGTATCGGCTCGCAAACGCAGGAAGTGCAAACCCGCGAAAGAACACTTCTTCGCAAAACGGCCCGAACAACCCGACGATCAGTAGCGGGAACGCCAGACGGATTCCGGAGTAGTCGACCAGCTCCGCAGGCGGTTCGGGAATCTTCAGGAATTCGACGCCCAGTAGCTCCGTAATCCCTGCCCATACCAGTAGCGCCAACAACCCCAGGAGCCAGGCACCTACGGCCAGAAGGTAGGGCCTTCGTCCAGACGGTTGAACGAATCCCAGCTGTGGAATGAGAGCGCCACGTTTTGAAATGGCAAAGATGAAAACGGCGACAAGAAAGAAGGTCTCAAGGACGAGCGCCAGCAGCATCGGGGCGGGGACACCCAGGAGATCGCCCTCGGAAAACCAGTCTGTGTCACTCTCCAGCCTGCTGGCGGCGCGCGAAACAACGATCAGAAATACCAGGACCGCCCCGACGACGGCGGCGGAACCCAGGAGCACATCTTTTATCGACCATGGAACATCAACCCGTTGGACTTCGCGACCAGGTTGATCGATACCGGGTATCTGCACTAGTCCTCCAGCCAGGCTACGTTTCCGTGCAGATCATCGGCGTGCTGCTTTGATGCGAAGATGCCGTACTCATGTTTCGCGGTCCCGATCGTCGTGTCATCGCCGTGACCGGGCATTACGGCTGTTTTGTCCGGAAGCGGGAATAGACGTCCCGTGATGCTCTGAACTTCCTGGAGGAACAATTCTGGGCTTCCGGACCGACCGGGCCCGCCGGGGAAGAGGGTGTCACCGGAGAAGAGAAGGGTGTTCTCTCCCTGCTCGGTGCTAATCGCGTAACAGGTAGATCCTGGCGTGTGGCCCGGCGTGTGGATCGGGCGAATCTTTAGCTCACCCACAGATATATTCTCGGAATCCGGTATCCACTCCGTGATCCCCTTGCCGTCCAGAGTGCCAGCATCTGCGGTGCCGATACTGACACCGACTGTGTGTGCGCTGAATACGGCATCGAAACCAGCGAGGTGGTCCATGTGGTTGTGGGTGATCAGGATCGACTGGACATTGGTGTCCGCAGCCTGATTGATCACGGCTTCCGGGTTTTCTGGCGTGTCGACGATTGCGCTTTTGCCAGTTTTGCGACAGATCAGCAGATAACTGTTGTTGTCGTAAGGACCACAAGACGTCTTGTAGACGACAATGTCATGGTCCTGATAATGGATTCCCATCGACCCCGCTCCTGTGTGGTCCGGTGAATTCGGGTCGCCACAAGACTACCCTAATAACGCACCTCGCCGTGCTGTCGCAGGTTGTGAGACCGTCACAACCGCACTTCGCCCTTGAGGAGAAAACATGAGCGCCCACGAAACGTCGTCCGATAACCCAACACTCGCGGACGGTGGATTCATCCTCAAGGCAGGGGAGGGGAGCGCTTCCATGGGGATGGAGTGTCCACACCAGAACGGGCTGCTTTACATGGTCCCCGGGGATCGCAGTTGGGTGTGCGAAGACGATGTGCGACCGGCCCACGTGCTTGCCGGGTTCTTCAAAGAGATAGCCGCACTGGACGACGCCCGAATCCGTGAAGCAATGAACCGTTGGGGCCTGTATTACCGACCGAGGGCCCTGGCATCGGAAGACGCCGAAAACGAGTAGAGGACCAGTTTCCTGGTCCTCTACAAATTAGCCTGATGTCGGTTCCGGACCGTTCTTAGTCCAGGCCCGGTTGCGGGTTAGCGTCCCGGATGTCCGGCGCTCTGCCCGGGTCATCGGATGATGCTGAAGGACTCTCGGGCTCTTCAACCCCAACCTCTTCAACGGGTTCCTCAACTTCGGCAACAGCCAGCGGGTCCCGGCCTTCAACGATGTCGACCATCTGCTTTCCGTCGATCGTCTCGTGCTCGATCAGGAATCGCGAGATGTCATCCAGGTGTGTGCGCTGCTCAGTGATGATGCGCTCGGCGTGCTCCCATCCGGCCTGAAGCAACCGGTCGACCTCTTCGTCGATCAGTTCCTCTGTCCGGGGGCCGTAGTCACGGTGCTCGCCAAGGTCTTTGCCAAGGAACACCATCTCCTCGCGCTTGCCGAAGAGCCGCGGTCCAAGCTTCTCGCTCATTCCGAACTGCGTCACCATCGCTCGGGCGATCTGGGTCGCCTTCTCGATGTCGTTTGACGCTCCGGTAGTGACTTCGTCGAACACCATCTGCTCGGCGACGCGCCCGCCCATTGCGGTGGCAATCATCGCCTCAAACTGGTTCTTGGTCTGCAGCGTGCGCTCTTCGTCCGGAAGGTATCGGGTGTAACCACCCATCCGGCCGCGAGCGACGATAGAAATCTTGTGGACCTTGTCTGCGTGGGGCATGAAGTAGCCCACGATTGCGTGGCCGGACTCGTGGAAGGCCGTGACCTCTTTTTCGTGCTTGGAGATCACCCTACTCTTGCGGGCAGGGCCTGCAATCAATCGGTCGATAGCCTCAAGCATCTCATCCTGGCCGACCTCTTTCTTGTTACGACGGGCGGCAAGGATCGCCGCCTCGTTGATGAGGTTCGCCAGGTCAGCTCCGCTAAATCCGGGGGTCTGTTGAGCAAGGTTCTGTAGATCAACGTCCTCGGCAAGCGGCTTGCCTTTGGCGTGAACGTCCAGGATTGCGGTGCGTCCGCGGATGTCCGGGGAGTCCAGCGTTACGCGTCGGTCGAAACGTCCCGGGCGGAGAAGCGCCGGGTCAAGGATGTCAGGCCGGTTGGTGGCCGCGATGACGATGACGTTGGTACCGGTCTCAAAACCGTCCATCTCAACGAGGATCTGGTTCAGGGTCTGTTCCCGTTCATCGTGTCCGCCGCCAAGTCCTGCCCCACGGTGGCGACCAACTGCGTCGATTTCGTCGACGAAGATGATTGCGGGACCGTGTCGCTTGGCCTGCTCAAACAGGTCACGCACACGAGATGCACCGACTCCGACGAACATTTCGACGAACTCGGAACCTGAGATCGAGAAGAAAGGAACTCCGGCCTCACCCGCCACTGCTTTCGCCAGCAGGGTCTTACCGGTTCCGGGAGGGCCGACTAAAAGCACACCGCGCGGGATGCGGGCACCCAACGCTACAAAGCGCTCAGGGTATTTGAGGAACTCAACAACTTCCTCAAGTTCCTGCTTGGCCTCGGGTGCTCCGGCTACGTCAAAGAAGGTGACGGTGGCCTTGGTGCCGACGAACATGCGAGCCCGGCTGCGACCAAACCCCATCGCCTGGTTAGAACTGCCCTGCGCCTGGCGCATCATGAACAGCAGAATCCCGCCGAACAGGATCAGCGGCAGGAAGTTGATCAGGAGGCCTATGACGTTGCCGAGACCGCTACCGGACTCTTTGACCTCGATGACTACGTTGTCTCTAGCGCCTACCTGGTCCAGGAGCTCGACAATGCTCGCTCCCGGTTCCTTGCGGGAGACGAAAGTGCTTGCGCCCTTGCGGATCGTGAGGTCATCGCCATCGACTTCGATCCGAACGGTGTCGTTGCCCGGATCCTCCGCTATGGCGACAACTTCGCTGATCGGTATCTCTGGCGCGCCGTCCAGAGGACCGCTGTCAAAGAATAGGAAAAATACCGTTATTACGGCAACAACAATCAGCAGGTAGATCAGGCTGTTACGCATCCAGCGCCGGCTCACAGTCACCTCCCGGGTGACCGGACCGCCGTTTGCTCCCGTGTATAGGAAGCTGACGGTCCTCGATAGAACATGATTTGAATACCGACGATTAGATGTCGACGGAACTCGATTCGTTGTTGAGATCAATCCCAACAACGAGCAGTAATCTAAGGATTACGACCATTTGATCCTATCACAGCACCCCCCCTTGGCCGCCCGTACAGGCACGGTATTTCTAGATGCCGCCGCGATGGGGTGTTTAGATAGTCGCTCGATAATGTTTACGTCTGCGTGACGCGTATAGATTCTGTCATGTTTCGACATCTGAGATCACCCGAGCGAACAAACGTAGACCTGAATCGTCACTACGTGGTATTCTTCATCGTGGACAAATAGCGTCCGTAAATTTGTAAATCCACAGGTCTCTTTTAGGGTCTGTGGACAAAGGATCCCACACATAGCCAAGGATTACCGTACCAACCGCCAGATCCGAGCGACGGAAGTGCGGATTATTGAAGAAGACGGCTCTGGAGCCGTACTGGAGATTCAGGCCGCGCTTGAGTTGGCAGAGGAACAGGGACTTGACCTTGTAGAGGTTGCCCCTAACCAGACGCCGCCGGTGTGCAAACTACTGGACTACGGAAAGTTCAAGTTCGTACAGAAGAAGCGCGATCGGGAGACCAAGAAGAGCCAGGCTCGTAATGAGCTCCGCGAAGTTCGTCTGAGCATGAAGATCGGTGAACACGATTTCCTTGCCAAGATCAAAAGAGCACGGGATCTACTGGCCGGTGGGGCCAAAGTTAAAGTCACGGTCAGGTTCCGGGGTCGAGAGATCGCCCATCCGGATCTTGCCGTAAAACTCCTGAGGCGAGCGGCAGAAAACCTCGCAGATGGGGCTAAACTGGAACGAGCTCCCATGATGGAAGCGCGTTCACTAAGCATCATCCTGGCTCCGGATGAGTTGGCCGTTGCGGCGAACTCCGGGCCCAGCGCACCAAGCGAAAGCGCAAATTAACTAGATATGCCGAAGATCAAGACCCACAAGGGCGCAAAGCGCCGTTTTCACATCTCCGCAGGTGGCAAGGTCCTTCGAACCAAGGGCCCCAAGAGCCATCTGCGACGTAACAAGTCATCTCGCGTCCGCCGAGCGTTCGATAAAAAAATCGGAACGTCACCGGCGAACGCAAAGCGAATCAAAAGGCTTCTGGGCCGATAGAGGACTAGAACGCTTGCGGCCACACGCCTAAAGCGTCATCCTTAGTAACTTCCTGAAACTTTCTTTCATCATGCCGACGTGCAACGTCGGTTTGATCGCGTAATCGAAGTGACGCGTGATCACCTGATCACCGTCCCACTAAAAGACAACAGTCACCGGAGAAGCCTCAGTTGGCACGAGTCAAGCGCGGCACTACAAAACACCGAAGGCATCGCGCCGTATTGAAGGCCGTTCGCGGCCATCGCGGATCACGAAATCGCCGTTACAAGGTCGCACGCGAGTCATTGCTGCACGCAATGGCTTACCAGACGGCTCACCGCCGTCTTCGAAAGCGTGAAATGCGTTCCCTGTGGATTATCCGCATCAACGCAGCGGCGCGCGAACACGGACTGAGCTACTCCAGGCTTGTCCACGGCTTATTGCTTGCCGAAGTAGAGATCGACCGTAAGCAGCTTGCGGATCTCTCGGTCCGAGAGCCAGCGGCCTTCGCAGAAGTCGCCCGTGTGGCAACCGAAGCCCTCGCCGCCTAGCACAACCACTCTCTTACAAGAGAACAAAAAAGGCCGCCCCGATAATCCGGGGCGGCCTTTTTATTTGCGTCTTTACTGAGGCCCGGACTAGCCGATCGTACCGTCAACCATGACCGCCACAAATAGCAAGGCCAGGTAGAGCAACGAATATTTGTACAAACCCAGGATCACTGTGCGGGTGTCGTCCCGGAACAGGCGGACGGTCAGGTAGAGATAGATGGCTCCCAGGACAGCCGTAGGTGCCAGGTAAATAATGCCAAGCTTGTCGGTCGCCGCCACGAACGCCAGCGACAGTGCTACCAGCAGCACTGTGTAGAGCAAGATCGACATGTTGGTCGTCGATCGAGTCGCAACGACCGGCAGCATCGGAATCCCGGCCGCTTCGTAGTCGTCCTTGATGAGCAACGCCAACGCCCAGAAGTGTGGCGGGGTCCAGAAGAAGATGATGGCAAACAGGTACCAGGCCTCAAGTCCTACGCTGTTTTCGACACCGGCCCAGCCTACCAACGGCGGAATTGCCCCAGCGGCACCGCCAATGACTATGTTCTGGACCGATGACCTCTTCAACCATACGGTATAGACGATCACGTAAATGAGCGTCCCGGCCATCGCCAGTAGCGCCGCAAGAAGGTTGGCCCAGGCAAAGAGGACGGCGAAGCTGATCACATTCAGGATGATGCCGAAAGCGAAAGCGCTCATGGGCCTGACGCGTCCGCTGGCTACGGGCCTTGTCGCCGTCCGATCCATCTCCTGATCGATATCACGGTCCAGCCAGTGGTTCAGCGCGCTGGCACCACCGGACGCTCCAATACCACCTGCAAGTACCGCCGCCAGGATTGTGCCATCCGGGAAACCACCGGCCGCCAGCACCATACCTGTGACCGAAGTCAGCAATAGCAGGACCATCACACGTGGCTTGGTCAGGGTGATGTAATCACGCACCACTGCCGTCATACCGTTTGTCCCTGATCTGATGCGATAAAGATCAGGAGCCGACATTTGGTTGCGCTCCCGTGACTACAGAGTTTGCACCGTCGTTCTCGTAAGGGCGCATCGCCAGCACCGCCACAAGAAGTGCCAGATCCGTCCACATGATCGTCGCCAGTGAGAGATGTATGGCCTGCGCCCACTCGGAGAAGTCTGACCAGGGGTTTGCCGCTCCGACCAGAACCTGGACCACCACCGTTGTCATTGCACCTAACGAAAGCAGTTTGACGGCCGACGATCCACCAGAGAGGCGGTACGCCTTGTGCGCCGCGTACAAGGCCACGAGCGTGGCTACAGCGGCGGTCAATCTGTGTATAGCGTGGATCCATACCAGCTCGGACTCCGGGATGAACGATCCGCCGCAAAGTGGCCAGCTTGGACATACAGCCCCCGCACCACGCCATACGGCGTATGAGCCTGACAGCAGCGTTATGAGCGCAAGTACCGCAGCCAGAGTGGTGATTCGTCGAATTGTGACAAGACTTCTGGCAGATTCTACCGTCGCCCCGGCTATTCCGCCCGCCGCAACCGACAACCTGCCCGGCGTCCAGCCGGTTACAGCGGCCGACAGCGCCAGGAGGGCTAGCAGCACCACGCCTTCTGCGAGACCAAGGTGGAGCGTCCTTAACGCCGGTTCGACTTCAGACAATACGACTGCGCCGCCGATGCCCCCGACGATCATTATGAGTACAAGTGATCCGGTGGTGGAGGCGACCAGAAAGGTGTTGCTGCGGTGCGACACCCAGACCCGGACCGCGGCGGCGATGAAGAACAAGCCGACGGCAGAGCCTGCGGTTCTGTGGCTCCATTCGATCATCGTGTGGTATTCGAACTTCGGGATGATCGAGCCGTGACATAGAGGCCAGTCCGGGCAGCCCAGTCCGGATTCCGTCACCCGCACAACACCCCCGAGGGTGATCTGGATTATGGCTCCGACGACCATGACGATCAGCATCGCGATCAGGAATCGGTCGTTTGACGCGTCCCGTGCGACGCCGGTTCTGCCGTCCGAAGGGGCGTCACTCTGAAGGGTAGCCACTTGGTTGTGTTTGCCTTTGTCAGGGATTGCGCTCTGTTTCACAAGCTATGTGAATTATAGCCGGACAGACGTCTCAAATCAGTACCCGGTGGGACACCCGGTCGGACCACGGGGCGTCTATCCCGGAGCGCGGTACGCAAGAAGCTCTGCCGTCACGAGCAGCCGGTGATCGTATACAAGCTTCGGGTAGGAAGCGACGAGTGTGACAGTGGAGGCTGATGTCTGGTCAAGGGTCAGGTCGTTCCGGTGAATAAATCCGGTTTCCGTGACCCTGTACAGGAACTCGCCGTCAGCGCTCCCGATGATCACGTCTACCGGATCATTCTTGATTAGATCAACGACGTCCGGGAGCCTCCGGAATATGTTGCCCTCGCCCTGGACGGGACTTTGTAAGTGGCCGAAATACCAGCCAGTACCTATTTCACCAGGCAGAGCCGTCCCCGGGATGTGCCCGACGATGTCGACCGGGCTCTCCCAGAACGCCTGGTCATTGTCGTCGTACAACTCGAGGTCGTATACGGTCGTGTCCAGATTGATGGCGGTTATAACCAGCGTCTCCGCGTCCGAACGGTTTAGCGGTCTCGATACGATCTCAGCCGGGTTCACGTATTCGAAATCGGGAGGCAGGTCCGTACCACCATAGGGCAGGGCACCGGCCCATTCCGGCTCAGCCCAGTACCGCGGGTTGGTCCAACGGGCCGGGAACAAATTTGCTGCGCTCACCGGTTCCGTGATGATGGGCGCGTCGGGAGGCACATCGCCATCGGTCGGCGTCTGGTTTGCGGGTTCGCCATCACTAGAGCCGTTGTTCGGTACCGGCGCCGTAAGCCAGTCAGTCCGCTCATCTTGCGAGACTACGTATACCAGCTCGTCCAGTTGGGATCGGGCGATCTCGGCGTAGATCAGGTACCCGATGCCGATGACCGCCAACAGAGTACCGAGGACCATTACGGCTATCGCAATCCTGAATCGATTGCGGGACGGCGGCGCCGGTGGGCGCGCAAGTCCCAATGAGCCTGGTTGTGAAGTTACGGAACTCAAAAGGGATCGGCACCTTGCGGGCCGATCCCTTGTTGATTCTTGAGCAGTTACAGTTTCGCCGGAGCTAGCGCATCGCCTGTCTGCGTGTGCGATCTGCTTCGGTGAGGATCGGCTCGTTCAAGTATACGTCGCCGTTCCTGATCTTCAGGTTGAAACCGCAACCGGGATTGGTGCAGATCCATGCCTTGTAATGGACAGCTGAGCCTTGGCCACCAAAGTCCGACAACGGTACCAGGTCGCCCTCGTTGCAGGATTTACACTCCGGGTAATTCTCGTTTGCCACGTCGTCCTCCGCTTGTTCTCGACTTCCCCCCAACCACGTCGGTCCGGGGCTTTTATACATATTGCCCCTCTACAATTAGAAGGAACGTAAAATTTCGGTATCACGAGCCTGTGATTTTGTTCGGGCGACCGGGTGGTACTACGTGGAATCTACCTCTCGCGCGCTTTTTAGCACTGGAAAACCAATCAAGATGATCGTCCTGGGTATTGAGTCGTCGTGCGACGACACCGCCGCCGCTGTAGTGGTTGATGGCCGTGAAATTCGGTCTAACGTTGCGTCGTCTCAGGCCGAACTGCACGCTAAATATGGCGGCATCGTGCCTGAACTGGCTTCTCGGAGTCACGTCCAGCAGATAGTTCCGATAGTGCGAGCCGCGTTGTCTACCGCCGACGTATCGCTGCAGGATGTGGACGCTATCGCCGTTACTAGCGGACCCGGTCTCGCGGGGTCTCTCATTGTCGGGCTCAACATGGCGAAGGGCCTCGCCGCTGCGTCCGGCAAGCCACTTATAGGCGTTAACCACCTCCAGGGACACGCCTACGCCGGTTGGCTGTACCAATCGGGTGACGCTGCTGCACCGACTGCACCCGAAGAGATGTGTGGATTTCCGCTCCTCTGTCTTGTCGTTTCCGGGGGGCACACAGACCTCGCCCTGCTCAAGTCGCATGGCGAGTTTGAACGAGTGGGGCGAACCCGTGACGACGCTGCGGGCGAGGCGTTCGACAAGGCGGCCCGGTTGATGGGGCTTGGTTATCCGGGCGGTCCTGTCATCCAGAAGATCGCCGAGACCGGTGGCCCGTCCGACCCGTTACCGCGCGCTTGGATTCGGGGCACATGGGACTTTAGTTTCAGCGGCCTTAAAACGGCCGTACTGCACCGCGCTCGAGCCGAGGGAATATACCCGGCACCGGAAGGCGGACCGGACCAGGACGCCGTCGCAGCGTTGGCGAGGTCGTTCCAGGAAGCCGTGGCAGACGTGATCGCCACCAAAACAGCCCGGGCTGCCGAGGAGTTCGGTGTGCAGGGAATTGTTATCGGCGGGGGTGTCGCAGCGAACTCCGCACTGCGAGAGGCTCTGCAAGATCGATCAAGTGTGCCGGTGATGTCGCCGCCACCTGCTCTGTGTACCGACAACGGGGCCATGATTGCCGCCGCTGCTTATCACTACCTCAAGCGCGGGGAGAGTTCCGGATTAGACCTGGATGTCACGCCGGGACTCACTATCGAGGAAGCACCGTCAGCGCCCGCGGCTAGCGTCATCTAGAGCCTAAGGCGCGGGGTAGCGATACCGGCGTGTGATGCCGGCCGTCTTTGCGGACCCAGAAGTGGACTCCGCTCTGTCACCCCGAGACTTGAGCTCGAAAACGCTGTCGCCGAAAGAGCGCGCACCCACCTCTGCTGACCGGCTCAATGGTCCACCTATTGGCTGTCCATCGGCGTGGAAAAGTAGCCGGGAGGGCGGCGTCCTCAAGTAGTAATCCCAGAGCAGCAAAGCGCCAAGCGCCGCCATTACTATGCCGCCCACAATTCCGACCGTGTCGTTTGTGGCGACCTGCCAGATTCCGAGTGCTGCGACCAGTCCGAGTACGCCCCAGTAGAGCGATGAACGTTCTCGTGATACACGGGTAACTTCGACCGAAGTGACCTCGGAAAGAGAAGCGAACGACCAGTTTCGGTGATCCTCGTCGCCGCCTATGTAGATCACCCGCATGTCCGTCAAGATGAACCGGTCGGTGCCGTCAACCTCAAGCGTGTCGACCACGGATTCGCCATCGGTCAGACGAAAGCCGTCGATCACCTCGTCGGACTCGACGACGGACGCGGCTTCCTCCGCCTGGAAGGGCGACGCGTTTTGAAATTGATCTTCGACTGCCACAAAGGCTCCCGACCTGTTTTTGTTTCGACCCGTCGATCATATCAGTGGGTTGTGTACCGAAAGTGAAGAACAAGGTATGAGATACGGGGAATATGCATGCTGTCCTCGAAACATCGGCATCCTGAGGCAGTCGAAGTGGACCGTGTACAACGCAAACGTTGCGGACTGATCGCCTCACCCCGACCCTCTCCCGCGAAGGGGAGAGGGAGCACGTAGTTGGTGACTTTCGCATCCGGGACCTTTGGGTGGAACTACTCGAACGCGTCATCCCCGTGTGCCGCCGTGAATTCACGACCCGCGCCAATCAGAAGACCCTTCATGTCCATCGTTGCGCCGTAGTCGGACCACAAGTGCTTGCCAGCGGCACGGACTTTGGCCTCAACCTCGTCGTGAATTGCCAGAACTTCGGGGTGCTCCGGCTCTCCGGGATGTCCCAGGGAAGCTGCCATGTCGTGCGGCCCCCAGGCGATCGCCATAAGTCCGGGCACAGCGATAATCTCATCTGCACGCGCTGCGGCTTCCTTGGATTCGATCTGCCCGCCGACAAGCATGTTGGCGTTGGAGAATTTGGCGAACCCGAGCTTTCCGCCGTACTTGTTGTCAAGAACGTGTTGGTCACCGTGTTCCGTTCCACGTCCGCCGCCCCATGACCGCCAGCCGTCTGGCGGGAATAGGCATGCGTCCGCGAGCGCCTGCGCTTCTTCGCCGTTCTCGATGTGCGGACCCATGATTCCCTGTAGTCCGCGGTCGAGCCAGCGGTTGATCTCATTTGCATTTATGTTCGGTACACGCGCCGTAACGATCATGCCAAACGCATGCGCATTCGCCACGATATCGTCCACCGCCACGGGGTTGAACGCCCCATGCTCGCCATCAAGGTGGATGGCGTCGAAACCGACCCTGGCCGCCAGCTCAATAGCGCTGGGCACGGGGTACTGCATGGAGAAGACAAGCGCCTGCTTGCCCTGCTTGTTCTTGGCGAACATAGAGTTCTCGATCATGGGTCCGTCCTTTCAGATGTGGTTCAAGAGTCGCTCTGTCGGTGCCGGGGGCTCCATCGGTGGTATGCGATTTGGATCGTCTCTGGCTATGCAGGGTCGTATGGCGAAGAGTCCAAAATAATCGCCCATTGAGGCTAAATCCGGCGACTTGTCCCTGCGCGGGCGGTTGCCGTCGGATCGTATCCGTGCGCTGCCAGCACCTCTTCGTTGATCGTCAATCCCAGGCCCGGCGTGTCCGGCACCGTCAGGTAACCGTCCTTTTGCCGTGGGAAGCCGTCGAAAGCATCAAAGTAGTGCGGTGTGTAAAACTCAGCGTGGTACTCCTGAATTAAGAAGTTCGTCATCGTTAGATCCAGGTGGCATTCGGCCATCGTGCCGACCGGCGAACAGGTGTTGTGCGGCGCCATGTTCACGTGACGGGCCTCAGCGATTGCGGCGATCTTCTTCAGCTCCGTAATACCGCCCGCGTTGGCAATGTCCGGTTGGAGCACATCTACCGCGTCGGCCGCTACAAGCTCGTAGAACGGGAACTTGGTGTAAAGACGCTCGCCGGTTGCGATTGGGATGTTTACCCGATCACGCACGTACTTCATCTCAGACACGTTTTCCTGCGACGTAGGCTCCTCGAACCAGAGCGGTCGATACTTCTCAAGCCGCTGGCCAAGCGAAATGGCTGTTCCCGTGGAGAACTTGGCGTGCACCTCGACAAGGATGTCGATGTTTGGCCCGACGGCTTCACGCACGGCGGCCACGCGATCCTCTGCGATCTGCGCCTCTTCAAGCGAGATGTTGTAGTAGTTGTTCTGGGCAAAGGGGTCAAACTTCATGGCGGTGTAACCCATCGCCACGACCTTTTTCGCCTCTTCCCCGTTTAATTCCGGTGAACCCGGGTTGGTGTACCAACCGTTGGCGTACACACGGACTTTCTCTCGTTGCGCACCGCCTAATAACTTGTAGACGGGTAGACCAAGCGCCTTACCCTTCAGATCCCACAACGCGATGTCGATTCCTGACAGCGCCGTCGTGTCGATACGCCCGCCTCGGGACTGGTTGTTGTAGTAGATCTGCGTCCAGATCGCCTCGTTGTCCATCGGGTCGCGGCCGATGAGGAAGTTCTCGGCCATCTCGTTGATCAGCGAGATCACCTGGTGGTCGTTGCCAAGTCCGCTGGCGTCGCCGAGGCCGTACTGGCCATCGTCCGTGTTGATCTTGACGATCACCCAGTTCCGGTTGGCGTTGTGGTGCGCTGCCGAAAAGATGAAAGTCTCGACATCCGTGATTTTCATGTGTGGTCCTTACTGGAACGGTTAGTGCTTAAAAAAGACAGGAGCCCAGCACGCTGGACCCCTGTCTTTTTACGATTCGGTTGGTTCTCCATCGGGCCTATCCATAATTCAGGCCCTGTTGGGGGCTAGTCCCGCAGGTTGAATGCGATGTCCAGCTCGCTTGTGATGCCCTCGAACCAGTCGACGACCTCGGGGTGAAGCGGAACGCCAATCTCACGACGCTCGGCCTCGGTCTCGGTCTCGATCATCCCGGCGTAGACAACGCGATCGTGGCCCGGCGCAGGTTTCGTCTCACGCAGACCCTTCATCATGCCGTCCATGTCCGCCTTGAACTCGTCCAGAGGAACAAAGGCCTCCACGTCGTAAGCCGCAACGAAGTGAGCACGTCGCTCTTTAGTTGCAGCTCCAAATCCGGCTGCTCCCGAGAGAGGTCCGCACATGATGTCCACCATCACGCCCAGGCTGTAACCCTTGTGGGATCCAAGCTCACGGGTCGAACCCATCGGCAGCTGCATCCGAACTCCACCGGCGGAGAAGTCGGAAGACGCCTCGCCCTCCATGTCAGGGGAGCCGTCGTCGTTGGCTACCCAGCCCGGCTGCAGGCCGTGGCCGAGCCGGTTCGCCAGTCCGATCTTGTTTCCGGCGATGGATGTCGTAGCGGCGTCAAAGCTGAACGGCTCTTCCGTGCCGGTCGGGGCTGCGAAAGCGATGGGGTTTGTGCCGAGCTTAGGCTCTGCGCCCCAGGTCGGGACCATGGAGTTTCCGCCGGCGGTGTAGGCGGTTCCGATCATGCCTTCTTTTACGGCCATCAGCGCGTGGTAGGCCATCATCCCGGCGTGGCCGGAGTTCTTGATCGTGACCATGCCGACGCCGGTGTTCTTCGCCTTGGCGATGGCGATATCCATGGCGTGTGGGGTTGTGATGATTCCGAGACCGTTGTCGCCGTCGTACACGGCCGTGGATGCGGTCTCCCGGACGATCTGCTCGTTCGGGGTCGGGTTTGTGGCGCCACTGCCGTAGGACGCCACGTATGCACGCAGCATGTTGGACACGCCGTGTGTGTCCGCTCCGCGAAGGTCGGCCTGCATCAGGACGTCGGTGGCAAGAGCGGCGTCCGCGTCTGGCACTCCCATCTTTAGGAAGATCGACTTTGTCGCTGCGGCCAGGTTTTCAATTTTGACCCTGACAGCGATGTCATCCGGGACCTGGAAATGCTTAAGCAATTCGTGCTACCTCTTTGCGACTCGTCAAATGATTCATCGGGAACGAGCGCTCCCGATTGCGGTTGATCTGATAAACGGGCACCAATCGGGCGGGATTGTAGCACCCGCGTGCGGGGTTTATTCGGTCAGGCTTTTTTGCGTGACGTTTGTTCTTGTGGTGATACACCGTCTGAACGACGCTAGATTCGCCCGATATCCGTACGTCTACGGCGTCTCGTCTCAACATACGCGTGGGCTGATTCGTATCCGCCCACGCGTATGTTGCGTCCACCGGCGACGCCGCAGACGCAACAATGCTGTCATCCTGGGCATATATGCCCAGGATGAGCCGAAGCGAATGATCTCATCGCGCTCAGTGTGTACGACTGGACACGACCCTGACATCCGTTAATTGGATCGGCGAACCAGCCAGAGCATATGAATTGGGTTTGCGGGACTATCCCCGACGCTCCACCAATCCACGCACATACGACACCTGCCCAACGTGCTGCGCCGTTTCATTCACGACACTCGTCAACCTCACGCCCCGTGTGACTGGCGGATCCCATGAGCGGTCGATGACCTCTTCCAGGGCGGATTCGGACAGTCCACGAAGATATGTCTCGGTACGACGCGCCACCGCAGCCTGATACTCCGCCAGTA
Organism: Chloroflexota bacterium; assembly: GCA_018650185.1. Taxonomy (GTDB): domain Bacteria; phylum Chloroflexota; class Dehalococcoidia; order Lucifugimonadales; family Lucifugimonadaceae. The sequence goes on from JABIGL010000146.1 coordinate 25,734, forward strand.
ACGTGGCGGTCGCTGGGACCACTCCCGCCACCTGCTCCGGTGTGTGGCCGTAACCGTGGTCCTCTAGATCCGCGGACATTCCAAACTTATCGTTCCACCCCTCATCGGCCCAGATCTGGTCCCGACCCTCCATGTGCGCCATGTGATGGTCCTGAACCCGTGTGACGTGCCAGGTAAGCCAAGCGATGGAGTTCGCCTCCGGGTCTGGTCGATAGCACTGCTGCTCCACTGTCAGCCCGTCTAATCCTGATATCAGTCGTTCGGACATTCGGGCCAGGGCGTCAGCAGCGAACTCTCCGACGTTCATTGAAGTCTCCTATCCTCTGGTGTTCGGCTGTGTGCCGATCTCCTTCGGTTCCGCATGGATTATCTTGCGGTGGTGAAATTCTTGCATCTGGACCCGTCACGCCTCGTATGGCTTGTGGCCACGTTGATAGTTGTATTTGTCGTAGCCGCATGTGGCGGTGATTCCTCAGACGCGCCTGTGTCGACCCCTACTTCCGAGGCCACCGCACAGCCTAACGGCGCTCCCGTTCAACCGACGACCACACCTGTCGTCGAGCCGTCACCGTCTCCTGCTCCCACATCGACGCCGGTAGCGACGAACACTGTAATTCCTGACCGGCCACAAGGCCCCACTTCTACCGATTTAAGCTGGTCGAACGGAGGCGTATTAGTTGAAGGCACACTATCGACTCCGCCCGGAGATCGGTTGCCAGCGGTGCTGCTGATTGCAGATGGCGGAGGTGCCGACCGTGACTGGCTCTCACCGTCGATCCCCGGCATCAACGGATCGGGCCGTTTGATGGCATCCGTTTTAGTCGACGCCGGATACATCACGCTTCGATATGACCGTCGTGGCACCGGACGTGCTTCGGCAACGACCGCACCGGCAGATGGCGAGAACCATCTCGATGACTCGGTCGCAGAGATTTCCAGCGCAATTGGATTCCTTCGTTCGCGCCCGGAAGTAGACCGCACCCGGATCTACGTTGTCGCTCACGACGAAGGCGCATTGCACTCCCTACGTCGGGAGCAACAGACACGAGATTCAGACATCGCGGGGATAGCTTTGCTCGCCCCGAGCGCGTTGACTCTCAGACAGCAAGTAATTCGCAGGCTTGGTGAGTTAGCCGAAGCCCCGGAAGATGAACCGTTAATCGGGGCGTTTGACGCGGCGATGGCCTTCTTCATTGCAGATGCGCTGCCGGAAGGTGATCTCGGCCTTTCGCCATCACTCCAGGGGTTGTTTGAGAACCTGACCCATCCGAGCAAGCTCCCCTACAACACCGAGATCTGGAACCTGGACCCGGTGTCGTTGCTGCCATTTGCCGGGTCGCCGGTTCTGGTGCTTATGGGACAGTCGGACAGCGAACTGGACTGGGAGCTAGAGGGATCGATGTGGAAAGCCGGATCTATTGATGAGCAGGACGTTAGGTTCGTGTATCCGGCTAATGCCGACCACGTGCTCAAGGAGACTGACTCAGAGGCCACCGAAACGGGGCTCAGCACTTACAACGCGTTCGGCCGCATGTTGGATCAGGAGACGGTAGATACGTTGGTTTTCTGGTTGGATGAACTCTCCGGGTGGTGATCGTTCTCCCTGATCACTCGGGTGGGTGAGATCCCACTTTGACCTAGCCATATGGGTGATGCGCAGGATTAGTGATGGCGTAAATCTGGATGGAGCACCCAATTCCAGTTACAACGCCACAACGGAGGCGCACCCATGCCCGCAAACCCCGCAGAACAACTTTCCGACGCACTGGTAACGGCGGTAGAGACCGCCGCGCAGTCCACCGTTCTCGTAAGTGCCCGTCGTCGGTTCCCGGCAAGTGGTGTTGCGTGGACTTCCGAAGGCCTCGTCGTCACGGCCAACCACGTCGTCGAACGGGATGATGAGATCGGCATCCTGTTACCGGACGGCACAGAAACCTCGGCCGCTGTGGTTGGACGCGACCCCCGATCAGACATCGCTCTGCTAAAGGTAGAAGACGCAAAACTCACTCCTGCAGAACGCGTGTCCGGGGATGACGTAAAAGTCGGGCAACTTGCCATCGCCGTTGCGCGTCCGACACACGGCACGCCCCAAGCATCCCACGGCGTGGTAAGCGCATTCGTATCACGGCGTCGCCGTCGTGTTCGGAATGCAGCGCCGTTCATAAGACCAGACTTGACGATGTACCCAGGGTTCTCGGGAGGACCCCTCGTGAACGCATCCGGACTCGTGATTGGTGTTAACTCGTCACATCTCGGGCGTGGGGAGGGGCTAACGGTCCCGGCAGCGACCGTCGATAGAATTGTCACGGCGCTGTCCACTGATGGCCGAATTCGTCGAGCGTACCTCGGAATTGCCAGCCAGCCAGCGCGTCTCGCCGAAGAAATCGGAGGCAGCGATGCCGTGTTGCTGGTCGTCATGGTGGATCCGGACAGTCCGGCAGCGGCAGCGGGCGTGCTGGTCGGCGACTCAATAACGTCGGTAGATGGAGAACGATTACGTTCAGCGGACGATCTACAGTTCGCCCTCGCCGGAGTTGAAGTTGGGTTCGACGTCTCGTTGGGCATCATCCGAGGCGGCGACGGTGTGAATCTGTCCGTTACCGCGGGCGAAAGGCCTCAGAGTTAATCCCATTGCAGCCGAAGGGATTCCCGGCACGGCTTCATTAAGCGCGTACCCTAGTTCTATGGCGGATCTGGACCAGAGCATTGACGCAAACCACGCCCTTCGGGTGCTCGTGATCGCGCAATCTCCCGTCGCCGAGCTCGGACTTACAGCGATGCTGGAAAAAGCGGGGTTCCTGGTGCTGCTTGGCGGCGAGCAGGGGTTCTCCGATTCAGTGTCTGAGATCGACACGACCGTGCCGGACGTAGTTGTGATTGACGCCCGAGACTCGTCTGACCCAGAGCAACCAGACAATTTTCCTGACCGACCCACTATCTTCCTTACGGATACAGCTCCCAACGGTGAAGACGTTACCTCAGGCGAAAGACCCACGGCCTGGCTCCGACGGGATGCTCGACCCGGCGATGTTGTCGCCGCGCTGCATGCGGTGATCGCTGGACTGAACGTGGTGGACCCGGCTCTGGGCGAGCGCGAAGTTGCTTCGGGAGACGGTCAAGACGAACTCACGTCTCCCCTTACAGTGCGCGAAGTAGAGGTGCTGATCGCGCTCGCTGACGGTCTCACAAACAAGGCGATCGCATTCGACCTCAAAATCAGTGAGCACACCGTGAAATATCACGTCGGCTCCATCCTCACCAAGCTTGAAGCCGCAAGTCGGACTGAAGCCGTGAGCATCGGTGCTCGATTGGGACTGATCGCCCTTTAGCCGTCCACCCGGGACGAACGCACCGCCAGCACCGATCCTCGTCTAAACTCTGAGCCTCACGTACACACGTAACCCCCGAACGCCGTAGGGGCGGATTCGTATTCACCCGTCGTTCGATGGTTAACGACCCGGTACCGGGACACCACCACCATCAACAGAGGCCGAGATATGCCAGAGAACGTGAACCGCCAGTGGGTGCTCAAGTCACGCCCGGACGGAATGCCGACCGAGACCGATTTCGATCTGGCTGAGAGTCCGATTCCAGGTCCTGAGTTTGGGCAGGTTCTGGTGAAGAGCCTTTGGAACTCACTAGACCCTTACATGCGCGGCAGAATTTCCTCGTCGCCTATCGGTGGGGTGATCGAATCTGAAGCCGTGGGCCGGGTGATGGAGAGCAAGCTGGACGGCTTCAAGCCCGGAGACATCGTCCGTGGGCGTATTGGATGGCAGGAATACGGCTTGTTGGATGTGACTTCGGCATATGCCGTGAACCCGGATTACGGGCCTATCTCGACCTCGGTCGGCGTACTGGGGATGCCCGGCCTCACCGCCTATTTCGGGTTGCTGGACGTCTGTGAACCAAAGCCCGGAGATACCGTCGTAGTCTCATCCGCATCAGGCGCGGTGGGAGCCGTGGTCGGCCAGATCGCTAAGATCGGCGGTTGCCGCGTGGTGGCGATTGCCGGTTCAGACGAGAAGGTTGCTTACTGCGTTGACGAACTCGGATTCGACGTCGGCATCAATTACAAGACTGAGGACGTTAGCGAGGCGCTGGGTAAAGCAGCCCCGAATGGCGTTGATTGCTACTTCGATAATGTCGGTGGACCTATCACGGAAGCGGTGATGGAACACCTTGCCATGTACTCACGAACCGTGATCTGCGGTCGAATCTCCGAGTACAACGAGGGCGAGCCGTCGATGGGTCCACGAATCCTCCGGTACCTCCACAGTACCCGGAGTCGAATTCAGGGCTTCACCGTGAATCAGTACCCATCGCAGTTCGAGGACGGACGCGCCCAGCTCGCTCGCTGGGTCAAGAGCGGCGAAATCAAGTACCGGGAAGACATCGTAGAAGGGTTCGAGAACTCGCCAAAAGCCTTCATCGGACAACTCGGCGGCGCTAACTTCGGAAAGCTGCTCATCAAGATGTCCGACGAGTAAGGTTTGTGAGCGAAAACACTGTAGGGACAGATAGCGATCCGCCCAGGGGTCGATACGAATCGACCCCTACGATCTTGATCCAAAGCTGCACTCAATCCGCACAACCCGAACCAACCAGAGGCCAACAAATGCCAGAGAACGTAAACCGACAGTGGGTCCTCAAATCACGCCCCGACGGCATGCCAAAAGAGAGCGACCTGGAACTAATCGAGACACCGATCCCTGAGACGAGACACGGCGAACTCCTCGTCAAAAACCTGTGGATGTCGATCGACCCGTATATGCGCGGTCGCCTGAGGGATGGACCGTCTTACGCGGAACCGGTGCCGATAGGTGGAGTGCTGCAAGGTGAATCGGTCGGCCGCGTCGTGGAAAGCAAGCTGGAAGGCTTCAAATCCGGTGACATAGTCCGCGGACACATCGGCTGGCAGGAGTACGGCATCCTGGACGTGACCGGTGCGCACACCGTAGATACCTCGCTCGGCCCTATCTCCACCTCCGTCGGCGTTCTTGGTATGCCCGGCCTCACCGCCTACTTTGGCCTGCTTGAGGTCAACCGACCGCAACCCGGCGACACCATCGTCGTGTCCGCAGCATCCGGGGCGGTAGGTGCGATCGTCGGACAGATAGCGAAGATCATGAGCTGCCGTGTGGTCGGCATCGCAGGATCCGACGAAAAGGTCTCCTACATCGTGGATGAACTCGGTTTTGATGCCGGCATCAACTACAAGACGCAGGACGTGGCGTCGGCCATAGAGGCCGCATGCCCGAACGGCGTCGACGGCTATTTCGACAACGTCGGTGGCGAGATCACGGAAGCCGTCATGCCCTACTTCAACCTGTACGCACGAATGGCGATCTGCGGGCGGATCTCCGAGTACAACGAAGACACTCCATCAATGGGTCCGCGCGTAATGCGCTTCGTCCACGCAAAGCAGGCGGTAGTCGAGGGTTTCCTCGTGTTCCGATGGGAGGACCGCTATGAAGAAGGACGTGCAAGGCTGGCGCAGTGGGTCAAAAACGGCCAGATCAAGTATCTGGAGGATGTGGTCGAAGGCTTTGAGAACGCCCCGAAAGCCTTCATAGGCCAGCTGGGCGGAGCAAACTTCGGCAAGCTACTTATCAAAGTGTCGGACGAGTAGGGCGTCGCACAAAAACATCGATCCAACAAAAAGGCCCGGCGGGAGTAACTCCCGCCGGGCCTTTCGTTATTCCGTCGAAACAGACGCTGGGTGACTAACCGTTAAATGCAGCCACGATCTCGTCGGTGGACTGCACGGAACTGGCCATCATCCTGAAATTTAGGAGAGCCGCCTCGTAACCGTTCCCGCCCGGGAGAATCGCCGCCGCAGTGGCGTCGCTCACCACCGCAACCTCAAATCCGTCCTCAAGCAGAGAGCGCATGTGCGCCTCAACACAGAGGTTGGCGGACATCCCGGCAAGCACCACTTTGTCGATCTTCTGCTTGCGGAGCTGAAGGGCAAGGTCGTTCGATTCCGGGCCATATACCTTGTGAGGGCTGGACACCGTGACATCGTCGCGCTGGAGCAACGGTTTGAGCGGGTTGACCCAGTCTGCGCCAGAACCCTCGAATCCATCTACGGACAGGGCATTCCCGCGATCAAACATCCCAATGGCGTGCATCATCTTTTCCAGAGCGCCGCCGAACTGCCATTTGTGATCCTGGGGATAGTAATAGTGCGGGGACACAAAGACCGGGATTCCGGAATCGTGTGCGCCCTTGATCAACTTTTCCAGGTTTCCGACCGCGCCATTTGCC
>JABIGL010000063.1 GCA_018650185.1 Chloroflexota bacterium
CCCCGACCGACCTCGTTCGGCACACCAAAACCCAGATCGGTGCCATGCGAGAGGCCGTCGGTCCGGACATCGATATCCTCCTGGACATCAACTACAACTCGCACCTGTCTAGCTTCCAGAGTCTGAACCTCGTGGCCTCTGTTTCGAACGTCAGGATCATGGAATCGGACGTCGATTCTGCCCCCTGGCGTGACGAACTCACCACCAGCTTGCCCGAGATCAAAGACGGCTACATGACCGTTCCGACCGGACCCGGTTGGGGCACGGATCTTGACGAAGCGGCGGCAAAGAAATACGCCTACAAGGAATAACGGGAACATGTAGGGGCGTATGGCAATACGCCCGTGACCGAGGATTGGTGGGCGTGTTGCCATACGCCCCTACACCAGACAAATGGACAATCACACATGAAGATCACCGGCATCGAAACCTTCCCGGTCAAATCCGGCGGCTGGGGAGCGTGGCTTTTCTGCGCCGTCCGAACCGATGAAGGCATCACCGGCTACAGCCAGTTTGGCGAAGGCAAGTTCGCTCATGGTCTCCCCGGAATAATCGAGGACCTGTCCGGCTGGTTGATCGGTAAGGACCCGGACCCGGTCGAAAAGTTCTACATGGACATGTACCGACAGACGCGGTCCATGTCAGGTGGAGCTACGGCCATGGCCATCGCAGGGATCGAACTCGCCCTGTGGGACATCAAGGGCAAGCGCTATGGCGTCCCGGTCCACCAACTCGTCGGGGGCCCCCACCGGGACAGACAGCGCGTTTACTGGTCCCACCTGGCGACTTACCGCGCCGAGAACGCAGAGCTTTACGGCGGGGCACCGTTATTGACGCTTGAGGACGTTGCGGACTGCGCGGCAGAGGCGGTCGAGAAAGGCTACACGGCCTTCAAGACCAACATCGTCTTCCACGGCGAGAACGCCAGTGCCATCAACCAGGGCTTCTTCCAGTCGGACGACCAGAACGCAACCACTGAGTTGGTGCATCACGCCGAGCGGCAAATAGGTGCAATGCGATCGGCAGTCGGCCCGGACATCGGTATCGCCCTCGACATCAACTACAACTTCAAGACGGAAGGGGCGATTCGTATCGCCCGTGAACTTGAGCCACACAACCTGATGTGGCTAGAGATCGATAACCAGGACGCACAGGCCCTGGCCCAGCTAAAGGCCTCCACCACCACGCCAATTTGTACGGGTGAGCAGCTTCTGGGCGTGCGCCAGTATCAGCCCTACTTCAAGCGTCACGCCATGGACACCGTGAAGGTGGACGTGCAGTGGCAGGGCTTTTCGCAGTCCAAGAAGGTGGCCGATCTGGCGGAGACTTACGACCTGAACATCGCCCCGCACAACTACGGCTCGCACCTGTCCAGCTTCCAGAGTCTCAATCTCACGGCTGCTGTTTCAAACGTGCGGATCATGGAGTCCGACGTGGACGCTGCACCCTGGCGTGACGAGCTAACGACCGTCCTACCGGACATCAAGGACGGATACATGGCGATCCCGCAGACACCGGGCTGGGGCAGTGACCTGAATGAGGACGCCCTGAAGAAGTACAGATTCGACGGATAACTCGACATCTGTACGAGCGGATAGCGATCCGCCCCGGGTGGGCCGCTGCCCACTCCTACGTCCTTAACCCGCTACACCAACCGAACAGGACCTTCAGCACATGAAAATCACAGCCGTCGAAACCCGAGTCGTCCGCACAGGTGGCGGAGGGCCATGGCTCTTCTGCATAATCCGCACCGATGCCGGTATTACCGGTTACAGCCAGTTCGGATCCGGTTCCTATCCGAAAGGCCAGGTTGGACTGGTCGAAGACCTCGGTAAAACACTCATCGGCAAAGACCCTGACCCGGTCGAGCGGCACTACCTGGAAATGTATCGGGCCACCGCGCAGGTCTCGGGTGGTGCCACTTCGATGGCGATCGCTGGCATCGAACTGGCGCTCTGGGACATCAAGGGCAAGGCCGCTGGCATGCCGGTGTACCGGTTACTTGGAGGTCCGTTCAGGGAGCGCCAGCAGGTGTACTGGTCTCACCTGGCATCGTACCGGGCGCAGGGGCGCGCCGATGAGATGGGTGTAGCTCCGCTGCGGACCTGGGACGACGTCGCCGACTGCGTGCGGGAAGCGACCGACGCCGGATTTAGCGCTTTCAAATCCAACATCATCTTCCCGGGCGATCCCCCAAGACGGATGCGAGATGTGTTCGCTGGCGACTTTGATCAGAACGCCAACCCGGACCTGATAGAGCACGCGGTCAAGCAGATCTCTGTCATGCGAGAGGCCGCCGGACCAAATATCGGCATCGCTCTCGATATCCACTACGAGTTCAAGACTGAAGGCGCCATCAGGCTTGCACAGGCGCTTGAGCCGTACAACCTTATGTGGCTGGAGTTCGACAAGTTCGAGCCGGAACCGTTGGCCCAGATCAAGTCGTCGACCCGAACGCCGATAACTACCGGCGAGCAACTTCTCGGCGTACGCGAGTACAAGCGATTCTTCGAGCTTCGAGCTATGGACACTGTCAAGATTGACGTGCCGTGGCAGGGTTTCTCACAGGCTAAAAAAGTGGCAGATCTCGCCGAGTTGTACGAGATGAACGTCGCTCCCCACAACTACACATCGCACCTCGCAACGTTCCAGAGCCTGCAGTTCACGGCGATGATCCCCAACGTGAGGATCATGGAAACGGACATCGACTCGTCCCCGTGGCGTGATGAACTAACGACGACATTGCCGGAGCTAAAAGACGGCTACATGGCTATCCCGACAGCCCCGGGTTGGGGCTGTGACCTGGATGAAGTCGCCGCAGAAAAATACGCGTACGAGGGTTAGCGGGAACCTGTAGCGGCGTACGGCAAATACGCACAATGCGCGCAAACCCACCCTGAGGCTCTCGAAGGGTCCGATGAGCAACAACGCGTCCCCTCTCCCGGTCGGGAGAGGGTCGGGGTGAGGGGGGGGGGGTGTGGCGCTCGTTAGAGCGTCAGTGCCGAGAGCGGCTACCTCACACAGACGGTACGTCGTTCCCAAAAGAGGGCGGGCAAGCACCGCCCCTACAGTCTCAGGCCTGATGGACCGGAACCACGCCCAAACGCGAAACGGCCCGGTCGCCGCTCCCGGATATTCATCCGGGTTTGGCCAACCGGGCCGTTCTTGCCGGTTACCGGGCTAGACCGCGTAGGCCGGTACCGCCTCCCTTGCCTGTACTCGTTCCTTCGCCTCGTGACGGGCCGCCAGGGTGTAGACCACCGCGCCTGTCGTTGCGAATCCCAGACCGACGACCATGAACACTCCACCAATCGCCTTCACCATCAGGCTGAGGTCCAGACCCATGCGGGCCATGTTGAGGGAGTTCCGGAGGGTCAGACCGTCAAGGAGAGAGGCTCTCTCGTCGCTACCCCGCTCCAGGGTCTGCCATGGCCCGTACTTCTCCAGCGTGTGGGACCTGATGATCAGGGCCTGTGCCGTCGCACGGTCTCCGTTGTCCACCGGGTACGCCACGTCATCGATCGTGATCGTGACGGCCTCGGCGGCCATCCGGTCTTTAATCTCTGACTCGGCCGAGAATCCCTGCTGGATGAAGAAGGCACCAATAATCACTACACCCGCTCCAAGCGCCAGCAACGCAATGCCGGTCAACTTCCTTAGTGCGGTCATGACCTCTCTCCCATCTCCCGCCGGACCTGCGTGCGACCTTCGCATCAGATCCCGGTGGGTGTTTAGCTCTCAAGGACAATTCTCTATGGGGAGATGTGAGGGATTCGTGAGTGTAGATGTATCAATAATGAACGTAACGTGAAAAAAAGCACAAGAGGTGTGAGGGAACGGTATTTCGTCGTTTAAGAGGTCTGAAATCGACTCCCGGAATGGCTTGATCGACGTATGAATTGGTGACGACGGTTGCGTTATTTTTCCGGGGCGAAGATCATGCCGCCTGGTACAACCGGCAGGGGGCGACCAGATCACAGTTGATCTGCTGGCCAACTCTCCAATCAGACCGAAATTCCCTCACATCGACAGGACAACAAATGCGCATCGCCACCCTGGGTATCTCGCACGAGACCAATACCTTCTCGCTCGTACCGGCTGAGTACGACAAGTTCGTGGAGGTGGAGCTGCTTCGAGGCGATGAGATTTTTGAGAGGCACGCTGAATCCAACTACACCATCGCCGGGTACGTAGAAGCATCCCGTGATCTGGGCTTTGAGTTAGTCCCGTTGATGTTTGCGCGAACCGGCCCGATAGGCACCATCACCAAAGATGCCTATGACCGGATATCGGGCGAGATGTTGGGGATGTTGCGTGACCAGGGACCGTGGGACGCTGTCTTAATAGCCAATCACGGCGCTGCCGTGTCCGAAGAATTCCCGGACATGGATGCCGAGTTCGCACGGGCCATCCGCGAAATCGTCGGGCCGGACATTCCTGTCGGGATCACCCTGGACATGCACTCCAACATCTCCAAAGAGCTGATTGAGCGCACGACCGCGTGTGTTGTATGGCGCACCAACCCTCATTTGGATACCCGGATACGCGGCCGCAAGACCGCTGACCTGATCTACAGGACGGCCAAAGGTGAGATTAAGCCGGTGCAATGGATTGAAACTCCGCCTGTACTGGTCAACATCGTCCGGCAATTCACCGGCGAGGAGCCGATGAAGGGACTTGTGGACGATGCACTGGCCGCCAACGATCGCCCGGGAATCTTGGACACAAGCGTGGCCGAAGGCTATCCGTATGCAGATGTCGAAGAGATGGGCATGAGTTTCATAGCCATCTCGGATGATGACCTGGAGGCGGCAAAAAGCGCGTCACTCTGGATGGCGGCCCGTGCCTGGGAACAGCGAGTAGAGCTCAATGTGCCGGTGCCAAGCGTGGTCGAAGCGCTCACGATGGCGGAAGAACGCTACGTTGGTCCGAAACCCGATGGCGTGACGAACTTTGTGCCGGACGATGGAAGCGCACTCTCCGCTCCGATCGCAGACAGTGACCACTCGCACCTTGGCCCGATTGTGCTGATGGATGTCGGAGACAACATTGGTGCCGGATCATCTGCTGACTCCACTTTCATCCTGGCCCAGGCGAAGCAGATGGGCGTGAAAGGTCTGCTTCTGTCGCTCTACGACCCGGAGGCCGTTGAGGCATGTGTGGCCGCCGGAACCGGAGGGAAGGTCACTCTTGAAGTTGGTGGTAAGACCGACAACATGCATGGCGAGCCGGTGCTGGTGACGGGGAAGGTTCGGGCGGTTTCCGATGGCGATTTTGAGGAAACCCGCCCCATCCACGGCGGCTACCGATACTTCTCCGCGGGTACGTGCATCCGGTTGGACACGACGGACGGCCACACTATTTTGCTAACAGGTCGTCGAAGCGGCAACACCAGCCGTGAGCAGATGTATCACATCGGCATCTGGCCGGAGAGCTATCGGGTAGTCGTGGCGAAGGGCGTCGTGTCGCCCCGCCCGGCCTACCAGCCGATCGCCGCGGAAGTGATCCTTGTCAACACACCGGGTGTAACCACAGCAGATCTCGATACATTCACCTACGAACGTCGTCGAATCCCGCTCTACCCCTTTGAGGAAGCAGAGTATGACGCGAAACCGTAGGGGTGTGCCGATAGGAGCGTGGTAGTACGACATCGCATTGTGCGACATCGGTCGAGTCGCCATCCCCGCCCTTCGAGAGCCTCAGGGTGGGTGTTTCGCCTGATCTGGAATCTACAACAGCACACGTTATTCCCACGCAGGTGGGAATCCAGAAACGCTTGACCTTATTCAACCTGCGCTAACTACGAAAGCTGCTACTGGATTTCCGATTACTCGGGAATGACGTGGTTCTGCGGCTCGGTCTTTTCCGCCATACCAGCGCGTATTGCCTCTTCCAACTTCAGCGGCACGTGTGACGACACGAAGTACTCCCGTCGCTTACCGGATTCCTGCACCACCACCACGACCCCCGTCTTCACGCCCGGCATACTCCATGCCCGACGTCCCAGCGGCCCACGGCTGTAACCCCAGCCGCCGTAACGGGCCCAACGGTAGGCGTCGGACTCCACGGACTCGATCTGACCGATCACAACTGTGTGTCGGACAATCCCATACGCGAACGTGAACATTCCGCCCGCGACCGAGACTTCAAGCGTCAGAAAGTTCCAGTAAACGAACAACAACGCGCCACCGGAGAGCAGCGCCGCGATCCACGCCGCCGTCCCCTCTCCGCCGCCGATCGTCCCGGACCCAATCCGCACGCCGATGGTCGATACGATCAGTAGGAGCGCCGCAAGCAGCGTCCACCGCAGCCAGTCGGGCGCGCCCAGCGTCTCCTTGTAATTGGACAAATCGTCTCTATTCAATCAGCGAATTCCTTGATCAGGTCAGCAGGGTACTGAAGGTGTTTCCAGATGCGACCCTGCAACGCGTTTGCCTATCCGGTAACGATACCGGGAGCGTGTGTCTTATTGACGGCCTATTAGGCCCACCCTAGTATGGCTTTACTGGATATGTCGGCGGGCCTACCTCAAAAAACGGCCCGTCAACCCCAGGCAGGACGGTCGAGGAGGTACTCATGGACCTCGCCCTGACTGCCGTAATTACGGCTCTACTGGTTGGCGTAATCGCAGGTTTTCTAATTTACCTGCGAAGCGCACTTACTTCTCGGAGGCAGCAAGCTGCCCGAGAAGCGGCAGAACAACAGATTCGCCGAGCTGACGCACGCAGCAAGGAAATACTGCTCGAAGCCAAAGAAGAAGGAATAAAAACCAGAACCGCTGCTGAAGCGGATGTCCGAGCCGAACGGCAGGAAATACAAAGACACGAACGACGCGTTGAACAACGCGAAGAATCGCTGGAAAAACGTTCCGGCGCGCTGGATGAAACAAACCGTGGTCTGGAAAGACTCCAGACGCAACTCGAGACCGAACGGACGGAGTTCGAAGAGCTTCGTAAAACTGAAACGGCACGAATAGAGGAAATCTCTCAGAGAGAGACCGAACGCTTAGAAGAGATCTCCGGACTTTCCGCAAATGACGCACGTCAGATGCAGATGTCACGCGCCGAAGAAGCCATCCAGTTCGATCTGGCACGTCGCTACCGCGACGCCGAAGCTGAAGCACGGGAACATGCTGAGGGGCAGGCGCGGAATATCCTCGCCGGTGCTATCCAGCGATTAGCTTCTGATGTTGTGTCGGACAGCTCCGTATCTTCGGTTCCGCTTCCTAACGACGACATGAAGGGCCGTTTAATCGGCCGTGAAGGTCGGAATATTCGTGCAATTGAGGCAGCTACCGGTGTCGACTTGATAATCGACGAAACGCCGGAAGCGGTCACGATTTCGTGTTTCGATCCCATACGTCGTGAAGTGGCAAGAATTGCGCTGGGCACTCTGATTCAAGACGGGCGGATACATCCGGCTCGTGTTGAGGAACAGGTCGCCAAGGCCCGTCTCGAGGTCGACGCAGTCGTCCAGAAGGCGGGTGAAGAGGCGGTGTTTGAGGCCAACGTGAAGGGATTGCATCCCGAACTGGTCAAGATTGTTGGCCGCCTGAAGTTCCGATACAGCTACGGCGAGAACGTGCTTCGGCACTCTGTCGAAGTGGGACTGCTTGCGGGCATGATCGCGGCGGAGATTGGCGCAAACGTGGAACGTGCCCGGGTTGCCGGGTTCCTGCACGATATCGGTAAGGCCCTGACCCACGAGGTGGAAGGTCCACACGCCGAGATCGGCGCTGATCTTGTGTTGAAGTACAACGTGTCGGACCAGATCGCAGATCCGATTCGACAGCATCACGATTCCGAGATGACGACCCCGGAGGCCTTCATTGTGGCCGCCGCAGACGCCATCAGCGCGGCGCGTCCCGGGGCGCGACGTGACACGCTGGAACGATACGTACAGCGTATGCAGGAGCTTGAGGACGCTGCACGTGGGTTCGAGGGCGTGGAACGCTGCTTTGCCATCCAGGCCGGACGTGAAGTCCGGGTGATGGTGCAGCCGGATGTTGTCGACGACGCTGCTTGCGCAGTTCTGGCTCGTGACATCACGAACCGGATCGAAAGCACGCTGTCCTACCCGGGACAGATCAAGGTTGTTGTGATCCGTGAGTCACGGTCGGTTGAGGTCGCTCGCTGATCTGGTCCGCTAATCAAGCAGAGAAAATTGCACGGGGTCGTTCATTAGAACGACCCCGTGTCGCGTTCGGGAACTTAGGGATCATTGATGCGAGGAACATTGAAGAGTTAATTACCCGGTGAGATATCCCCCGGATCACCTGTATCCTGTGGCTACTGATCGTCGATATGACTTTCGGACCGTCGCCCACAAAATTGCCTGGACCACGTGTTGAGCTCGCCCGACTCCAATGACCCCCAGATGAAACGCTCTAACGGCGTCGAAAGCGCCGCCGGAGGGGTCGCGCCGCCTGTCGTAGACCTACATCTGCATACGACGGCGTCGGACGGTCAACTAACGCCGACCGAGCTGATAGAGCAGATATCAAAAACATCGCTCAAGATCGTTGCTGTCACCGATCACGACTCTACCGAGGGCGTTGACGAAGCGCTGGCGGCAGCAGAGCGACACCCGCAACTCACGATCATCCCGGGTATAGAGCTAGGCACCGAGGACGGCGACTCCGAGGTCCATCTCATCAGCCATTTCATTGATCCAAATGCACCTGGTCTTCAGGACTACCTGAAACATCTCCGCAATGGTCGGGTCGAAGCGGCGCGTGGCACGGTGGAGAAACTTGCCGAGCTGGGTATCAAGATCGAGTGGGAACGAGTCCTGGAGATAGCTGACGGAGCCGTAGGAAGGCCTCACATCGCACGCGCCATGGAAGAGGCCGGTTATGTGCAGCACGCGCAGGATGCATTCCAACGTTATCTGGGCAATGACGGGCTTGCCCGGGTGAAACGACCCAAGCCGACGCCGGCCGACGGCGTTCGCTTCCTCCACTCCGTTGGGGCCACCGCCACGCTGGCACACCCACAGACCGTCAAAGGCCTGCGGAACGTACTGGGCTTCCTTGTGGACGAGGGTTTGGACGGTATCGAGGTGTTCGCCCCCAAGTACGGCAACAGCGACCGTGAGAGACGGCTGGAGGTTGCTACACGTAATGGCCTGATCGCGGTGGGCGGAAGCGACTACCACGCATGGGGGACATCGGAAGAGATCGTACCCGGTGACCCAAATACCGTCGGCCCGCCACTCGAGGCTGTCGACAGGTTGCAGGCAGCCGCCGAGAGGTGGAAAGCGATGATCCCAACCGCGCCAGAGCTACCTGGCAACGGCTCGGCCACCGGCGTCGGTTGAGATGGAAATCCTGGGTGCTCCTGCGGGCAGTGTCCTGGCGCTCGCAATGGGCGCATACCTGTTCGGATCGATCCCAACGGCATACCTGGCCGTCAGGTTTGGACGTGGCGCGGACATCCGCGCTCTAGGCAGCGGCAACGTTGGCGGCGCAAACGCCATCCAGGTGCTCGGAAAATTGCCGGGACTTGCGGTTATGGCGTTCGATGTATTTATCAAAGGACCTGTCCCCGTAATCCTTGCAGGACAGGTACTGGACTATGGAAACGGTGTGGAGGCCATAGCGGGCACCGCTGCGTTGCTTGGACACAATTGGTCCATATTTTTGCGGTTTACTGGTGGGAGAGGACTGGGTACCGGGAGCGGAGTGATGCTCGTAATGGCCTGGCCGATCTGGTTCGTATTCGCCGGGATCGGCCTCGTTTACTGGGTTATCACACGTAACTCACCGGTGGGGTGGGTGATCGCTTTCCTGCTTCAGCCCGTTATCGTGGCGATCGTCGGACTGCCCGTGGAATACGTCGTTTACGCGGCCTTGTTCGCGGTCATATCAGGAATCAAGCGGGTAGCATCTAATCCAGGTGAACGGTCTGTATGTCCCGATAACGTTGAGAACAAGGAAACGACCCGGACCCGGCTTTACTGGAACCGGCTCATATACGACCGAGATATCAAGGACCGGGAAGCCTGGTTGAGAGGAGACACCGACAGATAGCGCTTGAGGCAATCTGTCGTTCCGATGGCCGAATTACACGTAACAACCTGCCCGCGAGATCCCGAGACAGAGACAAATCTCCGCTGCGGGCGCTGCAACGAACTGATCTGCCCGAACTGTCTCATCCAGACAGACGTCGGCTCGCGCTGCCCGGACTGCGCGCAGATCAAGCCGCCGCCGATGTTTCAAACGAGTTCGGGGGAGCTAGGTAAGGCAGCGTTGGCCGGGGTTGGGACGGCTGTAGGGTTGTCGTTACTTGCGGGTGCCATAGTCGTGTTCTTCCAGATCCCGTTCTTCGGCATCATCATCGTCGGTGCTATCGGATGGGCCGTCGGCGAGGTCGTGTATCGGGCCAGCGGCTACAAGCAAAGCAAGTCACTGCAGTGGGTAGCCGGACTATCCGTGCTGTCGTCGTTCCTGGTGCTCACCATATTTGGTGATTTCACGGCAATCCTCGGCCTCATAATCGGCACCTACTATGCGATCCAACGCGTGAAACCACCGCGGGGTGTTTGACAAGAACCGTGTAGGAAATCGGCAATTGATGAGTTCAATTGCTTTATGTCTGATATCACGATGATCGCAGTCAAGCGCAAATTAGCAGCGTTTCGTGTCCCTACAAATAGTGGCTGTTAATATCCTCACTTCGGCGATGTATTACTTGAGCGTGGAGCGAATCGGGCATCAAGTGAACAATCTTAAGAGGAGAACTGCTTGAATACCCGTGGGGCGATTCTGGTCGAAAAAGGTCTGCCCGCACCGACACTTATACCTTTGTGGAAAAAGCGATTGATCATTGGCTCACATCCAGGGTCCGATATCGTGTTTGGTCACAAATACGTATCACGCCAACATGCTGTCTTAACGATTGATCAAGATTCGGTTTTTATCGCTGATCTAAGAAGCAAAAATGGTACCCAATTGAATGGTAAGAAGGTCGGTGCTGAGCCGTTACCGTTAGAGACAGGGTCTGTGGCCGAGATCGCTAGGGGTGCCTTCACATTCAAACTATTGAGCAGTTACGAAACGGTTTCGATGGGCCTTGACGTGCCAAGTGGCGACGCTCGCAGAAAAATATCCATCGACGACCAATCTCGTACGATCAGACTTGGTTCACTGCAACTAAAGCCCAGGCTGAGTAGCAAACAATTTGATCTGCTCCACGCAATGTTCAAACGGTCTGGCGAACTGGCCGACCACGCGTACCTCAAAGCAGAGGGCTGGCCGGAAGATGATCCAACGGCAGTGAGTTCCGCGTCGATTCGGACCCAGGTTGGGCGTATCAGATCTTCGTTCCAGGATCTTTCAGACGGTGCCATCGATATCGTTGCTGTGAGAAACCGCGGATATATCCTTCGGCTAAATGAGTGAGGTTCCAGTAGGCACATCCGCCGCGCCCGAGGAAATTGGCCGATACCGCGTGATACGCGAACTCGGCTCGGGAGGGCAGGGGACCGTTTATCTGTGTGTACCGATCCACTCTGTTGTACTGAACCCGCTTGATTATGGTGGTTCGGTGGCTGTGAAACTGGTCCGGTCTGACACACACGCCGAACGCATTTTTACAGAGGCGCGTTTAGCGCAGCTTCTCGGACATCCCAATGTTGTCAGGATTATCGAATACGGAAGTGATGCGGGACTCCCCTACGTTGCCTTCGAACACCTTCAAGAATCCCTCTCGGAACAGTTGCCTGACGGTGGGTCTCTTCCTCTTAGGGACGCAGCCTCTTGCCTGCTCCAAGTCGGGTCGGGGGTGGGTAGAGCCCACGTACTTGGGATCGTACACGGAGACATCAAGCCGAGTAACGTCCTGTTCGACCACGCGGGCGTCGCGAAGGTCACCGATTTTGGGATGGCACGTGTCCTGGCGCACCCTGCTTAGGTTGACCTCACAAGGCCGACAGGAACTCTGGGATTTATGGCGCCAGAGCTGTTTGACTCGAACAGAGGTGACTTGCGATCCGACGTGTTCTCTCTTGGGTGCCTGTTGTCTTTCACAATTACCGGGAGGATGCCGGAATATGCGCGGGATGAAGATGGGAATTTTATCCACGCGTTGGCCCCAGAGATTGACTCGATAGGAGGGGAGATCAGGGATTTGGTCCTGTCGTGTACGGATCGGAACCCTGAGCATAGACCGCAAAACGCGATCGAGTTCACTGAACGATTGTCCCATTTGATAGACACGGATATTCAACCGGATTTTCGGGCCGTGAATGAGACAGCTACGTGGAGTCAAGAGGCACTTGCCCCGGCCGAAATTGATACGCCAAACTTGAGGCCGCTTGAACGATGGGAACTTGAGGCAATTGCCATCGCCGCCACCGATCAACGACTGTCGGACGAGCGTAATCTTCTGTTCAAGGTGCTATCAACGGAGACGCTCCGTGGGAAGGGAGATTATCTGGTTGATGTTGGCTATACCGCCGCACTCAGTAGCCGAGACGGGACGGGTGTTTATCGCGTATGCCTCAGCGCGGAAGGCCGAGTCTTAGATGGGCAAATCGTGTCTAGGCTTCGATGGTCGAATCGGTTCAATCGGAAATTGTTATCGAGCATCACAGGATTGATTGCAATTGCCATCGCCGTGCTGGCCATATTCGTGGCGATGTCTGATGATCGGAGTGATGGCGTCGTTCAAGTGGCGGCTGTCTCCGGGTGGGTCAATTCCGGGATCACGGTGGAGTCAGGCGTGCGATATGCCTCACATGCCACAGGGCGTGTCGAATACATCGCCGGCTCCACCTCGACACCCGATGGAGTCTCAAGCCAATTTGGGGTAAGTCCTATTGGACGGGTGGTGTTTAGTGGAGCGCCGTGGTTAGCTCCAGATCTACCTGCATATTCCTTGATTGCAAAGGTCGGGGATGCAGGACGACCCTTTTTCCTGGGATCTAACAGCGTGTTTGAGGCCAATGAGCGCGCTCCTCTTTACTTGGCGCTAAACGATGTATCGGATTCCCTTCACGACAACGATCTTGACTGGGACGTTCAGATCTCGACAGTTGGATCGGATGTAGACGTTTCAAGGTCTAACAATCCGAGACCAACAGTGATTCGGAACGGTGATCAGTATTCGATCGAAATTCGATCCGATGCGGCCCCCGGAAGCCTATTCAGTGTTTACGAGTGGCCCGGATTACAGATTCTCGGTCGCGTCACCACCGGGGGATCTCCACTAATTATCAGTCGACGAGCAGAAAGTGAAAGCCGCTGCGTATTTGTCAGAGAGACATTGATAGGTGGTCCGGGTCTAGCGTCGGATGTCGCGTGTTTTACAGCTGCTGATGCCGACTCCGAGTTGATTTTGACCGACGTGTTAAATCTGGGCCCGGATTCGGCTCCCGGCCCGCTAGCAATATCAGAAACACGCAACAGGATCTACATTGCGGACAAAAACAAGTTGCATGTGATTGACGCCACGTCGCTTGAGCCCGTCGAGACGTTAGCGATTCCCGGGTTCCTGCGCCATCAGGCCGCCGAAATGCTGATGTCACGAGATGAACGGGCGATGTTAATTTCCGGTTTTGAGGGCAAATTGTCCATCGTAACAATGATAGATCCGGATGATCTTTCCATCATTGCAGTGCACGCTTCGGACGATTTGGAGTTTGGGGGAGGAGGCATCATTCAGTCCGCCGGGTTAAATGATTCCATCTACGTCGTTGGTCTCCATGGATGGCTTGAAATCAACTCTTCAGGAGAGCTGTTGAATACTGTTGAGTTTGACGGTATGCGAGGGGCCCAACCCGCTATATCTGACGACGGTGCCGTTATTTACGGGCAAAAAGCGGACACGGTGACTGAAGACACCGCATATGC
This sequence comes from Chloroflexota bacterium, assembly GCA_018650185.1. Taxonomy (GTDB): domain Bacteria; phylum Chloroflexota; class Dehalococcoidia; order Lucifugimonadales; family Lucifugimonadaceae. The sequence goes on from JABIGL010000063.1 coordinate 13,853, forward strand.
CATGGATGCGAAAACCGGTGGCGTCCTCGCCTCATTCACGTTTGGAGATGCCGGTGGGGCAACTTACGCCGGGACAACAAAAGATGGACCTTCTCCGATATTGTTCATCGGGAGTGGAGCCCGAGAATTTGAACAACGTGCCCTGGTACTGGATTCAGACACCTTGGAACCGGTCCAGACAATTAACGGAACGGCCTTAGATAAGGCGGTCGGCGCCGGATCAGACAGAATCTTGATATTCCGATCCGCTGTCGAATCGACCAACTCTCCCGGAACAGGGCTAACGGTAGTCCGCTACGCCTATAACTCACAGGGTAGTTGGGAGTTGGACGAAACTCTGGAATTGATCAGTGGGCCGGGAATCTACTCAGGCGAGATGGTAGGGAACACGGCGCGGTCAACTTTTTACCTCACTTCACCGAATGCTGGTCGCTTGTTCGTCGTCACATCTCGTTGATCCAGGGCCCGGGGGGCAATCGGCCTGACCCCCGTCAAACCGCGTCACTCCCGCGTGCTACGTAACGCTATTACCAGTTTCAGGCGGTTACTTTCTGTCCTCGCGCCATGTCTGAGTAGCTTGCATGTTGATGTGGCACCAGACTAATTCCACCCAACAACGAGGACTACTCATGCGTAAGCTCTTCACACTTGCCTTGATCCTAGGAATTACGTTCATCGGATTGTTGCAATCCGAACAGGGAGTTGATGCGGTGGAGGGTGCTAACTCGTCCACCCCGCCTGAGTGTGGCGGGACCGTACCCGGCGAATGGATTGTCATAGACGATGCACTTAGCGTTGAACGTGCGGGTATAGATCCTTTCTTCCTGCCAGGAGGTCCTGGGGCTGAAGATGATCTGGTGGTTGCGGCGGGCGGCTACGACACGAACAACCACAACGCCCATTTGGGCAGCGTTGACTTGTACGATGTATCCGAAAATTCTTGGGATGTCGGGCCGGCATTGCCGGAAGATCGCGGTCAGTACGAATCGGTAGTTCTTGACGAATACCGAGCAATCCTGATCGGCGGAACAAGCGGTATATCCGGTTCGGACTCCCTTTATGCGTCGACCGTGGTTTACGACCTGAGAACAAACTCATGGGCCAGGGGTCCTGAATTGCAGGATCCTCTCGTCGGGACACAGGTGAGTGACCGCCGCTCAGGGATGCGTACTGAAAAATTGGCCTCCGGGGACGTCATCGTAACGGGGGGTGTGAATCCTTCAAGTAATCCAACTGGCACAACGAATACATACATAATTCGGGTGGATTCCAGCCTTGATCCTGCAGACTGGGACGTCGAGAAAGTTGCCTCGATGGGCACCCGTAGGCAAAACCATGCGACTGCTGTTTTCTTCGATGGATCGGGGAACGAGAAAATTCTCGCGGCCGGCGGGTTTGAACAGGTCTGGGTGATCCTGAATACCGCCGAGGTGTATGACGTCGCTACAGACACATGGACACCGGTCGGCAACATGTCAGACCCGCGCTACTGGGGAGAAATGGCTGTTGGAGGAGACGGAAACCCAGTTGTGTTTGGAGGGGAGCTGAATTCCGGGACTTCTCTGGCATCCACGGACGTGTTTGACGCCGGTTCGGGCAACTGGATTCCAGAGTCTTCTCCAGGATCCCGTGATATGGTTCAATCGGTCAGATGGCATGACTCGATCAGCCTGGAATCCGGCGAGATTTTGAGCGTTTCCGGACACGCGTCTGGAATCGACGTCAATGACGTCCAGATCTACAATCCAACATCGCTGACATGGTCCGCCTGGCCAGATCTCCACTTCCCACGTAGGTTGATCAGTTCCGGTGGAACTGTGGCACTACCGGGGGGCAGAGTCCTGGTTGCCGGTGGCGTGGGCGCAGATCACAGCCCGTTCCCTGGGCCAAGCACGGAGTTGTTCATTCCATGTGCGGAGCCAAACGAACCGCCGACCGTCACGGTTGATGTGGATTCGGTGGTAGTGGACGAGGGCAGTCTCGCCATCAACTCCGGAACGTTCTCGGACCCCGATGCTGATGATGAAGTTACCATCTCTGCCTCATCCGGAACTATCACGCAGACGTCTGGTAATTCTGGAACGTGGTCATGGTCTCTTGCGACCGTCGACGGACCTGATGACTCGGATACAGTGACCATTACCGCGACGGACGCTGCAGGTGAAGTAGGCGTTCCTGTGACGTTTGATCTCACGGTTAACAACGTGGCTCCTGTCGCACTCACATTCGGATGCCCGTCTGACCCGGTAGCGGTCGGAAGTGCTGTGGTATGTACGGGAACGTTCGGCGATGTGGTAGCTGACAGTCACACAGCGGAACTCCACTGGAGCGACGGCGTTGTCACCGGAGTGACCATTGTCGAAAACTCGATCTCGGGCAGTCGGACCTTCGCGTCGCCGGACGTACTGTGGGTGGACCTGGTCGTCACGGACGATGACGGCGGCTCTAGCGACCCACTACGCCACCAGTTCGTGGTCGTTTACGACCCCTCAGCTGGCTTCGCTACAGGTGGCGGATGGTTCGTCCCGGGTAGCCCAGGTAATTCCGACCTGGATGACCTCATGCCGAATTTGGATGGCACAAGCAAGGCCAACTTTGGCTTTGTCGTGAAGTACCAGAACGGACAATCGACAGCCCCCAGTGGCAACCTGGAATTCCAGTACAAGGTGGGAGGAATCAATCTGAAATCGGTTGATTACGAATGGCTCGTGCTAACGAACAACAACTGGGCTAAATTCAATGGTACGGCCACGATTAAAGGACTAGAAGGGGAGTTCCCGTTCCGTGTCGATGCCAGGGACGGTATCACCCAGCCTGACCGTTTCGTGATCAGGATCTGGGCGCCCGGTGGCGATCCGGATTTCGATGGTCTCCTGTACAAAGCGTCAGGCGACCTGGGTGGTGGAAAGATCAAGATCCACAATTAAAAGTTAAAGGCCCAGAAGACACTGGAAACAATACAGCCCCGGCGAATTGCCGGGGCTGCATTTCATTCTGGTGCGAATCTGGCTGAGAGGCTCCAGCCCTCTACTCGAACTCCACCGGGTTCATGAGGATCACCTGTGAGTTGGCGATCATGGTTGGGACGCGGTCTTTGATTGCTTGCCAGTCGGGGCCCCGATGGAATCGGTCCTGTGCTGCTTCCATGTCCCATTTGTTCTGAAACGCCCGGATCCAGATGAACCGTTCTTCTTCAAGATCGTGCGACAACCATTCAAGTGGGATGCCTGCCGTTCGATGGCCGGGGATTTCGTAACGGACGTATAGGTCCTCCCAGTCCGCCAGCGTCCCCTTGTTGACCGTGTACATGCGGAGCTGGGCTATGGGGCAGTGATCCATAGCCAGCAGTCCGTGATTGTTGTCCCAGTCATCGAAATACCAGATCGGCTGGATCTGTACGATTTCTTGCTGGGCCGCAAGATCCAGAACCCGTCTCTCTATGGCTCGCCACTCCTGGTTCGCGACGAATCGTGCCCGTTTCGACGCCATGTCGTCGGCGTCGGCAAACGACCGGATCTGGATGAATCGCTCACGTTCTTCGTCAACCCACGCGCCGGTGATATTGATATCAAGCCGACGTGCAAGAGGAGCGACTCTTTCACGGAACAGGTCAACCCAGTCGTCCATCTTTCCCTTGTTGATGGTCACGATTCTGAGCTCGGAAAGCATCCTGTTCCCTCCCTGTTGCGATTGTTCGCCTCGCGGGCGTCGTCCCTAGACCGGATTTATGACGGTGACGTCTCGTCGAGCAAGATGGCCGCGAACGTGGTCAACGCCGGCCAACCACTTTTCGGATCCGTAGAACGAGGCCTCTTTTTTCTCCAGATCAGCCTGGTCTTCGAATGACCGGACCCAGATGAAGCGCTCGTTCTCCTCATCCACCCATGTACCGTCCACCTTGATGCCGTGCTCGGCAAGCAAAGGTTTCAGACCTTCAAAAGCTTTCAGCCAGGAGTCCATCTGGCCGCGGTTGATGGTGTAAATGCGAAGTTGTGAAATCAATGCGTTCGGTCTCCGAAATGATTGATGGTTGTTTGTGAGGATTAAGCAGCTATAAGCCGCGAATATGGGGCGCAGCATATTGACCGTAAGCAGCATCGTCCAGCGCGGGATGTGGGCGCGGATGGAGTCCGATACAAATATCGACGTACGAAGCACGGGCCTGAAGGACGGCCGTCTAGTTGGCCCGAGACTCGTGGGTGTACAAGGACCAAACAGAAATTCGGTCCAGAAACAGTTTTGCGAGCGACCGGTCCGGCAAATTGCCCCCCAGCCGGGGGCAGGGGCTAGCGGCCTTCCAGCATTCCCATGATGGCCCGTTTGCCCTTGCCGGAAGATATCTTCTTCATCATCTTCTGCATCTGACGGAATTGACCAAGCAGCTGGTTCACGTCCGAAGCCGTTGTCCCGGAGCCGTCTGCGATTCGCTTGCGACGTGAGCCATTTATCAGCTTTGGATTGGCCCGTTCGCCAGCCGTCATCGAGTGGATCATCGCTTCCACGCGGGTAATCCGGCTCTCGTCCATGTCTTTCGGGTTCATTCGGCCCTTGAGCGATCCCATGCCCGGGATCATCCCAATGATGTCCGCCATCCCGCCCATCTTCTTGAACGCCTGCAACTGCTGGAGCATGTCGTTCAGGTCGAACTGCTGTGACCTGAGCTTCTGCTCGAGCGCAGCCGCCTGGTCCGTGTCGAACTGCTCTTCGGCCTTCTCGATCAGCGTCTGGACATCGCCCATGCCAAGAATTCGAGAGGCCATGCGGTCCGGGTGATACTGCTCCAGACCGTTCGGGCGCTCGCTGACACCGATGTACTTGATCGGCACGCCGGTGACCGACCGCATCGAAAGCGCCGCGCCACCGCGGGCATCGCCATCCATCTTGGTCATGATGATGCCAGTCAGCCCGATGCGCTCCTGGAACTCGGTCCCTGAGCGAACGGCGTCCTGACCGGTCATGGCATCCACGACCAGCAGGCTTTCGATCGGGTTAACGGCGTCCCGGATATCCTCAAGCTCTTCCATCAACTCGTCGTCGATGGCGATCCGCCCGCTGGTATCAAGGATCAGGTAGTGGGTATTGTTGCGCTGGGCCTCTTTGACGGCGTTCTTCGCTACTTGAAGCGGCGATGATTTCGCCGGGTCTTCGTGATAGACGTGTACGCCGAGGTCGGTACCGAGCTGCCTTAGCTGATCAATTGCGGCGGGACGTCTGAGGTCACACGCGGCGATAGCGACGGACTCGTCCTGTTCTCCCAGGAGACGGGCCAGCTTGGCGGCCGATGTGGTCTTACCGACACCCTGCAGGCCGACCAGCATTATGACTGTCGGCGGCGCTTCGCCACGCTCCAGTTCAGCGGTCTCGCCGCCGAGTATCTTGACCAGCTCCTCGTTGACGATACGGATCACGGTCTGGCCCGGACTCAGCGAGGCAAATATATTCTCTTCAGCTGCCCGGTCTTTTACCGCCCGCACAAAGCTACGCGTGACCTTGAAATCCACGTCAGCTTCGAGCAGCGAGAGTCTTACTTCACGCAACGCCTCGTCGATGTCCGTTTCGGACAATCGACCCTTCCCGGTCATCCGGGCAAATGCGCCGTTGAGTTTGTCGGATAGTGACTCGAACAAGTTCAGATCTACCTTGTGAGCTTAAAAAGGGGTGGCGTCAGCGGGCCAATTCGCCCACCATGCCATCAACCGCCAGCGTACCCAGTGTAGCAATGAGACCACGGTTGTCCGCACGCGTCGTTGAACAACTTATGGGTGAACGCACCAAACCAGCGCATAAATGAACTCAGGACGCATATGAGCTTCGACACGATTATCCAGGGCGGTATTGTCATCACGGGGGACGGGTCGGCCAGTTTTCGGGCTGATGTAGGCATCTCCGCCGGACGTATTACGGATATAGCGGACCTGAGCGATGCGGTACCGAATACCGCTGAAGTGATCGATGCTGCCGGGATGATCGTCTGCCCCGGTTTCATCGACATCCACACCCATTCCGATGTGACGCTGGTCGACCATCCGGGCGCCCAGAGCAAGGCCTACCAGGGCGTAACTACCGAGGTCACCGGGAACTGCGGCTTCTCCCCGTATCCATCGCCCGACGGCAACTCCGGTAGCGTGCGTGAGGGTATCGGCCCGACACTTTCCTCGACCGAAGACTGGAGTTGGACTGACGTGTCCGGGTACTCGGAGGTGGTGAACCAGAACGGTGTCTCGATAAACGTCGCACCACTGGTCGGCCATTCCGCCCTCCGGATAGCCGCGGGAGCGCAGAACGATGCTCCGCCCACTCCCGACCAGCTCGCCCACATGCAACGGTCGCTTGAGATCGGGATAGAGCAGGGCGCGTTCGGCATGTCTACCGGACTCACCCTTCCTCCCTCGAGCTACGCCACGACCGATGAACTGGTCTCACTGGCATCCGTAATGTCGCGTTTTGAGCATGCCTTCTACGCAACGCACGCCCGGGTATGGGCGGGCTGGCATGTGAAGGCCGTCGAAGAGGCTGTACAAATAGGCCGAAGTGCCAGCGTCCCGGTCCAGTTCTCACACATCGCCATCGTCGACTCACGTGTACACGGCCACGGCGAGCAGCTTGTAGCAGTAATCGACAACGCACGTGGCAGTGGCGATGACGTCACCACGGATATGTATCCGTACACAGCGGCCTCGTCTGGGATGAGCCAGATGCTACCGGGCTGGGTGCAGGAGGGCGGCGTATCGGCCATGCTCGCCCGTCTTCGTGATCCTGCTACCCGGAAGAAGGCGCATGAATCCACTTCAAAGGGCTGGTTCGGTGGGCTTCCATTTGTGTTCTCGACGATGGTCATCGCCACCGTCGCGAGCGAAGAGAACGCAGGGTTGGTGGGCAAGTCACTGGAAGAGATAGCAGCGGACAGGGGCGTGGACGGGGTTGAAGCGATGTTGATGTTGATCGACGAAGAAGACAACGAGATATCAAAGATCATGCACAACCGGGTGGAGGGCGATATCCGCTTCTTCATGGAGTATGAGCACGCCATGATCGGCTCGGACGGTAACGCCATTGAGCGCACCGGAATCTGGGAGTCGTCAATGCCGCACCCACGGTTCTATGGCACCTTCCCGCGTGTGCTTGGCAAATACGTGCGGGACGAGCCACTGATCTCGCTGGAGACAGCGGTTCATAAGATGACCGGGATGCCCGCACGACGACTCGGTCTTTCAGATCGCGGCGTGCTGCGTGAAGGTGCGGTGGCCGATGTTGTCGTGTTCGACCCGGCCACGGTGATTGACCTCGCGACCTTCGAAGATCCGCACCGCTACCCGGTCGGAATACCACATGTCCTGGTGAACGGGGAGCCGGTGATCAAGAACGGCAAGCACACCGGAGCAAGGCCCGGGACGGTGCTAAAACGGGGCGTGTGACGCGCGTGACCAAGGTGTCATCGTTGAAATTGGGGAGTGATGTCTGACGTAGTTGTCCTGTGGTCTGAGTTCGGAGTGGCAAGCCTGCTGATCATGGTCGGTGGTTTCGTCCTCGTACGCGCGGCTGACCGTATATCGGACATCACAGGTCTTGGAAAAGCGTGGGCCGGTGTGCTTCTACTGGCGACGGCCACGTCCATCCCGGAAGTTGTGGTGGGTCTGGGTGCCATCATCACCGCGGACTCTCCGAATCTTGCCGCCGGCGGCGCGTTCGGATCGAACGTGGCGAACCTCCTTATCCTGGCACTGTTGGGACTGATTCCGGCGTGGAGAGGCATACTCACCGAGAGGAGCGCTGAGGCGCGTTCCCTGGGGATCTACGGCGTCGCTCTCAGCGCTACCGCAGGGGCGCTTATCCTGCTCGGCCGACTGGACGTGGCGTCGGATACGCAGGCCATCGCAGTCCTCCCCCTGTTACTCCCGATTCTCTACCTGGTGTTCCTGAACCGGGCGTTTGGCGCCGAGATGTCGCTAACTTCCATCGACCCGCGCCGGTTGATCGTGTTCAAGCCGCAATCCCTCCGGCTCGGGCAGACGATCGACAGACCATCTCTGGTCCCTGCTGCTGTTGCTTATGCACTGGCAACCGCTGTCGTCGTTGTCGCTGGCTTATGGTTGTCATATATCGGTGGCCGGTTATCGGATGAGATCGGTTGGTCCGAGAGCTTCATGGGATCCCTGTTCCTGGCGGCGAGCACGTCGTTGCCGGAGATGGCGGTAGCCATAGCCGCATTGAGAATCGGCTCCATCGAGCTGGCGCTGGCGAATCTCCTCGGAAGCAACATGTTCAACATGGGAATCGTGCTCGGCGCAGATGCCGCAGTGTTCGGAACCGGTGCATTCTTCGAGACGATCGGGGTAATACACATCCTCACCGCGGTCATTTCGATCGCTATGACTGCGGTGATCCTGTACCGGCCGCAGCCTCCAGTCAGATTCGGTCGGTCAGCTGCACTTGATTGGCAGGTGCCGGTTACCGTGACGGGCGTTGGTCTTTTGTTTCTAGCAAACAGCTATGCGGCGTTCGTCTGGGGATAGGTCTGGCACCAGAAATTGTTGGCTACTTGCCCAGATCGCCAAGATAGCCCGGTACGACGATTCCTCCGGTCACGACCATTTGCATGGCCTCAGGGGATGACATGTTCAGTATCGAGATGTCGCCCATAGGCACCACCAGCAGGAACCCTGAACTGGGCACCGGAGTAGTCGGGATGTACACGATTCCGAACTCCAGGCCAGCGTCGTTCGTGAACTCACGCGTCAGGAACCCGATCGCGAGGCTGGACTCGGTCGGGAACGGGACGCTGACCACGGTGTCGAAACTTGATTCTTGCCCACCGGATACGGACATAGCGACCTGTTTCGCCGTGACATAAACCCGGCCAACAAACGGAAATTTCACAATTCCGCGTTCGACAGTCCGCCCCAAAACTTCTGCGAACCGGTGGCTCAAGAGACCAACAACAAACACGATCGCGATGAGGATCAGGAGGCCGAGGCCGGGAATGTCCGGGCCGACTAATGGATCGATGATCGGTGCGAATATCGAATCGGCGAGTCCCGCGACGAACCCGATGATCAGGACGGTGATGGTGAGGGGCAAGAGCACGATAAGGCCGCGCCCGAAAATTCTTGCCATGTTTCTCTCAACTCGTTGGATTCGACAAACCGACAATAGCCGATTACGGCCCGATTCGGTACCTGTATACCCGGGTTAACTGGTCTTAATGGGTGTAACTCAGGCGAACTTGTCTATCTCTGACGGAATTATCAGCAGATATGTTCCCAAAAGATGCAGCCGAGATGTGCGGGATGGGTCCGATCGAATGAACCGTCGTCAGTACCAATTCTGGACAAAGCGTGCGTTAGGAGGTCGTCCCCATTCAGGCGGCAATCCCCATCAATGGCGATCAGAAGGCTGACCCGATAGCAACCGAATCTAGACAAACCCCCTATCGGGGGTATGCTGGCGGAATTCCGCCGGGGTCCGCCCGACGTCACACCACACGGAGATGAAACATGACTACGAACGGCACCGGCAATATAGACATGTCTGGCTTTAAGGGAGTCTTCCCGGCCAACCCCACGCCGGTCAAAGCCGACGGCTCCATCCACGAAGAAGGCCTCCGAGCGATCCTTGAGGACAACATGTCCCACGGCGTCGGCGGATTCTGGGTAGCCGGAAGCACCGGTGAAGGCCCCATCCTATCCGAGCAGCAGCGTGACACCGTCGCCCGCATCTCGGGTGAGACTACGAAGGGCAAGGCGCTCGCAATCATGCACGTCGGTGCAATTAGCACTGACAGTGCGGTCAAAGGCGCAAAAGCCGCCGCCGAATCTGGCTGTGCGGCGATCTGCTGTGTCCCGCCATTCTTCTTTCGCCCGAACACCCGAGCGATCATTGAGCACTACAAGGCGGTCGCTGACGCGGCTGACGGTCTCCCACTCTTCGCATACAATCTACCGGCGTTGACCAACGTCGAGTTCCTGCCCGACCTCATGGACGCCGTGATGCGGGAAGTGCCGACCCTCAAAGGTCTAAAGCACTCAGCGCAGAACTTCGCATTGATCCGTGATTGGAAAGACCGTGGCCTCGCCTGCTTCTCAGGCTCCGGCCGGTTGCCACTCCCTGCACTGAACATGGGCGCCGTTGGTTCGGTCGATGCGCCACTGTCCCTGACGCCATGGCTCTACACAGACCTGTACGAGGCTTACACATCAGGCGACATGGAACGTGCGCAGGCGCGTCAGGATGAAGTCCAGAAGGTTGTCGACCTGGTTCTGATGTATGACGCCGCTGCACACGTGTGCAAGGCGATCCTGTCGGAACGACTCGGTATCGACATGGGTGAGTCCATCAGGCCCAACAACCGCCTGACCGATGACGAGAAGGCCGTTGTTTTGGCGGCTGCCAAAAAAGCTGGCGCACTGGATGCACCGGTAGCTACCGCCGTTTAGGGTCAGACTCAGATAAACGATTGATACGAACGCCCCCGGCCCGTATATAGGGCCGGGGGCGTTCTCGCGATCTCGACGGATTCGTAGCCGGCCTCTGAATATTTCTCCTGATCATCCGCCTAGAGCGGCGTTACCCCGCCATATCTCACGCCAGACAGGTAAGCCAGCTCACGATCGAACGTTGTCAGGTCCTCGACGGTGAACTGGTTCAGATGCGTGTGACCGCACGCCCGCGCGAGTAGCTTCATCAGATCTACGGACGCCCGGAAGAAGCGTTCGAGCCGCATCGCCGCCACATTGATCTCAAGGCGTCGCCTGAGACCTTCCTTCTGCGTCGCGATCCCCACCGGGCAGTTGTCCGTGTGGCAGGCCCTCATTCCCAGGCAACCGATGGCCTGGATCGCGGAGTTAGAGACCGCAACGCCATCAGCCCCGAGTGCCATCGCTTTCGCAAAATCGGCCGGCGTCCGGAGACCGCCCGTTATGAACAGCGTCACGTCTGATCGTCCGGCGTCATCGAGGTGCTTCCGGGCACGCGCCAGCGCCGGGATGGTCGGTACCGAGATGTTGTCCCGAAAGATCAATGGTGCAGCGCCTGTAGCCCCGCCGCGACCGTCCAGGATCACGTAGTCCACGCCCACCTCCAGTGCAGCATCTATGTCGTCTTCGACGTGCTGAGCCGAAAGCTTGAACCCGATTGGGATGCCGCCCGTGCGTTCCCGAACCTGACCGGCAAAATCTCGGAAGCCGTCAGGGCTGTCCCACTCAGGGAACCGCGCTGGCGAGACCGCCGACTGGCCTTCAGGAAGGCCGCGCACGGCCGCTATTTTTCCTCGTACTTTCGCGCCCGGAAGGTGTCCACCGGTGCCTGTCTTTGCACCCTGACCGCCCTTGAAGTGAAATGCCTGCACATCGTCCAATTTGTCCCAGGAGAAACCGAATCGAGCCGATGCCAGTTCATAGAAATATCGAGAGTTTTCCGCCTGCTCCTCCGGCAACATCCCGCCTTCTCCGGAACATATTCCCGTGCCTGCAAGTTCAGCTCCCCGGGCCAGCGAAATCTTCGCCTCTTCCGAGAGCGCCCCAAAGCTCATGTCGGACACAAATAACGGTATCTCCAGCGTCAGAGGCTTCTCTGCTTTCGGCCCCACCACAACATGCGTCCCTACCTCAACGTCATCAAGCTGCGGCACATTGGCAAGCTGTCCGGTCACGAACTGGATATCGTCCCACGACGGCAACTGGCTTCTTGGCACTCCCATAGCAGCGACCGGCCCATGCTCTCCGACCTGCTCTAACCCGTTGGTAGCGAGGTCCCGGATCAGTCCCGTGAACGGCTCGTCTGGCGTGCCTGAATGATCGGCATAAGCGCCCTGGTATGACTCCCGGTCGTACGGCTGGGGATGCTCAAGCTCCCACTCCCTAATCTCGTCATGGTCGATCAGGACATCGCCGTCTTCGATCCAGGAGTTGAACTTCGGCAACTGCTCGTCGTTGTTGTACTCACTGATTCCCGACTCAAGCCGGTAATCCCAGTCATGCACGCCGCAGATAAGGTTCTGGCCATCCACGTGACCGTCAGCGAGAAGTGCGCCGCGGTGCAGGCAACGCCCGTAAAACACCGCCACCTCGTCGCCATAGCGGACGGCAACTAGATCGACGTTATCGACCAGAAATCCGGCGGGAGCCCGATCCTGCAGGTCGTTCCACCTTGCGAGTACCTGTTTATCCATTGAGTTGCTCCGGGAACCGAGGGTGAATTGGCGATTATGTTCTTGTCTCAGGCTAGCAGTACCCTTGCGGGTCATGACTAATCCTGATTTCGGACAGACAGCGCACGACTACGCACGCCATCGTGGCGGATTTCCGCCAGAGTTCTTTGATTCACTCAATGAGATAGCGATCGACCCCAAAGGGGCGCGGATTGTTGATCTCGGCACCGGTACCGGGACCATCGCACGTGGTTTCGCGACCCGTAATGGCCAGGTCACGGGCGTTGATATCTCCGATGATCTGATGCGTGAGGCGAGGCGGTTGGACGGAGAAGCCGGTGTGACGGTGGAGTACGTGAGGGCGTCCGCGGAAGAGACGGGACTGGCCACCGACGGGTTCGACATCGTGGTCGCTGGCCAGTGCTGGTGGTGGTTTGACGCCGATGCGGCGCTTGCGGAAGCGACCCGACTACTTCGTCCCGGCGGTGCCCTGTTGCTGGCGTCGTGGGACTGGATCCCGCAGCCGGGTAACGTCGTGGACCTGACGGAGAGGTTGATCGAGTCACACAACCCTGAGTGGTTAAGGGGCGGGGGCAACGGACTCCATCCGGAGTTCATCGTGGATCTTCAGCGCGGGGGATTTGAACCGGTAAGCCAGCTCACTTTTCCGATGGATGACCGGTACACGCACGCGTCGTGGCGTGGGCGTGTGAGAGCGTCGGCCGGAATCGCTGCGTCGCTTCCGTCAGCGCAGGTCGAAGCGTTCGATAATGAACTCGCGACCATGCTGAAAGATCGATTCCCGGATGACCCGCTCGCCATCCCGCACAGGGTGTTCGCCGCAGTGGGCCGGACACCGACATGAACCATGGCTGTATTTCGAGTATTACGGTAGCCACCAACAAGTCATCCTGAGGAGCTCGCGACGAAGGATCTCGCCGCGGGATGGTCACATGCACGCGGGACCAATCCGCGCTCGACGACCGGTGAGATTCTTCGCCTCGGCTCAGGATGACATGCTGCGGGAATGTCGCATGCCAGCAAGTTCGGCCACCCGCCCGATCCGCGCATCGCTGTGGCATCATCAGCCGCAACATGACAGATCTTACTTACAGCATCCCGATTACCGACCCTGATCCAGAAGTCGCGGTTCGCCAGTGGTTCACCCTGCTTGGTGAGCTGTGCGCTGCCGTTGACTACGACACCACCGAAGGCATATTTGCAGATGACGTGGTGTCGTTTGGCACCCGTGCCGACATCGTGTCCGGCCTCGGCAATCTCCGCCGCAACCAGTGGGAGGGCATCTGGGGCAACATTGCAAATTTCAAGGTCGCGACAGAATCCATCCAGGGCTTTGGCGACGAGGCCGTGGCGTGGGGGGTAGTCACGTGGACCTCTACTGGATTTGACGAGGACCACAATTCCTTTGACCGACCCGGTCGGGCGACCGTGACGCTGGCCCGTCGTGGAGACAGGTGGCTCGCAACGCACACCCACTTCTCCCTCAATCCGGGAACTCCACCAAGGACCTACGGACGGGGCTGAGCCCCAACGCAATGTCCAATCGGTTGCCAGATACGATGCGGGATGATCCCCGCCTAATCGTCACCACCAGTCGCTATGCGAGCAATGCCACTCGCGCACTCGCAAAACAAAAGGCCGAGGACTGGGGATTTCGCTACGTCGGGCGGTCCGACGTGTCCTTCGCGCGGGTCCTGGAACACGCAGAGGGAGACGCGGTAGCGGCGTTCGTCTTCGGGGACGACGGACTCGTCCTCTCGACGGGCCAGACGCAGTTGCGTCACGGCATCGGAACGGCCGCCATTCGCCTCCTATCAATCGGAAAGGGCACAGGCGATCCGCTGATCCGCGCAGGGGAGTTGCGGACGGGCGACCGCGTATTTGACGCGACCCTGGGGCTGGGGCGTGACGCGCTCGTGGCTGCCCGAGCCGTTGGGCCGGGTGGCGAGGTCATCGGTGTTGAGTCGAACCACGCCCTGTTTGTGCTGACCAGGGAAGGACTGGCCTCATACGACGCTGGTGCCGAGAGCGCCACCATCCAATTGCTGCACGACGACTCTCGGCGACTTCTCTCCAGCGCCGCGGCCGGCAGCTACGACGTCGTGGTCGTTGACCCGATGTTTTCTAAGCCTGCGAAGTCAGATGGAAATTTCGAAGCGCTGCGGGATTTCGCCGATAGTACAAATCTCGACCCGGCGTGGGTGCGGCATGCCAGGCGGGTCGCAAAACGATGGGTACTCGTGAAGGCGGCATACGGAGCGCCGTGGTTTGGAGACGAGGGGTTGCAGCGCGTGCCCGGTATGGGGGCAAGCCGGTGGTGGAGAGCAAAAGGACGCTTATGATCTCCGGAGCTACAGGTAACCGGTGACCACTCCTCCCATCGGGAGACGGTCGCTCTAAGGGAGAACGTGGGGCGTCCCACGCTTATTACTTCGACATCACAGGACAACTAATGCTCACAGAAAAACAGCTCAGTACCGGCGAGATGACCCTCAACTACGTCGAGGGCGATGACCGAGGCGCACCTCTGGTCTTCATCCACGGCATCGGCGGTCGATGGCAACAGTGGTCGCAGGAGATTGGACTCGTCTCGCACGCGTGGCATCCGTACGCGGTCGACCTGCGTGGTCATGGTCGGTCTTCCTCCGCCGAGACCGGGTACAAGTTTGGCGACTACCCGCGCGACATCATCTCGTTGCTCGAAAACGCGGTCGACGGACCGGCTGTACTGGTCGCCCACTCGCTGGGAGCGGTCACAACGGTCGGCGTCGCCAGTGAACGGCCTGACCTGGTGCGAGCCGTCGTACTCGAGGACCCGCCGATCTTCTCCCACCAACGACTCGGACGCAGCCGAAGGGCCGATGAGTTCGGTTGGATCCAGGATCTCGGTCGCAAGAAGCTGGAGATTTCCGAGATGATTCCGTTGATTGCGGAGAAGTACCCGGATCAGGATGCGGCCGAAGTTCGTTCAAGGGCCATCGCCTATAAGGGATTGGACCCGGAGGTCTACTCACCGACGTTGGACGGCTCCACCATGGACGGGTTTGACGCCGAAGCCCGCCTCGCAGCGATCAGGTGCCCGGCGTTGCTCTTACAGGCGGACCCTGAGCACGGTGCAGCCATGACCAACGAGGAAGCCGAGCGGGCCGCCGGGCTCATCCCGGACTGCACACTCGTTCAGATGAAGGATGTCGGCCACGGAATCCACCGTGGCGACCCGGTCAACTTCCGCCGGGCCATGTTCGATTTTCTGGACACGATCTAGGACTAACCCGCGACCCTTATACTTCTCCAACCCGGCTACCGCACATCAACCGACAGGGACTCACATGGTCACAACCGCAAGATTCAAGAACGTCATCACCACCGAAGAAGAGCTCAGGGAGCAACTCGGTCGGCCGTCTGAACGTACGCGTAACAAGACGATCTCGGCGCTTGATCAGCATTGCCGTGACCTGATCGCCGCATCGCCGATGGCCTTCCTCGCGACCACGAACGCCGATGGCACGGTTGACGTTGCACCCAAGGGCGACCCCGCCGGTTTTGTCAGTGTTCTGGACGACAACACGATCGTCATACCGGACCGCCCCGGCAACAAGCGCTTCGACGGTCTCACCAATATCTTCACCAACCCGGGCGTTGGCATGATCTTTGTCATCCCGGGGATGCGAGAAACTCTCAGGGTCAATGGAACGGCGACCATCGTCCGGGATCCCGAGCTTCTTGAGTCGCTCGCCGTGGACGGCAAACTGCCCTGGCTCGCCATCGTCGTAGATGTCAAAGAAGCGTTCATGCACTGCCCCAAGGCCTTCTTACGGTCCGACCTCTGGGATCCGAACACGTGGCCGTCCAGGGACGATCTTCCGACGATGGCCTGCATCCTCAACGATCACGCCTTGAACGGTAAAGGCAACGTGGAGGAAATGCAGGCAGACATGGATGAACGGAGCAAAACCCAGCTCTACTAACCAGCCCCAGCCAATCAGGCCAGTAAACCAGACCAGAAAACCAGGAAAGAATTCACCGGGACCGGGCGGGCCTTGGCCCGCCCTTCCTGTGTCCAACATGCCCCCACAATTCACGTCCAACAAATACGACGCGCCCGAAACCTCACTGGCCTACGACGCCGGTCCAAACAA
>JABIGL010000148.1 GCA_018650185.1 Chloroflexota bacterium
TGCCGTGGGCGCCTACCGAAACTCCACGTTGGCAGACTTTCCTGTTCGCAACCGGCCGCGGCGAACTACCGGGCCACGAATCGCCGGGTGATCGTTGGATGTGGCACAACGATCCTCTGAAAGAGTGGGACGGGCATGAGAAGCGATCAGATCACTGGGTAGGGCGTGTCTAAATGGACTGACTCGAAATCAGGATGTCACTCGCTCAGGTACTGAATGAGGCGTACCCTTCCCGCATCACCGGCCACCGCCGCAGGCCGGCCGAAAATTCCAAGCCATACGGAAAGGGTCGATATGCGAATTGCTCGTTTTGAAGTCGATGGATTGGCCCGATACGGGGTCGTCGATGGGGACTCCGTCGTAGAAGTTAGAGGCGACATTTTCGGGTCGTTCGACCGGACATCCACCTCCCACGTGCTCAACGATGTCCACCTACTCGCACCCGTTACACCAAGTCAGATGTTTGGCCCCGGCGTCAACTTCGCCGATCACCTTCATGAAGCGACCAGCATCACCGGGCAGGCCGAAATGGCGGAGACTCCGCAGCCGTGGCACAAGGCGATCAGCGCAATCATTAATCCCGGCGACGATATCGTGATCCCCTACGATTCCACGACCGGGATTCAGCACGAAGGCGAATGCCTGGCGGTGATCGGTCAGACCACGAAACGTGTGAGCCCGGAACAAGCCTGGGATCATATCCTTGGCTACACCTGCGGCAACGACATCAGCGAGCGCACGTGGCAGCGGAACGACAACTCAATGTGGCGCGGCAAGGGCAGCGATACCTTTGCGCCGATAGGGCCGTGGATCGACACCGAGTTCGATCCCAAGGCCGGTGGCGACATGATCGTCACGTTGAATGGCGAAGAGGTACAGCGGGCCAGCACCGCCGACATGTATTTCGACTTCGGCGTGCTGATCAGTTACATCAGCCAGCAACTCACTCTAAAGCCCGGCGATGTCGTTTGGTCCGGTACCACCGGGGATCCCCGCAACATGAACCCCGGTGACGAGGTCGTGGTTGAGGTCGTGGGTATCGGCAAGCTGGCTAACCCCGTGGCGATGGAACCGCGGTCTAACTAGCTCCCATTTCCTGTGGTCGTGCAGAGGTCAGCGAACTCATCAACGGTGTTTGCCACCGAGTCATAAAACCAGAGGAACGAAACGAGATCGATATCGGCACGCAATGTCCAGATATCACCGATACGGTTGATGAATCCGAATTCCTCAGGCGTGTCACAACCCTGTGCCGTGAGCAACTCTTTAACTCGCTCTCCGATCTGGTCTGAATCGAAAAACCGAGAATCGTCAGAGTCTCTGATTGGAATCGCTGTCGGTGCAGGGATTTTGCATCTGCCTTCACGCTCGGCCACGCTGCCATCAGAAGGGTCGAACGTCCAGGTGAAAGAGGTCACGCCCATGCTGGCGCGCAGGCTCCAGGTATCGCTATCTGCGATAGTACGGCTGTAGCGTGTGGGTACATCGCATCCCTGCGTAGTGAGGAGTTCCGATACCCGTACTTCGACCTGATCTGCGGTGAGTCCTCCAGGATTGTCTCCTGGAGCGCCGGTGCCTGACTCGCCGTCATCGCCACCGCAGGCCACCATCAATACAGCGACGCCTATTGCCGCCGCGAGCAACCAATGCTTGTGCATCATGCCATCGCCTTTCACCTGGTTCTATCAAATAAGGCAGCCGTACATGAAGCTCACTGGTGAGGTACCTTCACCGGAATAGCAACGAGGCTTCTTGCAAAAAATAACTTCCTTATAAAGCGTACACCAACGCATCGGGAACGGGCCTTCCGAATTGGATCAAGAAAGTAGTTGTCAGGTGGCAAAAACCACGGATGCTAATCAAGCCAGATTTCTCCCTCTTACGCCGTACCGTGAGTATTCACCTGTCGCGATGCGTGACCGAGCGCGCGACTTCTACTCTGAAGTGAACCGTCGCCGGACGGTGCGCGATTTTTCGGATCGTGTGCCGCCGAGGGAAGTGCTGGACGACTGCCTGCGCGCCGCCGGAACAGCGCCGAGCGGAGCGAACATGCAGCCCTGGCACTTCGCCGTAGTGGGCGACACCGAAGTAAAGCGGAAGATTCGTGTTGCAGCGGAGGAAGAAGAGAAGGAGTTCTACTCCGGTCGTGCGCCGCAGGAATGGCTGGACGCACTCGGCCCCCTTGGCACCACGGCTGACAAGTCTTTCCTGGAGACTGCACCGTGGCTCATCGGTATCTTCGAGGAGAGCTACGGATTGTTGCCAGACGGTCGGCGGGTGAAACATTACTACGCCCGGGAATCGGTCGGCATAGCCACCGGGATCTTGATCACGGCATTGCACACCACCGGGTTGGCGACGTTGACGCATACGCCCAGTCCCATGGGATTCCTGAACGAACATATGAAACGTCCGACCAACGAACGGGCGTTCCTGCTGCTGGTTGTGGGCTACCCAGCAGACGACGCGACGGTGCCTGACATAGGCCGTAAATCACTGGAAGGCATCTCAAGCTTCATCTAGCCCCCGATGGAGGCCTTATTTAGATCACGTGGATCCAGTGCGGTCGTATCAGCGCACTTACAATTCTTCATATGTCATCTTGAATCAATTTCAGGATGACAGCGGGGTGACGGCGCCGTAGGTGTGCGTCCTTCGCCACAGTCCCCCGCATCTCCCTTCGGGAGAATGCCCGCGTACGTAACTTGCGAGCGGTAGGGCAAATACCATTCCACACCTACACGGTCGATCGTCTCGCGCTTAGACTGCGCACTCTAATTGCGGGAGGAGCAAGCCCCGCCTACCACGATTCTCGAACATATACTCATCCGTATGGGTACAACCAGACAGGGAGCGTCTATTGGAACCGGTAATCAAGAACAGGGCTGATCACGGCAACCCCATCCTCGGACCCGAAGACGGCGTTCCGACAGTTGTCACGCTCTACCACGACCATCAGCCGGGCGAGTCCAGCGCGCACCACACGCATCCCTGGGAGCACCAGGCCTACATCACGCGCGGCAACGGCATCATCTGGGTGGACGGCGAGGAATACCCGATCAAGGCGGGTGACTGCGTCATGGTCCCGCCGGGATCACTTCACCACTTCGAAAACACGGGTACCGAAGTGCTGAGCCGGGTCACATTCAACCCGCTTTCCTCAACACAAGGCTAGGGACGGAAGGCTAGCTGGCTAAGGGCTGGTTATCCCCGGCCTTGGCTTTGAACCGTCGTGACTCCATGGCGTTCCAGAGTCGCTCGATAACCGTATCGGCGTCCCAGGGCTTGAGCACGTAGTCCTGTGCGCCGGCGGCGATCGCCGTCTGCACATGGTCCATGTCCGCGACTGCGGTCAACATCACGACCGGAACGTCACGCGTGATTGGATCAGCCCGTAGACCGCGTAACGCCGTTATTCCGTCAATGTCTGGCATGTTGATGTCCAGGATGATGGCGTCAGGTTGGATGAGCGTGGCCTGCTCCACAGCGGCACTGCCATCGGACGCTTCCGAGACGGTGTGACCGGCGTCTTCCAGCGTGGCTGTTAACGCCACGCGTACTTCCGGGCTGTCGTCTACGATCAAGATGCTTGCCATTCAGAACTCCGTCTGTTCTTGAGGCCGGGTATGTGGTGAGGCCCCCGGGTCCGCTCCCGGGGGATCAACTCACAGGATTAGTTTGCGATATCCGTTTTTCGCTATGTGCAGTGTTCGCATGTTCTAAAGGTTGGGATACGGTGTGGCGCGCATCGAACACTGGGTGGGTACCACCACGTAACTCGTGTTCTCACCCAGATTCCGTATCGTCATCCTGAACCTGATTCAGGATCCGCTTTTGTTCGCACAACTCCAAAATTTGTGTTGCACAGTCGTCGTTCCGTCATACCCGGGTTGCGACGCTTCACAACAGGCATCGCAGCCTCGTTACCGGATCCTGAATCGAGTCCAGAAAGACCGTGAAAAAGTGGTGGCCGGGAGTTAACGAGCGTGTTGTGTGAGCGGCGAGGGCGTATTGCCATACTCCCCTACGACGTTCCAGACGCCGGCTTCCTGAAGAACTCCACCGTCCGGGCGAGACCCGTGTCCAGGTCCACTTTGGGTGACCATCCCAGCTCTGCGTTCGCGCGTGACGCGTCCAGGCTGATTGCGCGGATATCGCCCGGACGTGGCGGCCCGTACTGCGGGTCTTTCTGGTAGTCAGTGAGTGCGGTTAAACGGGTGCACAGCTCGTTGACATTGGTGCCAACGCCGGAGCCGATGTTGCAGACGTCTGGCCCGCTTTGAGACGCCGCCAGGACGGCATCCACAACGTCAGACACGAAAACATAATCGCGCTCGTCCTGCCCATCCCCAAATATTGTGATCGGGGCGTCTGCCAGCATGGCCCGGGCGAATATTGCGATCACACCCGCCTCGCCGTGCGGGTCCTGGCGAGGTCCGTAGATATTGGCCAGTCGCAGTATCGTGGACTCCAACCCGTATGATCGGCGATACATCCGCAGGTATTCTTCGCCCGCAAGCTTGGACGTGCCGTACGGGTTCTCGGGCTCGAGTGGTTGAGATTCGTCTGCCGGGAGAGTTTCTAGCTGCCCGTACACCATGCCGCCGGACGAGAAGAATACGACTTTATCTGTCCCGGCAAATCGAGCCGCTTCAAGTACATTCACCGTCCCCACCACATTGATCCTGGCGTCCTGGACCGGTTCCCTAGCCGATACCGAAACGCTGATCTGCGCAGCGGCATGGACGATCAGTACCGGGCTGGCGGCTTTGATGGCTGCCGCCGCCTCGTCCGTTGTCACATCCGCCACTATGAGCCTGGCGTCGGCGTGCAGGTTCTCCCGCTTGCCGCTGCTCATGTCGTCGATGACGGTTACGGAGCAACCCTGCTCAACCAGTCTGTCGACGACATGCGACCCGATGAACCCTGCACCACCGGTCACCACGGCTGATCTTACGGACGGCATTTACTCTCCCAAGTGATTCCGGGCGGTCGCTGTTGTTCAGGTTTTCCCAATCCCCAATATCCGGATAAGGGGTCTTGAGACCGTAAAAGTTACGTATAAGAGTACGACGTAGAGATGGATTTCGTATCCAACAGCCCATGGCGGGAAACGCGCGTTAGACTTGCTGGTCGGTGCTACATATAATTCGGCGCTGGCTGCTTGGCACAGCGTCAACAAACGGGCTAAGGCCTTGGTAATTTACAGGCCAGGAGGATTTCCAAAAGGATGACCTACATCATCGTTTCACCCTGCGTGGATGTAAGAGACGGTGCTTGCGTCGACGTCTGTCCCGTTGACTGCATCTACTCCAAGCCCGACGACAACATGCTTTATATCAACCCGGAGGAGTGCATCGATTGCGCTGCGTGTGAGCCGGTTTGTCCGGTGACCGCCATCTTCCCGGAGGATCAAGTCCCGGAGAACGAGCAGAGCTTCATCGCCCTCAACTACGACTACGACTACGACTCCTCCGAACCTGGAGACAACAAGTAGTCAGGCCGAGCGGTCACTAAGTCAGTGAATAGAAAAGACCCCGGATCAACTCCGGGGCCTTTTTGTTTGTCCGGGAATTTCAGCCTGTACTAGCCTATGGCGTCCAGCGCCTCTTCTATCGGCTTACGAACGCAAGCAAAAATGGGCGTCTCGCTCTCGGTATAGAAGCCCCCGGGGATCTCCCGTAGCTCCATAACCAGAGACACGAACTCCCGTGGCTCGTCCGTCTCAAAACCCACCACGAACTCTTGATCGTCCAGACCAAACGAGTAAGTGGTATTGATCTTGATAGTCGGATACTTGTGGCCGATCTTGAAGTGGTCGCCCATCATCTTCTGTCGGGTTTCCTGGTCAAGCTGGTACCACTCGCGTTTCTTCACCATCGGGTAGACGATGAAGTACTTGTATGCGTCTTTGAGGTCAGCCGGTTCTGCTCCGCCGTGTTTGTACTGGGTCACGCGGCGGACTGCGAGGTAGGAGTAAGTCTGGTCGAGGTATCCGGCGAGGTGCGTGTGATTGATCCGGCGAGCCGTTTCGTCGAAAGGGTCCATATCCATAGAGGACTGTGCCAGCATGAAATCTGTGTCGCCACGCGTGCCCGTGAGGTCGTATGCGGTGATCGGCGATTCAGGCCCGATCTCGGAGATTACGGAAGCGAATTCTTGCTTTGAAGCCTGCTTCTCTTCTTCAGGGAGTTGACGCCAGCTCCTGTCGAGCTTGTAAAAGTTGAGCTTCGAGTACTCGCCCTCGAGTAGAGACGGGGACATTAATTCGCTCCGGAATAGGTGCCTGATTGGGGATCGGAGTATATCAGCGGCTCGTATCCGCCTCAGCCGCGAAATTTCTGTTTGAGGCCGGTTGAAACACAGGCCGAGCCGGGTGCCAACAACGGCCCGTTTCATGTTGACCCTACGAGTGAGCGAACGTACGATTTCCGCTCGGAGCCCCGGTGGGGCGATTATTTTGGGATCTTGTTGTCGAGAATTGAATCTGGCAACCAGTAGAGGACCATCCGTGCCAGACAACACTGCTCTGACAAGGACACCGCTTTATTCGACGCATGTGGCCGCGGGCGCTCGCATGGTCGAGTTCGGCGGCTGGGACATGCCTGTTCAGTACTCCGACGGCATCCTCGCAGAGGTCCGGGCCGTTCGTGAGAACGCCGGAATGTTTGACGTATCTCACATGGCGCGACTCCAGTTCGTCGGACCGGAGGCGGTGTCCTTCCTGGACCGGATGCTGGCGGCTGACGTCGCCGGGTTGCGACAGGGTAGGGCGCGGTACCACGTCATCTGTAACGCACAGGGCGGCATCATCGACGATGCGATCGTCTACAGAATTACCGACGACCAGTGTCTTCTTGTTGCGAATGCAGGCAACGCGGACGCAGTAAGAGATTTCCTGATTCCGGCAGCGCAGCAGAACGGCGGGGTGTTCTTCTCAGACCTGTCTGAAGACGTTGCGATGATCGCCGTACAGGGACCAAACGCCGTGGAGATCGTTGACCGTCTCTGCCCTCTGCCCGCTTCGTCCGTCCGTCCGTTCAGGGTTCGCAGGGCAGAGGTCGCAGGCATCCCGAGCCGCATCGCTCGCACCGGTTATACCGGGGAAGATGGGTTCGAGATTATGCCCCCGGCCGACCGGGTGGCAGACCTGTGGAAAGCGCTTGCGGCTGAAGGCGTTGCGCCATCGGGTTTGGGCGCTCGCGACGTGCTTCGGCTTGAGGCCGGATTGATGTTGCACGGAAACGATATGACGGTCGACAACAATCCATACGAAGCCGGACTGGAACGCTTCACGCATATCGAGACGCCTGGCTACATTGCAGGGGATGCACTTTCCGCAATACGGGGCGCCGGAACCGACCGGGTCATCGTCGGATTTCGCATGGTCGGTCGCGGAATCCCACGCCACGGGTTGTCCGTAATAAAAGACGAAAATGAGGTCGGAATTGTGACCTCCGGAACCCACTCGCCCACGCTTGACGCCAATATAGGCATGGGCTACGTTGACCGCGGCCTCTCGGACGAGGGAACCCGCTTGGAAATAGACGTGCGCGGGAGACTCGTAGAGGCAGAGGTCGTACCGTTGCCGTTCTACTCTCGACTCCGAAACTAAGAGCCTCATTCTGGCTCCTTCACCAACGGTATTCATACACATTCAGAGGGATTAGATGACCACACCCGACGACCGCAAGTATTCCGATGAACACGAGTGGGCGCTTGTCGATGGAAACGTCGTCACGGTAGGCGTCACGCAGTTCGCAACTGATTCGCTCGGAGACGTTGTGTACGTGGATCTGCCGGAGTCCGGTACCGAGATCACCCAGTTCGACAAGTTCGGTGAGATTGAGTCGGTCAAGGCTGTGAGCGACCTGTTCACGCCTGTTGGCGGAACGATTCTCGAAGTGAATACCGGGGTCACCGACATGCCGGAAAAGGTCAACGAAGACCCTTACACCGTTGGCTGGCTGCTCAAGGTTGAGGTTTCGGACGCAGAAGCCCAGCTTGGAAAGCTGATGGATGCTGCTGCTTACGACAGCCTCACAGCAGAGTAGAGCGGCCTGCCAAATATGACGACAAACACGTCGCCCTACATACCGAACACCGAGGCCGACCGCGAGCAGATGCTCGCAGCGATCGGAGTGCGGTCTATCGATGACCTGGTGCAGGACATCCCGGAGCAACACCGCTTCCCGGACCTGAACCTCAGGCCATCGCTCTCCGAGTTCGATCTCACGGCAGAGATAGCTGCGCTGGCGGATAAGAACGCCACGCCGGGAGACTATGCCTGCTTCCTTGGGGCCGGGGCGTACCGGCACTACATCCCGTCCGTGGTGAAGTCCGTGGTCGCCCGCGGCGAATTCCTGACTTCATACACGCCTTACCAGCCAGAAGTAGCACAGGGCACGTTACAGGTCGGTTTCGAGTTCCAGTCGATGATCTGCGAGATCACCGGGATGGAGGTCGCAAACGCCGGGATGTACGACGGCCCCACGGCTTTCGCCGAGGGCGCTCTTATGGCGTGCCGGGTCACGCGTCGGCAGACCATCGCTGTGCTGGACACGGTAGATCCCCGCAACGTCGCCATCCTTGACGCTTACTCACGTCACCAGAGCATCGAGATCGTGACCATCGGTCGAGACGACGACCTGCCGGACGATGCATCCTGCCTCATGATCCAGAGTCCGAACCAGTTCGGCGCTATCGAAGACATGGAAGCGTTGGCCAATAAAGCGCACGCCGCAGGTGCGCTGGCAGTAGCGTCGGTCAACCCAACTTCGCTGGGTATGTTCAAGAGCCCCGGTGAATGCGATGTGGATATCGTCGCAGCGGAAGGGCAGGCGCTTGGCGTCCCGCTGAGCTTCGGTGGGCCGTACGTCGGGCTATTCGCCTGCAAAGACGCACACAAACGCCAGATGCCCGGCCGCATCATCGGGCGAACCACCGATACCAAAGGGCGCATCGGCTACGCGTTGACGCTCCAGACCCGTGAACAGCACATCCGCCGTGAGCGCGCCACCTCAAACATCTGCACATCCACGGCGCTGATCGGGTTGTTGATGACCACCTACCTGGCGGTTATCGGTCGTTCCGGCTTCAAAAAAGTTGCCGAACTCTGCTACCACAAGGCCCACTACGCAGCCTCGCAGATTGGCCAGCTACCCGGATACTCGGTGAAAACCGACGGAACCTTCTTCCACGAATTCCTTGTGGAGTGTCCAAAAACACCCGCGGAGATCAACCGGAGTTTGCTGGACCACAAGATCATCGGCGGACACGACCTGTCTGACCGGTCAGAGAGCGGAATGCTCATCTGCGTCACCGAGACGAACACGAGGGCAGAGATCGATTCCCTCGTGTCCGCGCTTGCTCAGATAGGAGGTGCCAAATGAGCATCCCCATCGCAGGTGAAATCGACCGCCGTCTGCTAAACGAACGCAGCGTCTCAGGTCGGATAGGGTTGCAGATACAGACACTCGACGTCCCGGAACAGTCGCTACCGGACGCTTCCCTGTTGCGGTCTGAAGATGCGCAGCTGCCCGAAGTTTCTCAGCCCGAAGTAGTTCGCTATTTCACGACCCTGTCGCAGATGAACTTTTCAATCGACACCAACTTCTACCCGTTGGGTAGCTGCACGATGAAGTACAACCCCAAGATCAATGAAGAGATGGCCTTCCTGCCGGGTATGGCCGGTATTCATCCGCATCAGCCGGACGAGACGGTGCAGGGCGCGCTCCAGTTGATATGGGAGCTACAGGAAGACCTTGGCGAGATCACGGGGCTGCCGGGTGTCTGCCTCGGTCCGCTTGCAGGCGCACAGGGTGAATACTCAGGATTGATGATCGCCCGGGCTTACTTTGAAGACCGGGGTGACAAGGGACGGACCGTCGCACTCATTCCGGACAGCGCTCACGGCACCAATCCAGCGTCCGCCGCGATGGCCGGGCTGGATGTGGTGACGGTACCGTCCGACTCACAGGGCAACATAGACATAGACGCCCTTAAAGGACTGGTCGACGAGCGCACATGTGTCTTCATGCTGACACTTCCATCTACGCTCGGGTTGTTCGAGCCGAACATCCTTCAAATCACCAGCATCATCCACGAAGCTGGCGGGCTGGTTTATGCCGACGGCGCGAACCTGAATGCACTGCTGGGAATTGTGAAGCTGGGCGATCTGGGTTTCGATATCGCCCACTCCAACCTTCACAAGACTTTCTCCACCCCGCATGGCGGTGGTGGACCGGGCGCAGGACCGGTTCTGGTGTCGGACGAGCTGGCGGGGTTCTTGCCGACTCCGGTAGTCGAACGGAACGGCGATACTTACCGCCTGGGTGCCCCGGAGAAGACCGTGGGACGGGTTAACGGATTCCACGGCAGCTTCGGTGTGCTGGTGCGGGCATACGCCTATATTCGGGCGATCGGTGGCGACGGCATGCGTGAGGTGTCGGAGAACGCCA
>JABIGL010000068.1 GCA_018650185.1 Chloroflexota bacterium
AGCAGGCAGACGGAACGGTAACGGTACCGGAGGTTCTACGCCCCTACACCGGCTTCGACACCATCGGTTAGGACCGGGTGAACAACTCCCGTCTCTCTCGACAGAAGACCGCGGAGACGGGAGCAGAGCCCCCTTAAGGCCCCTCTACACCGGCCGGTTGAACGTTTCCATCGCCTTATCCAGCCCCTCGCGTTGAATCGCTTCTACTGCGTCGGCTGCTCTGCTCACGGCAGATTCAATCTGGTCACGCTCATCTGGCCGGAACCGTCCCAGCACATGCTGAATCGGATCACCCCCTGCTGGTGGGCGACCCACTCCGATACGCAACCGGGGGAAATCGTCTGTCCCGGTAACCTGCCGGACGGACTTAAGACCGTTGTGCCCACCGGAGCTACCGCCGGCGCGCAATCTCAGCCGACCGATCTTGAGATCCATATCGTCCACAACCAACAGTAAGCGATCTGGCTCCACATTGAACTTGCGCATGATCTGCCGGACCGACTTCCCGCTGTCATTCACAAACGTAATCGGCTTGGCGATGATCGCCGGAGCCTCACCTATGTCGGTTTCCGCAAGCTCCGTATCCCGAGTCTTGTTTTCAAGGCGGACGCTTGAACGACGAGCCAGCTCATCCACGCACATGGCGCCGACGTTGTGGCGCGTGCCGCGGTACTTCGCACCCGGATTCTGGAGCCCGACCACGATCAGCGGTTTGCGCGTTCCGGCGCGCTCAAGACGCTCCCGTTCATCGCTTTTCAGGAGCCGAAATGGGTCGAGAAATTTCCTGAGGACCAACTGCTATTCCTGTTACTCAGACGCCGCGAGAAACTCACGGAGAAAATCGATTACATCTGCGCCGAGATGTTCCGAAAGCGCGGACAGATCGGCGGCATCCCTGAGCTCCAGCAGCTTCGAAAGCCGATCAGACTGTCTCCCTGCCAGCGCTTCCTGTACCGCCACAGAACTCAGCCTTCGGTTATAGGAGCCAAGCACCGATTCAAGCTCGAACAGATATCCGTCGATGTCCGATCGTTCCATCGGCGAACTCAAGCTTACACCGCAGTTCTCACAGGACGGATGGTTGATCAGCGAGATGTCATGCTCAAGGAACGGGCATGGTTCCAACCGGAGCGCCAGCTCATCGTAGCGCTGCGTCAGATCCCTTCCCTGGGCCGGGCCTAACTCCGGTATACGTCCAAACCCCTCGATCGCCGCGACCTGGACGATGGCCCGTGACATTCGTTGCTGTCGTTCCTCATCTTGCGCCCGCCGGGCCGCGTGCATGGATATATAGGTACGCCTGTAATCGCCTCGCCACTGGTCAAACCCATTCCTCAGAGCCGGCCAGAGACCATCTGAGTCGTTGATTAAGTCCGCTCCAAACCGTGCCCTGAGAGCACGCGCCTCCAGTTGCAAAGAACGATGCTCAGAGCCGAATTCAGCGGCGTCCAGGTAGGCCACGGTCTGCTCGATATCATGCGAACGCATCGAGAGCCCTCGGGCCGTACGCTCACGTGCCAGAGCTACCCGAAAACCTCGGGCGTTGTCGTAAGCGTCCCTCGCCAACTCCGCGAATTCAGACCATGAACTCGCTCCCATTACGTCTGAAAGTCGACCCAGATCCCAGTTGGACTTGATACCGATCAACTGCTCGACGCGGGTAACGACCGAGGCGGTAAATGAGACGCGCGACGCCTGTGAACGCAACTCCTCCATGAACTCACCGGCCGCAAACTCTTCTCTATCCGCACTGACATCCGCTGATAGCGGGGCGTCGCTGACATTGCTCATCCGGGTGGCCGCTGGATATACAGCGGACAGATATGGCAGAGCCGCGTTCCAGTCACCGGGGGTTGCAGAACGGACAACGAATAACCGTTGGAGCAATCGTGGGTCCCATGTCATGTCGGGAAGTGTGTCCCGATTGATGCGCTCCGGAAATCCGGCATCTATTACCGGAATCAGGACTGCCTCCGCGTCTCGTCGGCGTATGTAGTCCACGAGGTAGAGCGCACCCAGCTCCAACGGCATCCGGAGGCTCGTGGTTATCAAGGACCTCACCGCAAGACCTGAAGCCGTCCCGGCGGTAGTCAACCTTGCAGTTCCGTCAGACTCCCCAACGGATTCAAGAAGGGTGTCTAACCCTATCTTGAAGCGGCTAACCTGGCTTGAGGCCGTGCCTCCCAGTCCAAGGGCTATCGCCGCCGCCGATGCCTGCAGAGGGGGCTCCTGATTTCGTTCGGCGACCAGATCAAATATATCTGCGATGAGTTCGTCCGTGAGTGGCTCCGTGGACTGCGGAAGGTCCGATTTTGCATCACGCCCAATGACCCACGTGCCGAGCGCCTCAAGCCAGGTATCGGGTCCAGAATGCTCAAGCGTCGGGAGCAATGCCGTCAGGTCGGGTCCATCACCACGGGTAATTACAGAGCCGTCCGCCCATCTCCTACCCATAGAATCTGCGACCTTCGTCGCAAGCTCACCTTCCCTGAGTTCGATGGCGTGTGCCAACTGGCTGAGTGCCGGGTCGGCCGAAATTGCGTATCCAGCGCGCGTCTCTTTGAGCGCCGCAGCCTCCCGGGCTACCGGGCGAAGCTCTGGAGACATCTCTCCGGAAGGGGCAATCACGACAATACGATCATCGTCAATATCGTCCGCTGATACAGGTCCTGATGTTCCCAGAAATACAATCCGGAACATGGCACCCTCGTCGGGGCCGACTCCCCATCTGGCGTTCCAGAACTCTGTGAACACCGCCTCTCCCGGATACCGCACGCCCCTCAGATAGATGTCTACAGGGACGGCGCTGGGATCTTCAGCAAACTCGCCATCCCAACCGGTCGTGAGTCTCGATGGACCTGACAACAGCGTCATGACTCTTCCTCCGCGTCTTCTTGGTCACCAACCAACATGGCTGATCCGTCGTGTTCCAGCCTTGTCGTTACTCGAACAGTGCTCTCTGAGATGATTCTTCGGTTGGGGTTTGTAGCTCCACGTCCGCACCGCCCAGGAAACTCAGAAATTCATCCTCTTCCAGAACGGGCACGTTTAACCGGACGGCCGAGTCGTACTTGGACCCGGGATCGGCGCCAACTACGACGTAATTTGTCTTTTTGGAAACGGAGGACGACACCGCACCACCTAGTTCCTTGATACGGGTCTGTGCCTCCTGGCGTGATAGCGATTCCAGCCGTCCGGTGACGACAAATCTCATACCGGCGAAGCGTTGCTCGCTCTCATCCCGTTCCTCTATCGGAGGCGGTTCGACGCCCCGGTCCTTTAGGTGCTCAAGGATCTTTAAGTTGGAACCCAGCTGAAGCCAGTCTCGAATACTTTCGGCGATGGTCGGTCCGATGCCGTCGATACCTGTCAAGCTCGCTATCTGTTTCGTCTTGCCGTCATCGTCGGGGGGCATGTGTCGCCAGATGTTGGCGTACCTGGAAGAATCGATGAGAGATTCAAGTGACCGGAAGTGATCTGATATGAGCCCGGCATTTTCTGAGCCGAGATGCGGTATTCCGAGGCCCGTGATCAGCCGTGCCAGCGGTTGCGTTTTCGCATCCTCAATTGCCTTCAGCAGATTGTCGACGCTGGTCTCACCCATGCGTTCGAGCTCAATCAGTTCATCGCGCCTGGCGTGCAGTTTGAATATGTCGGAGACGTCGGCCACGAAGCCCTGCTGATACAACACCGCGACCAGTTTTTCACCCATCCCCTCGATGTCCATCGCTCCCCGTGATGCGAAATGCTCCAACAGTCGAACCGTCTGCGCCGGGCAGCTCCCATTGACGCAGCGGATCACCACATCCTCGCCGTCCTTGACCACCGTGGTGTCGCAGACAGGACAGCGCTCAGGCATTCCAAACGGCTTTGAGTCTGGACCACGTTTGTTGTCCGGGGCGGGACCAACGATTTGTGGGATTACGTCACCGGCCCGCTGGACGATCACCATATCGCCCGCACGGATGTCCTTCTCCGCGATTACGTCTGCGTTGTGCAAAGTCGCCTGGCTGACCGTCACGCCGCCCACGAATACCGGTTCCAGGATGGCGTAAGGCGTGAGGCTTCCGGTCCGACCCACGTTAATGGCGATCTCATTCAGGCGTGTCGTGACCTGCTCCGCCGGAAACTTCCACGCAGTGGCCCATCGGGGGTCGCGACCCACCGAACCGAGCCGACTCTGCAAGGCCAGGTCATCCACCTTAATCACGAGGCCGTCGATTCCGTAATCAAGTTCAGGCCGGTCAGCCGCAGCCGTTTTGAACGCGTCTTCCACCCCATCAAGGTCGGTGGCGACGCGATTCCAGATGTTCGTTTTGAAGCCCCAGTCCTTCAAGGTCGTAAGTACGTCCGAATGTGATTGAGGCATGTCGCCGCCGAACTCGGAGACTGAATAAACAAACGCATCGAGAGGCCGGGCGGCGGTCTCTGCGGAGTCAAGCTGCCTGAGCGAGCCGGACGCCGAGTTTCGGGGATTTACGTAAGTCTGAAGACCCTGTTCAGCGCGTTCGGCGTTGAATCGCTCAAATGCGGAGAGAGGGAAGAACACCTCCCCGCGGACCTCCAGAATCTCCGGTACGTCGTCCCCGGTCAGGCGGAGGGGGATTGACTTGATCGTCCGGATGTTCGCGCTCACATCCTCACCGCGCACACCGTCCCCGCGGGTCGCCGCCTGCACCAGCACCCCTTGTTCGTAGCGGATGGCGATAGCCAGGCCGTCGATCTTCAGCTCGCAACTCATGTCGAACCGATCGACCTCAATGTACTCACTAACCCGGCGGTGCCACGCCTCAAGCTCATCGCGGTCGAACACGTTGCTGAGCGAGAGCATCGGTGTGGGATGAATGACCTCAGCAAATCCCTCGGCCGGTGGCGCGCCGACACGCTGGGTCGGAGAATCCGGTGTCAGAAGTTCCGGGTGATCAGCCTCAAGCGTCTGCAACTCCCGGAGCAAAGAGTCCCATTCCGGGTCGGACATCTCCGGCGTCTGGTCCACGTAGTACAACCGGTTGGCTCGGTTGAGCGCATCACGCAGCTCGGCGGCACGTTCTGCGGCGGGGTTGGATGTCATGGCGAACATTTTATGCGCAGGCCAGTTTGCGAGTGGACGATGATGGGGAACACCTAATGGCCCACCGGATGTGTTGCCAGATGAATTGCTAGATGGACCACCAGTTGAACCATGGGTAGGAAGAATATGTATTCGGCCTTGTACCTCCAAACGAGGATGTCGGTCATTGGCGGTCCTGCTTCGTAATTCAGACAAAACCACGCATATACTCGGTTGTCCAAGAAATCATCCACGCCCCCATCAATCATCGTGATGGGAGTGTCGAAACCGTTCTGATATAACCCGATACGACCAGAGACGAAAGGAGGCACGGAGCGTTGGCAGACGTAAGACCCTTCCGTGGAGTTCGATACAACACCCGGTCAGCGGGCGATCTTTCTACGCTCCTGTGTCCGCCTTTTGACGTTATTTCTGAGGCGGAACGAGAACGGCTTTACG
>JABIGL010000150.1 GCA_018650185.1 Chloroflexota bacterium
CACGTCGCAAACGCCAGCTCCTACACGCTGGCGATAGGCAAGCGTTCCTTCTACGCCCAGATCGGCCTCGATTACGGGCCGGCGTATGAAGTAGCCGAAAAGCTGATGACCGAGAACATGCAGGCCCACGATGCCCACGAAGGAATCGACGCATTCCTGTCAAAGCGACACCCGGAGTGGCAGGGACGGTAGTTCCGTCCCGCACCAGAATCCGGCTGTTAAACCGAATGGGTGCCCTGGGAGATTGAATCGCTCAATCTGGTGTATTCGTTCGCGAGCATTCCCAGGATCACCGAGTTGTGACGAGCGCCGTCGTGTGGTCGGCTCTGCCTCAGCGTTCCCTCGTGGATAAAGCCGAGATGCTCGAACATGTCACGTGCGGACGTGTTGTATTCAGGCACATCCACCCAAGCTCTAAACAGGCCCAGGTTTCGGAAGATGTGGTCCAGGCACGAAATCACCGTCGCCGTGCCGTAACCCCGGTGCCACAGTTCTTTCCGGCCTATAAGAATAGATAGCTGGGCATCACCGAGCGCTTCATCGATTGCTAGCTGCGCCTCGCCGATGTGCTCACCAGAGGCGGTTCGCACGGACAAAATCGAACGATGGGGCTCGTGATGTGGGTCATGGAAGACCTCGTCCCACTCGACCTCGTTCGCGTCGATCATTTTGCGCGGTTCGTAGCCGAGGTGGGCTGGCTCTCCGTAGGTATACCGACCGAACCACATCTCGGAGACTTCGGGGTCTTCAAGCCAGTCGGCGATTCGGGCCACGTCCTCGCGGGTCACTTCGGCAAGAACTACTTCGGATCGCATGAGCGCCTCCTCGTTCATTTGGGGGGGTGCGGTTGGTGGCGCAATTATAGAGTACGAGGCAGTTATCGTTTCGGCATCGTTATATTCCACCTTTACAGCTAGAAAATTGACATAATCAGGGCATGCCACTAGCGTATCCCTCGTTAATTAACAGACCGGCGTGGCCGGGAGAGGAGCCTTATGGCTGAAGGTAAAGTACAGGCGGAGATCACTTACTGCGTCCCTTGAGGCCACCACAATGTGGCTACCTGGATGGCAGCCGAATTCTTCCAAGCCGTTGGACCCGACGTGGCCGTGACAGTCACACCGGGGGGCAGTGGTGTATTCAAGATCGCATTTGACGGAGAAATCGTCTTCGACAAAGCAGAGAACGACGGGAAGTTCCCGGACTTGAACGGCAACGTGAAGGCGCTCAAGAAGCTTCTTCAAGAGAAAGTTGCCAGGGTCCCGGTCGGAGCAGCCGACTAACAGGCCCTAAGTTAGGACTTTCAAGAGGACCCCGGATAGTTCCGGGGTCCTCTTTTTATGTCCGATTTTTACCTGATTTTGCCCACTTCGCTGTTAAAGTGATGCAGTCGTAATCCACTCGTACCAAAATAATAGGAGAAGCCTCCCTTGACCAAGGCAGCCGTACTGTACGAAGCCAACACCCCGCTTGCGATCAAAGAGCTGGACCAGGATGCTCCCAAAGCAGGTGAAGTACGAGTCCGTATGGAGGCCGCTGGCGTGTGCGCTAGCGACATACACGTGATGCACGGAACCGCCATCTTGCCGTTGCCTGTAGTTCTCGGGCACGAGGGAGCAGGAACCGTAGAGGCAGTGGGTCCCGGCGTTACCCGGGTCAAGCCGGGTGACCGATGCATCCTGTCTTTCGTGTCCAACTGCGGACATTGCCGATCATGCCGGAGCGGCAATCCCAATATTTGCGACACGAACGCGCTTACCGGAGCGTTGCAGTACGACGGCACGGCACGGCTGCACGAAGAGGGTGTGGATGTCTACCAGATGGCAAAAGTTGGTCTGTTCGCCGAGACGATCGTTGCACCTCAGCAGGCGTGCCAGGTAATCCCAGATGAAGTTCCGATGGGTGTGGCGGCGCTTATCGGCTGCTCCGTCACGACCGGTGTTGGCGCCGTGATCAACAACCCTGCTGCAAAAGCGGGGATGACGGTCGCCGTGTTCGGCTCGGGTGGAGTCGGCCTTAACGTAATACAGGGCGCCAAGCTTGCCGGCGCGTCTCGGATCATCGCCGTGGACATTTTTGACCACAAGCTAGAGTTCACATACAAGTTCGGAGCGACTGATGTGGTGAACAGCAGGGAAACGGATCCGGTAGAAGCGATCAAAGAGTTGACCGACGGTGGAGTAGACATGGCTTTCGACGCATTTGGAGCGTCCGAGACCACACAGAACACCGTTAACTCACTCCGTAAGAGTGGCACCGCGGTGATCGTGGGACTTGCCCCTGTTGGTGATACGGCGGACCTGGACCTGATAGACATGGTCCGCAACCAGAAGACCGTCGTAGGCAGTTACTACGGATCCGCCTCACCACACGAGACATTTGACGTACTTGTCGATGCCTACCTCAAGGGAAGGATCGACGTCGACAGTCTGATAACCCGCAAATACTCGCTAGACCAGATCAATGAAGGCTTCGATGCGCTCCACGCCGGTGAGGATGGGCGGGGCATCATCGATTTCAGCCTTTAACAAGGAATTACCCTGCGTCATGGTCGCCAGACGGCGCGATTGTGGCGCATTTCACTTGTGGGCGAATCGGGGCTTTGATATGCTCCTGCCCGCAACCTGAAATCGAGGAAAATCGGCTTGGGCGAAGACTATTTCCGACAATATGGGCTGATCGCGGTATTTGTATTAATCGCGGTATCTGTGCCAGTGGGCATGCTCATGATGTCCAAGATGGGCACGATGCTCGGAATGCGACCGACTCGACCCGTCCCTACTGAAGAAGAGCCGATCGATGGGAACATCACGCCGGAAGAGGTCAAACGACGCGCTCAGATAGTCAAGCTAGCAACTTACGAGTCCGGTATGCGGGCCGTTGGTACGCGATGGACGCGGTTCAACTTCCGGTACTACTACTTCGCTTTGCTCTTCGTCGTTTTCGACGTCGAGACAATCTTCCTGTACCCGTGGGCCGTCCGATACGGCGTACTTTCAGAAACTTTCGGCTGGGTGGTACTGGCAGAGGTTCTGGTGTTCCTGGCCGTGGTAACACTTGGGTACGTCTACGCGTGGCGCAAGAAAGCGCTGGAGTGGGTCTAGTTTGACTACAAACAACCCGTACGACCAACAGGTCATCCCGACTGCTGAACATCCTCTAGCGGAGTTGACGTGGGACATCGATAGGGCAGAGGGCGAAGTCGTGACGCAGATGCGCGACACCCACACAAGCCCGTACCCGGAGCCTCTACTTGAGACACCGGACGATCTTGATCGTAATGTTGCAGTGACATCGTTGGACACACTCCTCAACTGGAGCCGTAAGTCTTCGATGTTTCCGATGCAGTTCGGACTCGCGTGCTGTGTGTTCGAAATGATCGGCGCTGCCATGTCCCGGTTTGATATTTCACGTTTCGGTATGGAGGCGATGCGCGCTTCCCCGAGACAGGCAGACCTGATGATTGTCGCCGGTACCGTCACGTGGAAAATGGCCCCGGCGCTTCGACGCTTGTACGACCAGATGCCAGAGCCCAAATGGGTCATCTCGATGGGTGTTTGCGCTACGAGCGGGGGGCCGTACTACGGCTCTTATTCCGTTGTGCCGGGCGTGAACCACATCGTCCCTGTTGACGTGTACGTCCCAGGTTGCCCGCCGCGTCCGGACGCACTCTTGTACGGAATCATGCAACTTCACGAAAAGGTAAAGCGCTACAGCCTGGCCGGCCAGAGGGCCGGCGCCGAGGAAACGGGGGACAGCCAGTAGTGGCGACCACCGCGTCCTTCCATGCCACGGGTGAGGACCTGGCGGCTCAGATCGAGACGATTGCGTCCGGGGCCGTCATCGGTAGCGGAACGTACGACGTTTCTATTTCTTCGGATCAGGTACTCCCTGTAATGGCGGGCCTGAAAGACGCCGGTTACGAGATGCTGATCGCCGTCACAGGTGTCGACTACGTCGGCTATTTCGAGATGGTTTACCACCTGCTTTCCCTGAGCCAGAACCGGCGAGCCGTGGTCAAGGTTCGCTGTGGTGAAGGACGGGTTGATCCGGTCGTGCCGTCTGTTGTGCCGATCTGGCGTGGTGCTGAACTGCAGGAACGTGAGGTGTATGACCTCATGGGTATCCGATTTGAGGGCCACGACGGCATGAAACGGATATTCCTGTGGGAGGGATTTGAAGGCCACCCACAGAGAAAGGATTTTCTGTAGGAGCCAACCGTCGACGAGCCTTCATCGGCACGTATAACGGTCTCTAGAACTCGCTATGCCTCTCAGCACCCAGCCTATAACCATCAACGTCGGGCCGCAGCACCCGAGCACGCACGGCGTGTTTCGCATGCGCGTGACCTTTGATGGCGAGCAGATCGTCGACGTAGAACCGATCTTCGGTTACCTACATCGAGGCTCAGAAAAGCTGGCCGAATCCCGGACGTACACACAGGTTGTGACGTTGACCGACCGCATGGACTATGTGGCGTCAATGACGAACAACCAGTCATACATTCTCTCTGTCGAGAAGTTGGCCGGAATTGAGCCGGCAGAACGTGGCGTCTGGCTCCGGATGATCGCCGCCGAGCTACAACGGATCGCTTCCCACCTGGTGGCGACAGGGTTCTTTCTTCAGGACCTTGGGGCGCTCGGTACTCCACTCATCTACATGATGCGAGAGCGGGAGCAGATTCTTGAACTGTTTGAACGTCTCTGTGGCGCACGTATCACCAACAGTTACATGCGGCCCGGTGGCGTTTTTATGGACGCTCCAGATGATTTCTGGCCGGCGCTCGACCGATTCATGGCCGAGATGCCACACCGAATCGATGAATACGAAGACCTCATCAGCGGAAACGAGATCGTTGCCGCACGTTGTGACGGAGTAGCCGTCGTAGATAGCCAGACCTTGATAGATGCGTCCGTGACCGGCCCCATGCTCCGGGCTTCCGGCGTTGACTGGGATTTGCGTCACCGTCAGCCGTACGAGTATTACGACCGCGTCACCTTCAACCGACCGCTCGCCACGGCCAGCGACAACTACGCCCGGTACATCGTTCGCATCCACGAGATGCGCGAGAGCCTGGGTATCATCAAACAGTGCCTTGAACAGATCGAACCCGGACCGGTTCGGCCTGAAGAGGTTCCCGCACTTATCCGGCCTCCGGTTGGCGATTCTTACGTTGGTACCGAGTGCCCCAAGGGTGAACTTGGCTTCTACCTCGTTAGTGATGGCGGCGTGGCACCGTACCGTTGCAAGGTGCGTGCACCTTCGCTGATCAACCTGACCCTGCTCCGTGAGATGTTGATCGGTGACAAGATGGCGGACCTGTTTGTCACATTCGGCAGCATCGACATCAACATGGGTGAGGTCGATCGCTAATGCCAGATCCGTTCGACAGCATCCTCTACAAGTACATCTACTGCACCCTGTCTTCGACGGGTGATGCGGAGTGCGTCGGCACAGGTCTGTTTGGTGGCGGTTTGCTTCCGGCAAGCCTCGATTGGCTGGCGTTCGTACTAACCGCCGTAATCATTGTGGCGGCCGTCGTGAACGGCGTGCTCGGTGGCGTGCTGATGATGATCTGGGGTGAGAGACGCTTGCTCGGCCGATTCCAGGGCAGGACAGGACCCAATCGTTGGGGGCCATTCGGTTTACTAACGCCTGTCGCCGACGCAGTCAAAACGATGTTTAAGGAAGATGTGGTCCCAACGGTCTCAGACCGCATGGTGTTCACGATCGCTCCCATCCTCATGCTGTTCCCGGCGCTATTGATCTACGCAGTGCTCCCGTTTGGGTCGGGCACGTGGCTCGCTGATGTCAACGTCGCACTGTTGTTCATCATCGCCATCGGCGGTGGGAACGTGCTGGCAATAGTTGCCGCGGCGTGGGGTTCAGGCAACCGTTACGCCATGTTCAGCGCGATGCGTGCCGTTGCCATGCTTATTAGCTACGAAATCCCGCTGGTTATCTCGCTCATTGGCGTCCTCATGCTTTCAGGTTCTCTATCGCTGGTCGCCATCGTCAACGCACAGACGATCCCGTTCTTCATCGTCCAGCCGCTTGGCTTCTTCGTATTCCTGGTGGCATCTATGGCCGAGCTAAACAGAACGCCTTTCGACGTTGCTGAAGCAGAATCCGAGATCGTGGCCGGTTACATGACCGACTACTCCAGCATGAAGTTCGGTCTGTTCTTCCTGTCCGAGTTTGCCGCTACCATCGCCACAAGTGGTGTCATCACGGCGGTGTTC
>JABIGL010000151.1 GCA_018650185.1 Chloroflexota bacterium
CGCCAGATCTCACGCACCTTGGCACGTGCAGCGTCCGGTCCATCGACCACGCCATCTGGAAGCCGGGGATCGTTGTTGAATGGATTCTGATGCCCGGAAAGTGTCACCCGGTCCGCATGTCCACCGGTGCCCGACATAAACGTGATCGTCAGCATCAACCGCGGACCCGGGTAGAGGCCCTCTTCGACGGCCATCTTGAACCCGGCATCGAGTCCCCATCCGTCCCGGATGCAAGTGAAACCGCCGGCGAGGGTGTCCTCCATGATCTTTGCCGTCCGGAGATGCTGTAGCGAATTAGGCATGGCCATCCGCCAGCGAGTCATGATGTCGTAATGCATCTCAGACAGATGGTCGTGGCAATCGATCATGCCCGGCATCACCGTCATTCCGGATGCATCGATAACCTCCGCGCCGGGTGGCACCGAAACCGAAGCCCTTGGTCCGACCTCGACTATCGACTCACCATCCACCAGTACCGTCGTATCCAAAACCGGAGCAGCGCCGGTCCCGTCGATCAAGTTCC
Organism: Chloroflexota bacterium; assembly: GCA_018650185.1. Taxonomy (GTDB): domain Bacteria; phylum Chloroflexota; class Dehalococcoidia; order Lucifugimonadales; family Lucifugimonadaceae. Next base: position 524 of record JABIGL010000151.1, read on the forward strand.
CGCCAACAATCGCCTTCATTCGTTTTCCTTTTGAGACTATTCGTCCATTACATGCCCCCTCTCCCGGTGGGAGAGGCCCACGCACACCCAGGGTGAGGGAGGTTCGACTAACGCCTTCCCTCAACCGCGGTTTTCCCGAATTCCCTGAGTTCTACGCCCCACCCATCCGATCAACAAAAGCATCCCCGCCCTTCAATCCCAGCTTCAGCCGGTCCCTGTCCCTCAGCACCCCGATCTCAGACAATGGATCGCCGTCCAACACCAATAGATCCGCGTACTTACCGGGTTCCAGCGTCCCGGTATCCGCGTCCAGACCAATACACTCAGCCGCCCAACCGGTCGCCGCTTGAATCGCCTGCATGTTCGTCAAGCCTGCCTCCACGAGCAACTCAATCTCCCGGGCGTTGTCGCCGTGAACAAATCCACCGGCGTCCGTCCCGGCGACCACCTTTACGCCCATAGACAGCGCCATTTCAATACTCAGCCGATGCGCATCAGCAAGTTCGAGCGCACGTTCCCTCATGTACGGCGGGCTGACGGTGGAGTGGTACTCATACACCATCAGCGTGGGCACAAAAAATGTGTTCGTATCCGCCATAAGGTGAATCAAATCAGGCGTCTCGGACAAGTAGCAGCCGTGCTCAATCGACCCCACATCAGCCTGCACGGCCATCCGTAAGCCGGGACCGGCGATTGCGTGGCACATGGTCTTCTTACCCTGCGACGCCGCTTGCGAAACGATGGCCTCTATCTCGTCTTCCTCAAACGCTGCGTCTCGAGGTCCGTGGCCGGGTCGAGTACTGGCACCACCGGTGGTAGCGAACTTGATGACATCCGCACCAGCGCGAATCATTTCTCGCACCCTCTCACGAACACCGGCGGGACCGTTCCCAACGCCGGAGGGCATACGTGGATCGGCGTAAAGCGAGTTGCGGTGTCCAGATGGGCTCACCCGGTCGGACAAGCCTCCGGTCGGAGAGATCAGGTTGATCGACAGCATCAAACGGGGGCCGTCGATGACGCCTTCCTCGATCGCCATCTTGAACCCGGCATCAAGCCCGCTACCGTCCCGGACAGATGTATATCCAGAGGCCAGCGTGTCTTCCAGGATACTGGCCGTTCGCAAGTACCGAAGCGACGCCGGATCATCGAGACCCCATCGGCTCAAGATGTCATAACTTTCGGACGCCAGATGGTCGTGACAATCGATCAAGCCCGGCATTACGGTCATGCCTGACGCGTCGACGATCTCGGCATCAGGCGGCACGGTAACGGCCGCTGTCGGGCCGACCTCGACAATGCGTTCGCCGTCGATCAGAACCGTACCGTCGGGTAGCACCGCCGTGCCGGTACCATCGATCAAATTGCCGCCAACGATAGCTTTCAAGACGCCTACCTCCGGCTACGGAAAGCACGAACGATCGACGCCAGGTATCAAATGCGCCGAATTCCCGGCAGCATAACCGGAAATGAGGATCATCTGATGCCCGTAGGGGTAGCGTTCCCTCTGCCCATGACCATCAGTCAAACCGAACGCTATCGGAACGGCCCAACATCCTCGATTTGTCACCCCAAACTTGCATCAGGATGGCAGGAGAATCAAGAACCTCAGGACACGGTGACCGGCGACCACGCTTAGGAGGCACCGTCCAAAGGCGGAGTAACCACCGCCCCTGCGCCCACCCTGACCAAAAAAGCCCCAATTCAATGGGCTAGATGCCGCCTGAGGTTGGCCCGTCCTCGGAATCTCCGCCCCGGACCTCGTCCAGGAAAGCCTCGATCTCGGCCGACAGTTCGACAGATCCCGGCGACTCGTCATCATCGTCGTCCGTCGAATCGTACTCATCCTCGAACCGCTTCACCATCTCGGCAAGCCGCGGATTATTCGTCATAGCGGGCGTCACCTGGGAGTACTGCTGCTCACCCAGCTCCACCTCTGGAAGCTTCACTTCCCCGAACCCGTATAACGGTGCCAACGCCTCAAGCGCACGCGCCGCTCCGGCGTAGTCGTTATCCAACTGCAGGTACATCGGCAAATGGACCATCACCGTCAGCGTCGCAAGTCCGCGCTCCGTTGCGCCAACGCCAATTCCGTTGGTCGCGGAAGTAGGTCCTTCGTACCGGCTGCGAGACAACGTCACGCCACCAAGGTCAGGCTCAATTTCCCAGCCACGGGACGACCCGGTTACCAACAAGGGTCTGGAATGTGGAACAGAGTCGTACATCCCGCCGACGGTGATATACGTCGTCACTCCAAGCGCCTCAAGCATCTGTAGAACAGACTCGTTGAATTCCTCGGAGTTGGAATGCGGCTCAAGCAGGTGGACGAGAACCAGATCTGGCTCCTCATCCCTCCGCACGATCTCTATCTTCGAGTTGGGACTTGTGATCTCTCGCTCACCGTCCACCCATTTCATTTCGGGTCGGTAGCGCGTGAAATCATAGAAACGCCCGGGGGTACGCAGCCGTGCGACCTCCTCGGCGTTGTAGATCGACGCCAGCCGTGACAGGACGATAGTCCCTACGTTGCCGACATTTATCCAGGGCCGGAGCATCACAATCGCGTGTGGATTGCGAAGCGGCACCTCCGGCGGGTCGAAGTCAAACCATCCAATTTCCATATTACGCGTACCCTAGCAAACCCCCGTTAGACGCCGCAACCGCATTAGCTCGTACGCATACCGGGTAATTGATCATTTTCGGAACGGCATATCGAAGGCTCATGAGACTTTGACCGGTTCAGTGAGCAAACTTATACTCAGCGCCCTTCCATGACAGACATTACGAACAACGAACCAGACGCAGATGCCATAGGTGACGCTTCATCGCAGCGCCCGGATCAAGAGTGGCTGTACGAACGCACAAACGAGGCGATCGCCGCAGATCCGGAACTAGTGAAACTCAGGCTCAGGCCGTTAAACAAGTTCAATACGGACGTTACCGGCCGTGCAGAGTTCATCAAGATTTACTACGGCATCAGTTGTGAGTGCTCTACAGCGGCGGTACTCAGTGTTGAAGCCGCTGCGGACAAAACTCGAGCAGAGTTTCAGGAAGCTCTGCCCGGTCTTCTTGGGAAACTGAAGCTCCAGGGCGTCGGTTTCCGACGAATGGACTGCGATTCTCATCTCCAGATGCGAATCCAGAATCTCCCGGGTGCACGCTGATCCGCATGTCCAATTAGAATTGAACGACGTCAATAACCGAATCAGACCCTGAAAGGTCCGAATGCCCAGGCGAAAGCTGACCCAGGAACAGGCTTTAGAGGGGACGATCAAGTTCTCAGAACGCTACACGGAACGTGGCGCGTACGAGCTTTTCCCCGAACCGGAAGTGGTAGCTGAAGTGCAGCGCGGCCTTGCCGAAAACCAGGTCGAGCACGGCTACCGCTACTGTCCTTGAATGCCCTTGAGCGGCGATCCCGTGGAGGATCGCAAGAAGATCTGCCCCTGCGACAGGCATCACGAGGACATCGCTCGTGATGGCTTCTGTATATGAATGTTTTTTGTTAGCGAAGAGTTTCTTCGTGAGTACCAGGGTGCGGACGAAATCACCCAGACCATCGACGAGGCGGTTGCCGATGGTGAAGAGCTATTTGGCGGGGACTATATGACCAAGTCAGAGGCCAACACCGAACGCCGCGACGACGCATCCAAATGAATAACGAGTAAACTTCACAAAGACATTAATTAGTCCGCGCCTATGCAAGTGCGGCTAAGGTTCCACGAAATTCAGGAGTAAGGGTTGAGCGCAGACAACCAGATCACGGTCTTCACGTCTAACGGCTGAGGCCCCTGCCACATGGTGAAAGTGTATCTTTCACGAAAAGACATTCCGTTCGAGGAAGTGAACGTTTCCGGCAACCGTGAGGGTGTCATGCGCCTTCTCGCACTGGGACGGAACACGACCCCGGTAACGACCATCGGCGACGAGGTCATAGTCGGCTACAAGCCGAAGGACATCGACGCAGCGCTCGAGACGACAGGCATCTCCTAGTCTCCCAGCCAGATGGAATAAGACTTCAAAGGCCTCGCCAACCGGCGGGGCCTTGTCGCGTCCGAGGGTAGTTCGCACGAATCGGTCCTTCGAGAGACTCAGGACACTTGCGGTCCTCCACTCCCGGTCGGGGTGAGGGGTGTACCGCTCCACGAATGGCAAGATGCGAGCGCGTGATTAAACAAACCACCGTCATTCCCGAGAAATCGGGAATCCAGAGGCGGTATCTGACCGGCACCAACCCTCACCCATAAACGACGCCTCCTGGATTCCCACGTAGGTGGGAATAACGATTGGTCGCGCAGCTAGTTCCCCCCTCTCCCGATGGGAGAGGGCTGGGGTGAGGGGTGTACCGCTCCACGAACGGCAGTACACTCGCCTTCGCAATCA
>JABIGL010000155.1 GCA_018650185.1 Chloroflexota bacterium
ACCGAAAGCATGAGCGTGTCACAGTCCACGTGCCATTCCGTACCGGGAATTGCGTCCATCCCGGATATCTTGGCCAGGGTCACGCCTTCGACACGTTCAGTTCCGTGAATCTCAGACACGGTGGTGTTCAGATGGAGCGGAATATTGAAGTCTTCGAGGCACTGGACCACATTCCGGGCGAGACCGCTCGGGTAGGGAAGTATCTCGGCCACGCCGACGACTTCTGCGCCCTCCAGGGTTAGTCGTCGGGCCATGATTAGCCCGATGTCCCCGCTGCCCAGGATCATCACCTTCCGGCCTACCGCCAGATTTCGGAGATTCATGTAGTTCTGGACAGCGCCCGCCGTGTACACGCCCGCAGGTCGTGATCCCGGAATTCCGATCGCCCCACGTGGACGCTCTCGACACCCCATCGCCAGAACCACGGCTCCGGCTTCGATCGACTCCATCCCATTTTCTGAGAGAACGGTCAGAATCCGCTCCTCCGTCAACTCAAGGACGGTTGTCTCCATGAGGAGCTCGATCCCACCCTCACGTACCCTCTCGGCATAGATGGCCGCGTACTCGGGGCCCGTCAGAGCTTCCTTGAATATCTTGGTGCCGAATCCGTCATGGATACACTGGTTAAGGACGCCGCCAAGTTCCGAGTCACGTTCTATCAACACGACCGATCCTGCCCCGGCATCCCTCGCCGCTGCTGCTGCTGCCATTCCGGCCGGTCCGCCGCCTATTACGGCGACATCTACCTGTCTAATGTTGGTCATCGGCTGGTCACTTCCTCCCTGGATTCGGGCTCGAAGGCATCTCTGAGTCCTTTAGATGTATCGATGAACATCCACGACCCGTCGCCCTTCAAGTTCAACTCTTCGTACGACACCCCGTTTTCCAGCAGGAGATCGACAATCCGAGGCCCGCAGAAACCACCCTGGCAGCGGCCCATCATTGAGCGAGATCGGTACTTGATGGAGTTGATCGATCGCGCTCCCAGCTTGTTCTCGATCGCCGAAAGAATTTCTCGTTTTGTTACGAGCTCACACCGGCAAATCACGCGCCCGTAATCGGGGTCGTTATCGACGAGATCGGACTGGACGTTACGGGGCTGCTCTCGGAATCGCTTCGCAGTGTGTGCGCCTGACTTGAAGTCATTGTTAGCGGCAGGCGAGAGCTTTTCGGTTACCCAGTCGACCATCATCACGGCAATGGCGGGTGCTGCTGTAAGTCCCGGTGATTCGATACCGACGAGATGCATCATCCCGGGCCTCTCCGGTACCTCTTCGATGACGAAATCCCCAAATCCGCCCTCTGACGCCGATGTCAGCTTTGGACGGATGCCGGAGTAGGCGGTGATCACGTCACGGGGACTGATGATGGGCAGGAATTCGGAAGCCTCTTTTAACAGCTGCTTTCGGACTTCCACCGTGGTGTCGACATCGTCCAGGTTTTCGATGTAATCGGTGGATGGACCGAGAAGGATGTTCCCGTCTACGGTGGGAGTTATGTGTATACCCAGCCCGGCTCCGCCCTTCGGAGGTACCGGATAAACCATGCGGGTGATCATGTCGCCCACGCTTCGGTCCAGGATCACGTACTCGCCCCGACACGGGTAGATCTTCCACCGTTCAACCCCTGCCATTCGGGCCACCTGATCAGACCCAAGCCCGGCGGAGTTGATGATGAGTCCGGCGTTGATAGACCCCTTCGGTGTGGTTATTGTGAATTCGCCTTCGTCACCTGAAATCGCCGTCACGGGAGACTCAAGCATCACCGCTACACCGTTCTCCGCTGCCGACTCAGCCAGTGCGATGGTTAGCGAATATGGACATGTAACTGCGGCCGTAGGAGCATGTACGGCGGCGTGGCCCGTGATGTTGGGTTCCAGCCGTTTGATCTCGTTTGCGTCGATAATTTCGAGGATGGGTACGCCGTTGGCGAGTCCTCGGGCCTGCATCGCTTCAAGATCCGGAACCTGGCTCTCGTCGAGTGCGACGATCAACTTGCCAGTTTGCTTGTACGGCACATCCAGTTCGTTGCATAGCGACTCAAACATCGCTGCGCCCCGGACGTTTACTTTCGCCTTGAGCGAGCCGGTAGGAACATTAATCCCGGTGTGGGCGACGCCGCTATTCTTACCGCTGGTCCCCCGGGCGACATCGGTGTCGCGCTCGAGGACGACGATCTTCAGCTGATGCTTGCTGAGGTCACGGGCGATTGCACACCCGACGACGCCGCCACCGATTATGGCGACATCAAAATGGTCCGTCATGCTGTAACCCCCGGGAGCGGAATCAAGGGCGTGTCGTTGTTACGGCAGCAAGCGGTGTACGTGAGAAGCTAACGGTTCAATCGTGAGGAAGGCGTGAAGACAATAGATGGACGGAAAACGTCACCGTTAGGTCATCGCGAACCACAGGTACTCCCCAGGGAACCCGGTGGGTATGTTTTGGTGTTCAGGCTTGACGAGAATGTCCGAATAAGGCCGGGCAAGCTGGGGATAACCGAGTTGCTACCAGGCCACTACCTGTACTTCGGTAGCGCACTTTCCGGCTTGGCCCCGCGCCTCGCACGTCACCTGAGACGACGTAAAAAACGGCACTGGCACATCGACTCGTTGACGAGCGCAATCAGACCACACGAGGTCTGGTGGATCGCCACCAAGAGCCGAATGGAGTGCGATTGGGCGCGGCTCGCACGGGCCGATGAAGAGGCAAGCATCCCAGTCCCGGGATTCGGGTCATCAGACTGCCGCTGCTCGTCGCACTTAATGCGACTGGAAAGCGAAGCCGCACTCACAAGAGTCTTGATGCACATCGCTGCCGTCACTCCGGGTACCAACAGGTTGGACGTACCCGCTCGACTGACCAGCCGTTTCCTTAACTCCGCGCGTGTAGGAGCGATGCGTGCTCCGTCCGATCAGGCAATCTAAGTATCCGCACCGCCCACCGCCGCACTCGACTCTGCGTTATCCTCCCCGCAGTTTCGAAATCACACCCGGACTTTCCACCTGTCAGGAGCTGCCTAGATGCCGTTCGAGAAGATCATCTCCGAGACGACGCCCGAAGGGGTGCTCATCCTCACGATGAACGACCCGGACACCCTTAACGCGCTGGGCGAACCGCTCATGCCGGAGCTGGAGTCCGAGGTCGACCGATTTGCCGAGGATGGCGATCTTCGTGTACTGGTTATCACCGGGGCCGGAAGATCGTTTTCGTCCGGGGCCAACGTCCGGGGCTTTCAGAGTCGTATCAACAACGCAGAGGCTGAGGCAGCGGGAACAGAAGAACCTCGGCCAACCTCATGGGAAGAGCTCGACCCTGATTACACGTCCCGTGAAGCGCTGGGCGCAAAAACAGGCCCACCGATCGTCCCCAAGCTCCACAACCTGCACAAACCATCCTTCGCCGCAGTCAACGGTCACGCATACGGATTGGGCTGTGGTATCGCGCTTTCCTGTGACATCCGAATCGCTGGTGAGAGCGCACGATTTAACGAGGCTTTCATCCGTAATGGACTCGTCCCGGCGGATGGCTCGGCCTGGCAACTTCCAAAGCTTGTCGGCATGGCCAACGCACTGTGGATGCAGTACTCCGGCGAACCGATCGACGGCAACGAGGCTTACAGGCTCGGACTGGCTAACAAGGTCGTCCCGGACGACAAGCTCATGGAGACGACGCTGGAGATGGCGACCAGGCTGGCGCGCGGCCCGGTCTACGCCATGGGCATCGTGAAGCAGCTCATCCACCAGGCCTACCAGCAGGATCTCGCAGAGCACCTCCCGTTGGCGTCCCGAGGACAGGATCTCACGCGCACGACGTTCGACCACAAGGAGGGCGTTGCCGCTTTCCTGGAGAAGCGGAAGCCGGAGTTCCGGGGGTACTAGGTTCGGATGGGAGTATGTTTCTAATCAATAAACTTCTCCCTCACCCTGGCCCTCTCCCGCCGGGAGAGGGGACTGGCGGAACGCCGCCGTGGAGGATTGGACAGCATGCCCGGACCGCTTGATGGCGTTCGCGTCCTGGAGTTTTCGCAAATCGTCGCGCTGCCTTTTAACGGGGCGGTCATGTCTGATCTTGGTGCCGAAATCATCAAGGTGGAACCTCTAACGGGTGACCCCCACCGCAACCGCGGCACGGTCATGCCCAACGAGGGCAAACGATTCCAATCTCTCAATCGGGGCAAGCAGAGTGTTGCCGTAGACCTGCGTGATCCGCGCGGAACGGAGTTCATACACAAGCTGGTCCCAACGGTCGACATCGTCACGATCAACTACCGCCCCGGCGTCTCCAAACGCCTCGGTATCGATTACGAAACGCTTAAAGAGCTACATCCCGGTCTGATCTACTGCGAGATCACTGGTTTTGGGAATCGTGGGCCGATGGGCGATCGTGGCGGGACCGATATCGTTGCCAACGGATATAGCGGTCTGATGATGGCGGATCAGAAGATCGATGCACATGGACAACCTGCCAACATCAGCGCTATATCACTGGCCGACTACTGCGCGGGATTCTCGGCGACCGTCGGTATTACTTCGGCTCTCTACCATCGGGCGATCACCGGGCAGGGACAGAAGATCGAGACCTCGCTGCTACAGGCGGCGATTGCTGTGCAGGATACGGTCGTGATGCGGGAGCCGGTGCACGACGCCACGTTGCGGGATCCGATGGTCCAGGAGATCAACAAGATTCGCCAAAGCGGTGGCGATTACCCGGAAGTGTTGGACGCATATGTACGGGGCAGGGGAGCGACGCGGGTTGCGGCCCGAGCCTACTACTCGACATATCAGGTCAAAGATGGGGCGATGGTACTAGGGGCGTTAACCCCGGCAAACCGGGCGGCTGCCCGAACGGTTCTCGGTATCGACCACGACCCTAGCGACCAGCCTGACTTTGATGAGTCTCAAGAAGAGAGCATGCAACAGGCCACCGAGTTACATGCGGAGATGCGGGCAACGCTACGCACTCGGACGCTCGCCGACTGGCTCGACGCGTTCACGGAGGCCGGGGTCCCGGTCGCTCCGGTTAATATGCCGGAAGAGATGTCGGACGATCCGCAGGTAGAAGCGATGGGCTTTATGCGCGATCTAGAACACCCACTATTCGGCCCACAACGTTTAGCTGGCCCAGTGGTTTCCATGTCCGAGACGCCAACAGACATTCACGGCGTGTCCCCGGCATTAGGCGCGGACACAGGAGACGTGATGCGAGGGGTGGGGATGTCGCCCGCGGAAATAGAGGCTCTCCGCGCGGACGGAGTGATTCTTTAAAACGGGACAAAAACCACGGGGATGGAATTAATCCGTCCCCGTGGTAAATCGGTCTTCGATGTGCAGAGCTCGTCTACGCGACAGCCCCTGCAAACGGAGAAATCTTCTCGAAGTTCCCGCCTACGATTTCCTGCGCGTCCAGGTTCAACCAGTCTTCCAGCAGGTCCGTGTACAGGCCGCGGAAGTCGAAGTTGTAGGCAAGGTCACCTTCGATCAATCGACCGACGTCCAGTGACGGGTACTCGGAATAGTGACCACCCTTGACCTGATCGCCGATCACGAAGGACACCCCGCCGGAACCGTGGTCTGTGCCGTTACCGTTGTCCTTGACCCGTCGTCCGAACTCGGAGAACACCAGTACGGTGACCTCCGGTCCGAGGTCGTGCTCTTCCAGGTCCTGGAAGAATGCACGTAGACCGGTCGAAACCTCTTCCCACAGGTGCCGTTGTAGCGCTACCTCATTGGTGTGCGTGTCCCAGCCACCTGAAACGGTGTAGAAGACGCGAGTGCCGAGGTCCGCCATGTGGACCTGCGCCACGCCTTTCAGGCTCTTGGCGATCGGCGTGTCCGGGTACTCCACCGTGGACTCGTACATCGCAGGAGCTTGTTTCAGGATGTCCGCACCTTTTAACGCGTCCAGCCCGGTTTGCCCGAGATAGTCCATCACCATTCCGCTACCAACGCCCGGTGTGTAGATACGGCTGAATGCACTTAACGCCTGCTCGCGTTGTGCGGCTCCGGCCATGCCGGTGAGCAGGCCGTAATCATCAAGATCACCTACGGACGCCACGGGGACACCCGGCGCAGCTAGCGCACGGGGGAGGGCATTACCGAAGTTCACGGCGGTCACCACGTTGGATCCGTTCGGGTCCATCTGTCGGATCGCCTGACCGAGCCATCCCTGCTCGCCGACGCGATCCGGAGTTGCGGTGTGCCAGATGTCCATCGACCGGAAATGCGATCGACTCGGGGTTGGGTAGCCGATGCCGTGGATGATGGCGACCTTGCCTTCGTCGTACAGGTCTTTGAAAGCCGCCATACCGGGGTTGAGGCCGAGGCCGTTGTCGAGCGGGATCACTTCTTCTTCCGTGATCCGCACGGCAGCACGTGAGTCCTGGTACCGCGGGTCTTCCCACGGGACGATGCAGTTCAGGTAGTCGTTTCCGCCTGAAAGCTGGACTACTACAAGTACTTTTTCTCGCTGCTCTGCCATGTGTTCCTCCCTGGTGGGCTGTTCTTTCGGTCGATGCCGATTGATCTGGTCGGACTGGTCAAGGTTATGTTTGCGATTAAGTCTTCTCGTATACCTGAAATCTGTGTCTTGACGTCTCTAAGACCAGGACAAGATCGTCGCCGTGTAGTGCTACGGCAGCGGGATCCCAGAAGTACGGTTCTGTTCGTGCCGACACCTCATGCGGGTCGTCGACATCCAGTTCTGGATATGGGTCAAATACGTCCCGAGCCGCCTTCTCGTCCGCGTTTGCGTCGATGTATTCCAGCGCCCACGGGGACATTTCTCCTGCGCCTCGTTCACTCGTCTGGAAATTCCAGTCACTGTCGAATACCTGAAGGCGCTGATTGCCCCAGTCAGTGACAAATATATTCCCAGTGGAATCGACAGCAACGTCGGAAGGTCGGTCTAGCTGCCCTTCTTCGCGCCCTGAAGTTCCGTAGGCGTCGATGAACTCTCCCTCGTGCGTGAATCGCTGTATGCGATCATTTCGCCAGTCGGCCACGTAGATGCGGCCGTCCGGTGCGACGGTTATGCCCCAGGGATAGTTGAACTGCCCGTCGCCCGATCCTTCGGAGCCGAACGAGCTTATGAACTCACCGTCCGGAGTGTAGCGCTGGACACGGTGGTTCTTCTCATCAACCACAAGCAGGTTTCCGTCCTGGTCAAAGTCCATTCCTGCCGGGCCATCGAACTCGCCATCGCCGGATCCGTGAGTGCCCCAGTGGCCAACGTAGTTGTGACCGGCGTCGAAAATTGTTATCCGCTGAAGACTCTCATCGGCGAGGAACAGTCGGTCATTGGCGTCGAAAACGATCGCCGTCGGCCAATCCATCATCCCCGGAGCCTTACCGTGCTCGCCTATCTTGTCGAACCAGTTGTGTTCGAGGTCTGTGATGCCGATGTTGCATCCCCGGAATGAGTTGAGCGCACTCCGACTGAGTACATAAATACGGCCGTCGCTCCGGACGGCTATGTCCACAGGAAGGTGATATCCGCGCCCACCCTGTGCCGCGCCAAAGCCGTTTGTGTCGCGGTACTCAAGGCCAAGTTTTGCGCTTGTTGGTGTTGTCATGGAATAACTTCGGTCGCCGCTTAGCTTGCGGATTAGACCAGTTGATACTCCCGTGCTGAAACGATCAACTGGAGCATGGACACGATCTTGTTTGCGCCGTCATCGGTGCGGGGGTCGATCTCGCCCTGCTCCCGGGCGTACACGACGAGCCCTTCCCTGGTGTCGTCCCCAACTTGCAATGCGCCGAGGAATTCCAGGCAGTCGTCCACAAGATCTTCAGCATTCACATCCCCCGTGGGGTGTCGTTCTGAAATGCCGTCAACGATGGCCTTAATACCCTTTTTGTTCTTGTCGCCGACAGTACCGCTGGCGAAGTTGATCCTCTGCACCATTGAACCGGTGCTGATCCAATCGCCACCGCCCATCCAGCCCTCGACACTCACGGGCGCCAGAAGCGCCTGCCCCATGTAGTTGCAGGCCGCGGTTGCCTTGTAAATTTCTTGCGTAGGCCAGTCGAAACCACCAGCAAGGCGCAATGTTCCGACGACGAGCTCTACGGGGCTCTTGATTCGAGCGTATCGGGTTTCCTCTGATTTGAAGATGTCCGACTCAAACAATGCCCGAAGCATCGCGCCGATGCTGTAGTCGTTGGCAAAATATGCGTCGACCATCAACTGGATCGCAGCCGGGTCCTTAGGCTCCTCGAACGGCCACTGCGGGACCGGGAACTCGTCGGCCTGGAAGTAGTGATACAGATGGCGTGCGACGAAATTCGCCGTCGCCGGGTTCTTGCAGATGATTTCGATTACGTCTTCGCCGTTGAAGTTTCCTGTCTCACCCAGGAACGTCTTCTCACCGTCGTCGTGGTCGTCCGGGTCGTACTGATACTGCCATGCGACGTATCCGTAGGGCCGTAGCGTGTTGTTCCGCATGCGGATGGACATGTACGGCATGTTGGCGATCGTCCAACCGGTAAACGCTCGGGAGCATTCCTTTATATCTTGCTCAGAGTAGTTGCCGACGCCCATCGCAAACAACTCGAGAATCTCACGTCCGTAGTTCTCGTTGATGTTGTCTTTGTGATTGTCCTGGTTGTCTAACCACACGATCATTGCCGGGTCGCGGGAGAGCTGGATCAGCAGATCGCGGAAACTGCCGAGTCCGTACTTACGGAACATCTCGATCTGGCTGAGCATCACCTTGCCCTGGATCAGCTTGGTCTGTCCCGTGGCGAATACCCGATGCCAGAACAGGGCGATCTTCTCTTCGAACGGCGTTTTCGTGGTCGCCATCCGGTACATCCAGTGCGAACCGGAGGCCGGTGCAATTCGATTGTCTGACTGCTCGGCCTGGTGCCGGCGTATAAGGTCAACCGGCAGGGCTTCGGGGTCACCCATATTGAACAGCCGGTCCAGCGCACCGTCGTATCCAAGGGACGCGTACTCTTCCAGCTCATCACGGGTTGCGCCGAATCCGGCGCGCCGCAACAGATGCGCGATCAGATCGAGATCGGTGCCTGACTTCGTCGTTGTAGCCATTCGACAAGCTCCTCCCGGTCGTACCCCGGGGCCGATGCCGCGTCACGGGGATTCGCTGGATTGTACCGGGTACGCGTAAACCCCGGGGGTTAAGTGGTCCTAAACCTTCTCCCAGACCTGGAACCGGTGCCTGCCGGTCTCAAGGACAAGGAGGCGGGTGTCATCGAACAGGGCCAGCGATACCGGGTCCCAGAAGTAAGGTTCCGTACGGGCCGAAACCTCGTGCGGATCCTCGACGTCGAGTTCGGGATAGGGGTCGAAACTGGACCGTGCCTCTTTTTCATCCGCGTTGGCGTCGATATATTCGGCAGCCCAGACGGATAGCTCACCCGCACCGCGAATGCTTGTCTGGAAATTCCAGCTCTTGTCGAATACCTGTACGCGCTGGTTGGCCCAGTCTGCGACGAAGATATTCCCATCCGTATCCACCGCCGTATTTGAAGGGCGGTGGAACTGGTTTTCGCCGAGGCCGGTCGTACCGTGGGCGTCTATGAACTCACCATCATGGGTGAAGCGCTGGATCCGATCATTCCGCCAATCGGCCACGTAGATATTCCCGTCCGGTGCGACGGTGACACCCCAAGGAAAGTTGAACTCGCCGTCGCCCGAGCCGTGGGAGCCAATAGAGCTGATGTACCCACCCTCAGGCGTGTAGCGCTGGATGCGGTGATTCTTATCGTCGACCACAAGCAGGTTGCCGTCTCGGTCGAACGCCAACCCCGATGGACCGTCGAACTCGCCATCGCCGGAGCCTTGAGTGCCCCAATGAGTCACGTAACTGTGGTCGGCATCGAAGATGGTGATGCGGTTCAACTCTTCGTCCGCCATGAAAATACGGTCATTGGCGTCGAAAACTATCGCCGTTGCGGAAATGAACTCACCGGGAGACCTTCCCCGACCGGATATCACGTCGTACCAGTTGTGCTCGATATCCGTAATCTTGATCCCGTTGCCGCCCTGCACCGCGTCGCCACGGCTTAGAACGTAAATACGCCCGTCGCTCCGCACGGCGAGATCCACCGGGAGGTAGTAACCGCGCCCACCCTGTGCTGCGCCGAACCCGTTAGTGTCCCGGTATTCGAGTTCAAGGCTGGTGCCTGTTTTTGTCGTCATTATTTCGCTCCGTTTAACCCGTTACAGACCGTCTGGATGTGGTCAGGGGTTATACGAGTTGGTACTCACGGGTAGATACGATCAGTTGGAGGATTGAAGCGATCTTCGCCGCTCCGTCCTCCGTACGCGGGTCAATTCCGCCTTGCTGACTGGCATAGGTAACGATGCCGGCAAGAGTGTCGCTCTCGACGTGGATTGCGCCAGCGAGTTCAAGCAAGTCGTCCAGAAGCTCTTCGGGGTCGACGTTTCCTTCCGGGTGACGTTCTGCCACTCGATCCACGATCTGCCTGATCCCCTTTTTGTTGTGGTCACCGACGGTGTCACTTGCGAAGTTGATTCGCTGCACCATGGATCCGGTGCTGATCCAGTCATCGCCGCCCATCCATCCCTCAACACTCACCGGTGCCAGTAAGGACTGGCCCATGTAGCCACAGGCTGCGGTCGCCTTAAAAATCTCCTGGGTCGGCCAATCGAATCCCCCGGCCATTCTCAGCGTTCCGACGATCAATTCTGCCGGGCTTTTGATCCGGGCATGACGCTTCTCTTCAGACTTGAAGATGTCCGACTCAAACATCGCCCGCAGCATCGCACCGATGCTGTAGTCATTGGCGAAGTACGCGTCGACCATGAGTTGGATGGCTGCAGGATCCTTCGGACCCTCGAACGGCCACTGAGGAACCGGAAGCTCGTCGGCCACGAAGTGGTGGTAAATGTGTCGGGCGATGAAGGCCGGTGTTGCCGGGTTCTTGCAGATGATGTCGATCACATCTTCGCCATTAAAGTTCCCGGTCTCGCCCAGGAAGGTCTTCTCGCCGTCGTCGTGATCTTCCGGGTCGAACTTGTACTGCCATGCCACGTAACCATAGGGCCGGAGAGTGTTGTTGCGCATCCGGATGGACATGTAAGGCATGTTGGCGATTGTCCAGCCGGTGAACGCCCGCGAGCACTCCTTGATGTCCTCTTCGGTGTAGTTACCGACGCCCATCGCGAACAGCTCGAGAATCTCTCGACCGTAGTTCTCGTTGATGTTGTCCTTGTGGTTATCCTGGTTGTCCAACCACAGGATCATCGCCGGGTCCTGAGAGAGTTGAATCAATAGGTCACGGAAGCTGCCAAGGCCGTACTTTCGGAACATCTCGATCTGAGTGAGCATCACCTTGCCCTGGATCAGCTTCGTCTGACCTGTGGCGAAGATGCGATGCCAGAACAGGGCGATCTTTTCTTCGAACGGGGTCTTCGTGGTCGACATCCGGTACATCCAGACCGAGCCGGAAGATGGGGCGATCTGGGTGATGGTCTGGTCCGGGTGATACCTCCGGATGACGTCAGAGGGCATGGGGTCAGCCGGACCAGGATTAAAGAGCCGGTCCACCGCGCCGTCGTACCCAAGGGCAGCGTGCTCCTGGAGTTCGTCCCAGGTCGGATTAAATCCTGCCCGTCGAAGCAGGTGCGCAATCAGGTCGAGGTCGGTCCCTGATTTCGTTGTCGTCGTCATGTTCTCACTCCCCATATTTCACGAAGATGAGGCGGATTGTACCGGGTGCCCACTCAGCTTCAAACCCGTGCGGGTACCCACGTGGCCTTATGAGTGCGTGTGACCCACGTGATTCCCCGTTCCGTTGGAAGATTCCGTAGCCAGTGACGGATCGAAATCAACAATTAGATCCGCCAGAAGCCGTCGGTGGTATTTGGGGTCGCCAAGAGCGTGGTACAGCGACCTCGACAGCCGGGTGTACAGGGAGAGACCGTACTCTCGCATCACACCCACACCCGCGTGGACCTCGTGTGCATAGTTGGTGGCTTCGATAAAGCCCTCACTGGTGACCGCTTTCGCCAGATGTACGGAAATATCCACGTCCGGTTTGCGGGCGTCGATCTTCCAGAGCGCTTCGTACGTGGTCCAGCGGGCCGAGTCGAGGTGGTTCACAAGCTGGACGATGTGATTTTGCACGTGCTGGAAGCGTCCGACCGGCTGGCCGAACTGGACGCGCTCACGGCTGTACTCCACCGACATGTCGTACACCGCCTGCGCCCCGCCGACTTTGTAGGCGCAAAGTACCGGAGTGGCGTGTCGAAGTACCGTCGCGAACCCGGCCATCGCTTGGGCGGCCCCGCCGAGCAACGCATCACCGGGAACCTCGACGTTGTCGAAGGTCACTTCACACTCTGTCGTCAGGAATCCCTCGATGCGTCTTATGGAGACGCCGGGATCTTTCGTGTCAACGATCAGGAACCCGATATCCGTAGCGTGTTCGCCTGTGCGAACGGCAACGATCAGGTAGTCGGCGGTTATGGCGTCGTAGACAAATAGCTTGGTGCCGTTCAGGCCGTAACTATTGCCATGCCGTTCCACCGACATATGTATCCCGCCGACGCCCCAGGCCCAATCGGGTTCCGTGATGGCCATCGCAAATACGGCTTCACCACTTGCGATAAGCGGCAGGTACCGGGACCGCTGTGGCTCGTCCCCCAGCGCCAGCAAGGTGTATGCCGAGAACACGCCGGACGAAAAGAAGGGACCCGGGACCGGGCCGTAGCCCAGCGCCTCGTACACCACCGCAATATCGGTGACGCTGCTACCACTGCCGCCGTACTGCTCCGGGATGGCCATCCCGAGCCAGCCGATTTCGGCCGCAGTCTTCCAGGCGTCTCGGGAGTACCCGGCCTCTGTCTCGACGATATCGATGATCGCTTCGCGTGGTGAATCCCGGGCGATGAAATCCTCGACGCCGGATTTAAGTAGTTGCTGAGTTTCTGTGAGTGAAAGATCCATAGGAGTGATTCCGGCCTTACTCGGCCGTTTTTCCCGCCTTTTCTCTGACCTGCCTGCCGATACCGATGCGGCGGGCCATGATGACCTTCTGGATGTCGGCGGTCGCACCCGGGTGGAGGTCCACGATGCTGGACTTCATAAATGCGTCCAACTGTCTTTCGGACGTGTCCCAGCGCGGATCGCTGGTCAGGGCGTACGGGCCGACTAACTCCATGATCGACTGCGCCGTCGCCAGGTTCGCCATCTTCCGGAAGTAGGACGCCTGCGGGCCTTCGTAGGTCATCTCCATATGCGAGCGGTTCATCCAGAAGTTGCGCATATCGAAAAGCCGGGCGATCTCCGTCCGCACGAAGACGTCCGCGAGTCGATCCCTGGCGTCGGCGTTGGCAAGAAGGGGCTCACCCGAGGCCGTGAGTCCCATGGCGCGTTGCCGGGCGCGATCAAACCAGCGGTTACGTCCGATACGCCCACCCGAACCGTGTTCCAGTTCGAGATGTGTTGTTGCGACCTTCCAGCCGTTGTTCACGCCGCCGACAAGATTTGAAGCGGGAACGCGTACGTCATCAAAAAAGATGGTGTTCTTGTGGCCACGCCCGACGCCCTCACCGCCATCGCCCATCAGCTCCATCGGCGTGATGGTGATACCGGGGGAGTCCGCAGGAACCAGGAACCAGCTCAGGTTTTCGTGGCGCTTGCCTTCCGGATCGGTTCTCGTGATAGTCCAGAGGTAATCCGCACCGTGTGTACCGCCCACATAAATCTTCTGCCCGTTAATGACGTAGTCATCGCCATCCTGGACGGCCTCGGTCTGTGTGCCGGCCAGGTCTGATCCTGCTTCCGGCCCGGTGAGTAACTGCCACGTCACCACTTCACCTTTGAAGATTGGCGGCAGTATTCGAAGTTTCTGTTCTTCGGTGCCCCAAACGAGGATGGAGGCCCCGCCGAGTGTGCCGCCGGTGTCGTAGTAGGGCGGGATTCCAAGGTCATAGACGTCGATCTCTTCGCCGATCACGATGGCGTCATCGACCGACAGTCCGCCTCCACCGTATTCGATCGGTGCGGTGGGCCTTAACCAGCCCCGCTCGCCAAGCTTTTTGCCGAAATCACGGTACTTCGGATAGTTCTCATCCGAGTCCGGGTTGCCCTCGACCACCGGGACGTGTTCTGCGAGCCATGAACGGACTTCGGTGCGGAAGGCTTCCTGTTCAGGCGTGTAAGCGGGCTCGAAATCCAAAATTCACTCTCCATAGCGAGGGGCGCTGACCCGTCCGGGACCACGACCGAAACGCAAGCGGGAGTGTACCGCGGGATCAGGGGCGAAAAGAGTGAGGAGGTGTTTCGAATTGGTCGGGGCAAGCACCGCCCCTACGACCTGGCTATGAGCCACTATCCCCTTCTCCCAATCGGGAGAGGGCTGGGGTGAGGGGGACCGGTGGCAACCGGTCTATGCGCAAACGCGTCGTACTGCGAGTCGGCCCTTCGAGAGCCTCAGGGTGCTGATGCAGACGGGTTAGGACGCGGATACCTCTATTTCACACCCAGTTCGTCCAACAGTCCGCTCAGGGTGATCGACGCGGCCTTTCCCATCATCTCCGGGTCCATCGCCTCGATAGTGTCGAATGGTGTGTGGATTAGCGAGAAATCTGAGCCAAAGAAGAACATCGACCTGATGCCCGCTTCACGGAACGAGGCATGGTCGCTGGTGGCGTTGACCGGCTCGATGCCGTGAACCGCCGAAATTCCGATCTCTTCTGCTACCTCAAGACCGCGGTCAGATAATTCGAAGTGACCGCCTATCTCGAGAGAACCACTACCCAGCGCGTCGTAGTTGAACATAGCGCTGATTCGAGATTTATCGACTTCAGTTAAAGAAGCAACATAAGCGACGCTGCCCAGCAACCCGAGCTCCTCAGAACCGAAGCCGATCACCCGGAGTTCAAACGGAATATCCGCCTTGGCGAGTTCTTCCGCAAGCACAAGTATCGTCGCAGTGCCAGAGGCGTTGTCGTTGGCACCGGGCGTGCCTGGCACTGCATCCATGTGACCGCCGATTATCACCACGGGGCCGTCGGTAGTGGGACCGGGTTTGGTTGCCACCACGTTTCGGCTGGGCAGCACGTCAGTCACCAGACGCAAATTAACGTTCACCGGACCGTCTTCGAGTTCCTCGATCAGCGCCTGCCCATTCACCCCGGAGATCGTTACCGAAGGCCTGTCGAATATCTCGGCGAATCCATCACCAAGGGTCCCGTCAAATATCTCAGAGCTACTGTTGAACACGACCATTCCCTCGGCACCGGCTTCAAACACGTTTCGTGCTTTCTCGGCAAACGGAATCACGCCACGCTCGACAAGGGCGACCGTGCCCGTCAGCGGGAAGTTGGGCAGATCACTCTCCCGGGCAAGCCCGACCGATACAAGCGGTCCGGTAATGTCGCCCTCGCCGGACCCGCTGAATATGTTCGTCCTGACCGGACGTGGTACCGGACTTGTGATCTGGAGATGGTTGCCGTTTCGGGGCCGAGAGCGCGCGGTAAACTCCTGTAGCTGCACGTCATACCCGTACGAACGCAGTTGATCCGCTACGTATCCGGCCGCCGCTAGCTCACCGTCGGTGCCGGAAACGCGCGGCGGCAACCCCTCGGCTAGCTCCCGTAAATGTTCCAGCGCACGGGCGGTCAGGTCTTCGACCGTAGGCGTATTGCGCCCGTCACCGATCGGCGGTGTTGCCGTGGGCGTGTTCGCCGTCGAATTCGGGCTAGGCGTCGCTGTCGGGGTGGCTACTACCTCAACCGTTGGGCTTGGAGCCACGCTCGTTGCTGTGTTTTCGGCCGCGCTGCTAGAACCGCAGGCCGTAGCGACGACCGCCACCAGTACCAGAATCGCTGACCGCAAAACTGACGGAACGGATTGACGGGGAATTGCCAAGCTAATTGATCGGGGCATAAGTCTCCGGCGAGTATTCACAGGGAGTCACAACAACTGATACGCATGACTCGTCAACTTATATCCGCGGCGGCGTCCCAGACAGAGCCAGCTAGCCAGCCGTTATTGGCCTTCCTTGATGAAGTCCGCCACACGCTCGCCAATCATGATGATCGTGGCGTTCGTGTTTGCCCGGATGCAGTCCGGCATCACCGAGCCGTCGGCGACGCGAAGTCCCTCGATGCCCTTCACACGGCAGTGCTGGTCCAGGACAGCCATCTTGTCCGAGTCCGGCCCCATCTTCGCCGTGCCCGATATGTGGTGCATCGTCTGTACGTTGCGCATCATCCACGCATCGAGGGCCTCGTCGGTCGCAATGTCGGCCGGGGTCGGATCCACCAGTTCACCGATGATCGGCTTAAACGCTTTGTGTTCTGAAAGCCGCAGGTTCAACCGCACGCCATCACGAAGGCGCTCGATATCTGATGGATCGTCCATGTAGTTGTAGTTCAGGAAAGGCTGCACCGATACGTCGGTAGAAGTGAGCTTTAGTTCGCCTGCCGACCTCGCCAGGTACAACCCGGCGCTCATCACGATGATCCGCTCCGGAGAGTTCCAGCGCATGACAGTAATCATGTCGTTGCGCAGGTCCGAGTCCGTCGCTGTGTAACGAAGTGCAACCTTCTGAGGGCCGACATCATCGCCCGGCATGACGAAATCTTCGTGTGCGTGCCAGCGGGTGTGGACTGTGACGTGGTCGCGCAGGTTTTGCCCGACGCCCGGGGAGTCCAGGACCACCGGGATTCCGAGATCCGCAAGGTGTGCCGCTGGACCGATTCCTGATAGCAGGAGTAACTGCGGACTGGCGATGGGACCGGCCGACAAAACGATCTCATTGCCGGTAACGGTGAACGTTTCGCCTGCGGATTGCACCACGACGCCGGTAGCCCGATTTCCGTCGAATACAAGTTTCTGGGCCGTGCAGTTAGGCCGGATGGTCAGATTTAAGCGATGCCGTGCCTGCGACAGGTATCCAATGCTCGTGCTCCAGCGGATATCGTTTGGATTGTTCAGGGGCAGGGGGCCGATGCCGGTGGACTCCGGGTTGTTGTGGTCAGGGCTGTCCGCGAAACCGGCGTCACGGCACGCTTCTGTGAACGCGGCCTGGTCGTCCATCAGATCGTCCGGCATGAATCGACGGACCATGATCGGGCCGTCGTTGCCGTGATAGTCACCTGTGTAGTCGGTGTCGGTTTCCAGCTTGTTGAAGTAGGGGAACACCTTCTCGTAGGCCCACTCGTCGTTACCCATCGAGGCCCAGTCGTCAAAATCCTCGGGCAAACCACGTAAGAAAACCGAGCCGTTGATAGCGCTGGTCCCACCGGTCACGCGACCACGGGGAACCTGCATTGGTGGCGCTTCAGCCGTTGCTGTCCCTGTGAACTGCCAGTCGTGATCCCCGCCGACAGCCAGATCCGTTCCGGTCCCGTGGTTGAACTTGAGATCGAACGGGAGTGTGTCGATGTCCGGGTAGTCGGGTCCGGCCTCTAAGAGGAGGACGCTGCGATCAGGGTCTTCCGAGAGTCTTGCTGCCACCGCTCCACCACCAGAGCCAGATCCAACCACGATCACGTCGTAATTCAAGTCAATTCTCCCTGTTCACGTTTCGGAATTCTGAATTTCATCTGTGACGGTGATACCGGGCAGCCAGAGCGATATCAGCACACAGCGGGCAAGGATAGCCGCGAGCCGAGCACTTCGCACTCACTGGTTAGGAGCCGTATCACCTACCACCCGGACCCGCACCCTGAGTGCATCGCCCGGGACGTAGGAAAGCGGAAGGTCTTCGACCTCCACCACGGACAATGATTCGGGATCAGCACCGGCCTGTATGGTCCGCTGTTTCGCCAGCTTTGTTGCTGCTTCGATGGATGCGCTGCGTCCCATTTCGCTGAACACCTGGTCCACTTCACCGCTGACCTGCGCAATGGCAGCACCGACGGCGTTGGCAACACCGCGGTGTTCCACCTGGAGCACTTCGGATACGCCGGGGAGTTCATCTGGAACAAGGAACGCCCCGCCGCCGACGGCGATCAGAGGTACGGGCTTTGCGTCAATTTTCATCCGATCAACGGCCTCGTCGACCATCTCGGCGATCCGCGTGATGGCCGCTTTCTGAAGTGTCTGGCCAATTGATCCCACCGCCGCTGAATCACCGAGATCAATCAATCCAGATGCCACAGCAACGTCGGTCGCCGTAAGCGTCTCGCCGCCGAACACTAGCGCTTCTGAGGTAATCCGATGGCCCACGCTGACCGGCCCGATGGCTGTCCCGTCAGGGCCGATTATCGAACCGCCGCCGAGTCCTACCGATAGCAAGTCCGGCATGCGGAACAACGTCCGTACGCCGCCTATCTCCACTACGTTGTTCGCCTCGCGTGGGAAGCCGGCCTGCAACACGCCAACGTCGGTGGTGGTGCCGCCGACGTCCACGACCACGGCATCGTTTAGCCCTGTCAGGAATGCCGCTCCCCGCATACTGTTCGTCGGGCCGGATGCGAAGCTGTAAATCGGGAACTCTTCAGCGAACTCTGCCCGCATCACGGTGCCGTCGTTCTGCGTCATGTAGAGCGGCGCTTCAATTCCGCTCTGGTGCAGCGCCTCGGTAAACGCTCGGGTTGTCCTTCGGGCGAGGTCGATGATGCAGGCGTTAAGAAGCGTTGCGTTTTCACGCTCCAGAAGCCCGATTCGTCCGAGGTCGTGTGAAAGTGTGATGTCAATATCCGGACACACTTCTCGCAGGATCTCCGCTGCGGCCTCTTCGCACTCCCCCGTCAACGGCGAAAAGACGCTCGCTATACCGACCGAAGTGATGTCGGATACGGCTATTTCTTGCGCCGCCGCCCGCATCGTCTCGGAGTCAAAATCAACCAACGGACGTCCGTCATACTCGTGTCCGCCTTCGATCATAAAGACTCGTCCTCGGACGATCTCGGCAAGGTCGTCCGGCCAGTCCACGAAGGGTGGAAGTGAAGCGCTGGCGGGTAGGCCGATGCGGATCGCCGCCACCGGTTTCAAGTCGCGCCGTTGAACGACCGCGTTCGTGAAATGGGTGGTGCCAATCATGACGGCGTCGATCTGTCCGGGACCGCTTTCCAGCCCGGAGAGCAGGTCTTTCAGAGCATTAAGAATGCCGCTGGTTACATCGTCAGTGGTGGGCGTTTTTACCCCGGCAACAACGGCGTCATCCTGGATCAAGACGGCGTCAGTGTTTGTCCCACCGACATCAATGCCAATACGTCTCATACCGACGCTCCATCAGGGAACACCGACTCAAACTCCATGTCGTACCCGAACGCCCTCGGGCCAACGTTCTGAAGGCCACGTTCGGAGGTGAGGATTGGAGGTGCCGGAAGCGCAATAACGGACACGCGCTGACCGTAACGCAGGGTTTCGGTTCCGATGGCTTCGCCGGAAAGCGTGTCCATCACACAGATAATCTCCGGGACCATCGCCACCGGCACGCCATCCCGTGTTCCGATAGCGAATTCGTTCTGGAACTCAAGCCTGAACACAGACCCGGAATCGTTATCCAGTCCGTCTATCGTGGCTGATCCTCGAAGGAATCCCTCGGTTGCACGACGATCTATGTCCGTGATCTTGCCACGGAATAGAAGGGCCCCTCCCTCGTGATCCAGCGCTGCCTGTACCGGGTCTTCATGCGCCGCTCGAGCGTTCTCGACTGCCCGGCCAAGTTCTATCGCCCGGGTGGTTGTGTAGAGAATGCCCCAATCCTTGACTTCTTTACCGGAGCGCGGGGCCTTGCATGTAGCAGCGGTGGAACCCACCTCCGTGCAGATCTTTCGGCTGATGCGCTCCATCCACTTCCAACTTGCGGCGCGAGCCACGATGGTCTCGTTGTCCCGTATATCGGCCAGACACAGCGGGTACATCTGGAGGTCACCGATGGCGAAACTGGTCATCTGAGCTTCGGGAAACGCCCGACCCATAGAGTCAGCGTCGACAACCGGAAGCCCTGTTACTGCCGCCACCATCAGGGGCTGGAGGGCGTTACCGCCGCCGATCTCAAGTGCCATCACGGCGTCGAACTTTCGACCCAGGTATTCCTCCATCATTCGCACCGGTTTGGTAGCGAATTCAGGGTCTCGCAATCGCTCTTGACCTACCAGCGGCGCTCCCATACTCGATATGACCGCCACGAGGTCATCATCGCCCAACGTCATCGGGTCGATTAGCGTGACCCGTTTCCCTGCCTTGTACATTTCTCGCATGTTCAAATACGAGTAGTACGGGCTCCCTCCACCGCCAGCCCCGAGGATCCACGCGCCGGTCGATAGCGGCGTTAGTTCGTCCTCTTTAATCTCGCGGGAGTCAACCATTCTGACCTGATTTCTGGCGCGCCTCGTAGTTGTCGAACGCCCTCTGCACCATCGGCCTCCGCCTACCATCTGGCGTCTCAAGCGTGTACCCGGGGTCGCTCTCACCGATCGAGCTCAGGTTGTAGAGCGGGAACGCTCCCTGGATGTGTTGGGAGAACCCCTGAGCGTCCTGCATCTGGTTTATCGCTAACTTGATCATGCGTAGTTGAAACGGATCGTTCGCCGCCACGCGTGCGGCGTAGGCCATCGATTCCTCTTCAAGGCGATCCTTGGAGAACACCTGGTTTACGTAACCCAGTTCCAAGGCTTCCTGTGCGTCCACGAATCGGCTTTCGAAAAGGATCTCACGGGCCTTCCGGTGGTGCATCTCCCACGGCACCGAAAAATACTGGAAGTTAGCCGGAAGGAACATAGCGTCTTCGGCGGCGAACACCACGTCCATTGCTGAAGAGATGATCCAACCGGCGAAGATGCAGTAGCCCTGCACGGCGGCGACAGTCGGTTTTGGAAGGTTGCGCCAGCGGAGGGACATATCGATGTTTTGATCGAATCCCCGGCGGTACTTTCCGCGCAAACCTTCTTCGTAAGGCCGCTCTTCTCGGTCCGCCAGTTCCTCCGGCGTACCCAGGTCATGTCCGGCAGAGAAGTGATCTCCAGCACCGGCCAGCACGATGGCACCGATGCTGTCGTCCTCAGCGGCGTATCCGAAAGCGTGGTCCAACTCCTCAAGCAGTAGCCGACTCTGGGCATTGCGGTACCGGGGCCGGTTGAGGACTATTTTTGCAACCCGGTCGTGTTGTTCATAGATGATCTGCGTGTAGTCACTTGGCGGCATTTTCTAGCTCCGGCTCTGATTGATAGAGATCATGATTGAGGTCCGGCGCCCGTGACGCCTCGCTTGAGAAAGTCTTTGTACCCGTCTTCGGAAATACCAAGAAGTTGCTGAAGAATCTCCTGGGTATGCTGGCCTTGCAACGGGGCAGGGCGGCTCACCCGGGTTGGAGTACCTGAGAACTGGACTGGGACTCCTGACTGCGGATGCACACCCGCCTCCGGGTGATCAACGTCCAGGATGAAGCCGCGGTCCCGGAGGGCGTCATCCGATGCGACCTCGTGTGCGTCGAGAACAGGGGCAGCAATCACGCCCGAATTGGACAGACGATCAGCAAGTTCGTCCCTCGCTTCGGTCGATATCCAATCACTTAGTTCTGCGTCCAGTACGTCCTCGTTCAACTTCCGAGTGGCGTTGTCGGCAAATCTCAAATCAGGAAGCCATTCTCCGTGGCCGGACACTGCGCACAACGCCCACCATTGTTCTTCGGTCTCCGCCGCTAGCGCTATCCAGCCGTCATCTGACGTCGCATAAACCCCGTGCGGAGCAAACGTCATATGCCTATTACCGAGCCGCCCGCGCACGCGTCCGGTCATCCGCTCTTCAAGTAATGCGTCGCCGATGAAAGCTAGGCTCGATTCCTGCATAGATAGATCGACGTACTGCCCTTCGCCAGTTGACTCACGGTGCATCAACGCCGTAACGATACCGGCGAAACCATTCAGCCCCGCGGCCGCGTCCGGGTACATCAGCCCCGAGTTTAGTGGCGGACCATCTTCGTAACCTAGCAACGAAGACATGCCTGAGATCGGCTCGATAGTCCCACCTATGCCGGGCACGTCTCTCCACGGCCCGTTATTTCCAAAGGCGGACAGACTGCAAAGAATGATGTCCGATTTGATCTCGCAAAGAGCTTCATAGTTGATCCCTAAGTTGCCGAGTACCCGTGGTGCGAAGTTCTCGGCGACAAAGTCTGCAAGTGGCACAAGGCGCTTGAAGATTGCGATGCCGTCCGGGTCAGTCAGGTCCAGGGTGATGCACTGCTTGTTCAGATTGACGGAGTTGTAGTTGGAATGGACGTTCCAGGGGTGCTGTTCTGCGGCCGAGTGTGGATTAGCAATCACGGGATCCGGGATCGGTCGATCGTACGAACCGCGCCATGAATCCGGTCGACCGTGGAACTCGACCTGGATAACTTCAGCGCCCAACATTCCAAGTAGTTGAGTGGCGTACGAGCCAGCCCACGCCTGCGTTAGCACGATGCCTCTGTATCCATCGAGGGGACCGGTCATATTGCCGCTCCTGATGCGAACAGGGCGTCGATTGCTTGTTCATCAAGACCGGCGAACGTGCGCAAAATTTCGGCGGTGTTTTCTCCCGGTTCCGGGGCGCGAATTACGAGTCGTGGTGGTGAGGCGCTCATCTTGAACGCTGGTCCCGGGAACTCTGGGCCATCGTGCTCTGGTGTCTGGAAGAATTCACGCGCTCGAAGATGCTCGTTTTCCGCCAGCTCATCGGTCTCGAGAACCGGCCCGGCGATGACCCTAAGTGCTGCCAACGTGTCGAACAGATCCATTTTGTTCCACGATGCCAGCTTCTCCTGCGCCCGGTCTACGTACTCCTCAGAGTGTTGTTGCCGATACCAGCTTGTCGCCCAGCGCGGATCGTCTGCGAGGTCGTCCAGCCCCAGTACGTTCATAGCGTCACGCCAGAAATGAGGCCGGCTGATGGTGAGTGCGAAATGACCGTCCTTGACCGGTACCGGTCCCGTAGACATATCGACCTTGGCATTTCGCGACGGAGGACTGCCCTGGTACTGACCGGCGAGCAGTGCGGGCCCGAAGGTGGAGGCCATGACCTCAAGCTCTGAGACATCGACGAACTGGCCCCGATGGGGCTTTTGTTTACTGCGAGCCAGTAGGGCGCTGACTATCGAGCCGTAAGCCATTGTTCCTGAGCAATAAGACCCCTGAAGGCCACTCGCCTTCAGGGGTGGTTGATCGTCCAGACCGTTGATAGAGGCCCAGCCTGATAAGGCAGACGCTGTCAGATTATTACCGGGTCGGGTCGCTCGAACGCCTGTGGAACCGTGTGGCGTGATCGAGCAAAAGATGAGGCGCGGATTCGACTGACGAAGCCTTTCGATATTCAGCCCGGCCGCCGTTAGTTCGTCTGGCGATACCGAGCACACGAAAACGTCGGCTCTAGATATAGCTGACTGTAGTGCCGCTATCCCTGAGGCGTGTGCGATATCCAACACGGCTGATGGCCGGTTAGCCAGGACATACTCGGCAACGACGCTCTTTTCGTCGTCATCGAAGGGGCCCAGCCGTCTTGCCGGGTGTCCATTCAGTCCCTCAATCAGGGCGACCTCTGCGCCAAAATCGGCGAGCATTCGAGCGCACCACGCGCCGGAAACGGAGGTCGACATATCGATCACCCGGATCCCGTGCAGTGCCCCAGGTCTACTCATATGTCCTGGCTAAACCTGCCATCCCGGATATGCATGGCGTGAGATTACAGACATTCCTGCATCCACAGACAGCACGTGTCCGGTTACCCACCGGGCTTCATCGCTGGCGAGGAACAACGCCGCATTGCCAACGTCCCACGCGGTGCCTTCAGTGCCGAGCATCGTGGAGTTGCGGCGATGCTGTCGCATATCGTCGTCTAGCCTGTACTCGACCATCGGCGTGAACACGACTCCCGGGGCCACGCAGTTCACCCGGATTCCCTCACGCCCGTGGTCTCCGGCCATGGCGATAGTCAGCCCGATGACCGCCGCTTTGGAGGTTGTGTAGGCGGCATCACCAATCGCTTCTATGCCGGCTCCGGAAGAGATATTGACGATAGAACCACCGCCGGTCTCGATCATCTTCGGTATGGCGTGCCTTGAGGTGAGGACCATGCTTCGGACATTGGTGCTCTGGACCCGGTCCCAGTCATCCATGTCGATTTCGGGAACCGTCTTCCGGAGGCTGATCCCGACATTGTTATCCAGAACATCAAGCCTGCCGTAACGCTCAACAGCGGTGTCGACCATTGAACGGCAGTGATCCTCGTTGGTCACATCCGCCTCAAACGTGCTGGCCTCTCCACCTTCTGATTCGATCATCACCAACGTCTCTTCAGCGCGCTCGATCTGGGCATCCACCAGCAGCACGCTCGCTCCCTCACGCGCAAACAGCACGGCAGTTGCCTTACCGTTACCGACGCCCGGCCCGCGTGAGCCAGCGCCTGTGACGATCGCGACCTTGCCTTCTAGTCGACCAGGGCGTTCAACCATCTATTCCTCTCCCGTCAATCCAGCGTTACAAAAAGACTGCGACGTGACTCGCCATTGATCGCTCGGCTTATGTGTCCCTGTCCGGTCGTATCCTCGGCGAGCAAAATCTCCCCGGCGGGAATGATCCGCTTCGATCCATCGCCGACCTCGATCTCCACACCGCCCGACAGATTGATCACGTACTGACGCCGGGGCGCTGTATGGAAGTCGAGGTCGTAGTCGCCGCCTGTCTCCCGGAAGATGAGACTCGTGACGCTCTGGGGATCCGACAGACTCCCAACAGCCCCGGGGGTCAGCTCGATATCGACTTCTTCAAAATGCGACTTGTCGTCATCGCCTGTGAAAACCCGTGTGACCTTCATCTGATACCGTCCTTGAATCAACATTGAACCTCCTCTCCCAGCGGGAGAGGGCGGGGCTGAGGGAGAAGCCCATTGAACTAATTGGCTTTCAAGCGTTTATACCGGCTGTACGGCTGCCAATCGGGCGACCGTCTCCGCGTCGGCAAACCGCTCCACGGCCTCAACGTCGTTGAAGATGCCGCCCGTGCAGGTATCTACCGTCTGCATCGCAAGCAACGTAGCTGCCTCGACATAACTGTCTGGCGGGGGCATCTTGCCCAGCGGAGTTGCTCCGCCGACTTGACCGGGAGCGCGTCCAAACCGGATTCCGGGCGTGTCGATCCCGCCGACCGGTTTGAGGGCGTTAACGACAATACCATCG
Source organism: Chloroflexota bacterium (assembly GCA_018650185.1). GTDB lineage: Bacteria > Chloroflexota > Dehalococcoidia > Lucifugimonadales > Lucifugimonadaceae. Next base: position 25,100 of record JABIGL010000155.1, read on the forward strand.
TCTTTCATGTCGTTAGCCAGTCCACGTGTCATAGCCTCTATGGCGAGCTTGGTCGCCCCGTAATGAGACTGACCGCGGTCGGCCGCCACTGATGAGATGTTGATGATGTTTCCACTCTTCTGTTCCACCATCGCTGGCAGTACCGCACGGCAGCAGTGGAACGGCCCGTGGACATTGATCTTGAACTCAAGCTCCCAGTGTCGCGGCTGAATGGTGTTGATGAAGCCGGGCGGCTGAACCGCGGCGTTGGTCATCAAGATGTCGATACGGCTGTACTTGGAAAGCACCGTGTCGACCATCGCCTCGATCGATTCCACATCGCCGACGTTGCACGCGACGGCCACCGCCTCGCCGCCTTCTTCTTCGATCATCCGAACCGTGTCGTGGATCGTGCCGGGTAGGCGAGGATCACGTTCCTGCTCGGTGCGGGCGGCGACGACAACTTTCGCGCCTTCTTTTGCGTATTGGACGGCGCAGTACTGGCCAAGCCCTCGGCTCGCACCGGTGATTATGGCGATCTTCCCGTCAAGTCTTCCGGCCATGTCTTCCTCCAAAATTCATATGTCTGATATTCAGGCGTACGACGATCATGCCGTACGTATATTTAGACGGTGAGTGGTTTTACAACGTTGGCAAAACGTTCCATACGTTCAAGGGTCTCGAACGGGGTCGCTCCGGTCAGTCCAACAACAAGGTGTCGGACGCCAAGCTCCTCAAACTCCTTGATGTCACCCGCGATCTGTTCCGGCGTCCCTGTAAAGACCAGCCGACCCCCATCGCGTCCGGGTTGCTCTTCGCGATCGTTGTACCAGCCCGCGCTGTATCCGAAATCTATCGAATCGGGATCACGTCCCGCTTCCTCAGCATGTTGGCGTACCGTCGCCATACCCTTGGCGAGACGCTCCGGCGTGTCCATCGGGAAAGCCGGGTTGTTGCCTATCGGGTACCAGGCGTTTCCAAGCTGCCCGGCGCGTCTAAGAGCAGGCGGACTCTCTCCGCCCACCCAGATCGGTGGATGTGGATCCTGGATCGGCTTCGGGTAGAAGCTCACATTGGATACCTGTGCGTATGTGCCGTTATATTCCGGCGAATCGCTGGTCCACATCTCTTTGAACGACCGGATGTAGTCGTTAGCGACCGTGCCGCGATGTTCGTAGGGGGCGGTGTCCAGAGCCTCGAACTCCTCGCGCATCCAACCCGCGCCCACACCTACAGTCAGGCGTCCGCCGGAGAGCACGTCCAGTGACGCAAGAGTCTTCGCCGCAAGGACGGGCGGGCGGTGCGGGAGAACCATCACCGATGTGAGGACACGGATGTTCGTCGTGTTTGCGGCCAGGTACATTGCGACTGTGAGCTGCTCAAGACACTCACCGGCGTCAACCCCGGAGAACGCACCGTCCTCGCTGTAGGGGTAGATCGACTGGACCTCTTTCGGGATGATCACATGATCGGACACCGTCACGATGTCGAACCCGAGCTGTTCGCCGTGTTGGACGTGCCGCTTCAGGAACTCAGGCGACGCGGCGGCCCCGCGCATAGCCACTCCAAATCCGAACTCCATATCGACGGCTCTCCACGATCAGGGTGTGTGCCGGACTGTGATATCTGATACCGGCAAGCGCCGGAAGCATAACTCGGCTTGCTTGCAGCGGGGAGTAACAGTTTGGCCTAATAAGGCTTCCTACTCGGGGATTGTCTGCTCGAAAGTGACGCCATCGTCCAGTAATCCGTCGATCTCCGCGTCTGTGCGGCCAAGTTCATGAAGAATCTGGCGCGTCTGTTGACCTGCGAGTGGAGGGCCGGTCGTCGCTCCGCGTTCAGCTCCAGAGAAAACGATCGGCGTGTTGATAGCCCGCACGCTGCCGTCCACCGGGTCATCCGTCTCCACGATCATCCCGCGCTCCCGGAAATAGGGATGTTCGACCGCTTCGGGCATCGATCGCGATACGCCGTAAGGTGCGCCTGCCTGCTCAAGACCGCGCCCCGCCTCCTCAGCAGTGCGTTCGGCCACCCACTGGCCAACCAGGGCGTTCGCTGCGTCGGAGTCCCCCGGCATGGGCGTGCCAGGGTGACCGAGGCCTTCGGCGATCCGGCCCCAGTTGAGCGGACTACCGATGTTGATGGTGAGATAACCGTCCTTCGCCGCATGCAGTGGATGTCGGAACGGAGTCCAGTCATCGACAGTTCCCTCGTTCAAAGGTGCGGCCGCCACCTCGTTAAGTAGAGAAAGCTGGGCATCCATTAGCGATACATCGACCCGCTGCCCGTTACCGGTAGCGTTGCGGTCATATAGCGCGGCAAGGATTCCGGAAAAGCAGGAGAGCCCGGCCGCCATATCGGCGATGGTGATTCCCGGAGCGAAAGGTTGCTCGGTTTTTGCTGCCTGCTGCTGCACCCACAACCACCCGGCCTCGGCATGAGCAGTCGCTCCATAGGCCCTACGGTGCGCGTGTGGACCCGACTGACCAAATCCGGAGATCGAAGCGAATATCAGGCGCGGATGGTCAGGCCTCATGTCGTCGTAACCCAGCCCGAGCCTGTCCATCACGCCGGGCGAAAAATTCTCGACCACAACGTCGGCACCGCCGATGAGTTCACGCGCTACCTGGTTTCCCGCTGCACTCTTCAGGTCCAGTGCGATCGACCGCTTGCCTAAGTTGTTCCCGGGACTACCGGCTGTACGAGTCACGACACCGGCTTCAGGAATGGCGTCTATTTTGATGATGTCTGCACCCATATCTGCCAGCATGCGCGTGCAGTACGGTCCCGCGATCACACGGGTGAAGTCGATGACGGTAACGCCCTCGAGAATGCGACGTTCGGTCATAAATCGCCTTTCAACATCACGGGTACAAGGTTTGTCGGTCG
>JABIGL010000099.1 GCA_018650185.1 Chloroflexota bacterium
AACGCCGGATATTCGCAGGCCGATCCAGTCGAGATCAGATTCGACGACGATGGCTTCGGATTCCGCTTTGGACGCGGCGTAAACGTCGTCCGGGTTCGCTGCCCTGTCCACGGTGATCTCATCGCCCTGTGGAGTTGTATCCCCGTAAACGCTGACCGACGAACTGAGTACAAGACGCGCGGATGACGCGTTCGTCTGGATTGCTTCAACCACCACACGCGTGCCATCGATGTTGACGTGGCGCGTCAGGTCAGGGTTTGCCTCCGCTACCGGCGGAAGGATGGCGGCAAGATGTGCGACCGCATCTACGCCTTCACAGGCGGATCCGACGTCAGAGGAGTTTGTCAGATCACCGCGTGCGATCTCCACGCTCGGTTCTCCTTCCAGCCCCTCGTAGTTAACCGTTGGAAGATCGAAGACACGTACGGTGTGCCCCTGCCCGAGCAGGTTCCCGACGACGAGGCGCCCCATACTGCCCGCACCGCCGGTTACAAGGATGGTCGACAATTTACGTCAGGACCGTGCCGGGTGCGTCGGCCTTGTCGTCAATCTCAGCGGCAACCGCTTCGAGCACTCCTACGGTGTCTTCTGTTGCTGCGACGGCGAATGCCTTCGCCCCTCTGTTTGCCTTCACTGCGAAAGGGAGGCCGGTTAGAGACTGGAAAAAGAACTTCTCCCGGTGGACTTCCATTGCGGAGGCTGCGCCTTCCGAACGATCTTTGAGATCGCCTTCAAGTCCACCCGCGGTCTCACGGATGATGCCGATTGCCTCGTCAAGCTGGTCTTGTGCCCTGGCCAACTGAATCATTCTCCTTGTGTGTAGTTTTACGGTCGTCCGGAAATGTTGACGACTGGATATTCATGTGAGCGTTCAGGATGGCCGAAAAATCGGCCGGAGGCAAGATGCCCGCTCCCGCATTTCAAGGGCCATCTAATAAAAAGGGGGCGCTCCCATGTTTGGAGGCGCCCCCTTTTAGTTCACCCTGAACAGTGATTACCGGCTAGTCGTCGCCCGCCGGTGTTCCTGCTTTGTCTGAGTCGGTCGGGTTCATTCCGCTGTGTCCGGCAGCCTCTTCCATACCCGGGTGCCACGCACCGTCTCCATGGTACGGAGCGTCTGCGTGGGAGTGCGGGTCCACCGTCGGTCCACCGTGTCCCTTGACGGCATCCAGGTCCACCTCGGGGAGGCGGTTGAAGCCGCGGGTGTCGTAGCGGTCAAACGGGAAGGGCTGGAACTTTTCGAACAGCTTTGCAAAGCGCTGTCGGGTCGGTCGCCTGTCGAGCGGGAATCGGAACTTCTCAGCTCCGGCCCTCTCCACGTGGATGAGTTCGTGCTCACGGACACCGAGTCCGTTCACAACGGCAGTGTTGATCGTGGTCTGCTCGCTGGCACCTTCTATTGAAGAACCGGCGAGGTCGAACTTGCGGTCGCCCGGTGCGTCCACGCCCACCTCTTCTGCGAGAGATCCCGGGATACCCGGTGCATGCTGCGCAGCGTCGACACAGGCCTGGTCGATAGCGACCGGGTCAGTGCTGGCGAATACGCCGAGGTGCGGAACGATCGGCACGTCTGAGAAGCCGGCGCAGTCACACTTCGGTGACACGTCGACCGCAACGGTGACAAATCCGACACGATCCGGTCCGACAGCCTTGACCACTCCAAGAGCGCCGTCAGCAATTGCGGCATCTGTTGCGTCAAAGTTCTCCAGATTGGGTCGGAATATTCCACGTGGGTTCATGATTCCCATGCAACCCAGGCAGTTGATGCACTTCTCGCGTTCCCACTTGAGTTCGTCGTTGTCCGTCACCTCAAATAGTGAGAGCGGGCAGCAGTCTTCCAGGATAGTCCAGTCCGGGTCCTTCTCCTTGCCGGCGAAACTCTCCGGGTGGAAATCGATGGCGTCGCCCGCTCCGTACTTAGGGTGGCGCCCCATGTGTACGTTGAACTTGCCACGCTTGGACTGTGCGCCGATGCCCAGGTTCTTGAGCGCTCCGCCGATGACGCCCATGCCGTGGCCCTTGAAGTGGGTCAGGGCGATCATCACGTCTGCGGCTGCGATGGCCTGTGCGACGAAGGCTTCTTTGAGGATGTAGCCCTCCGGGATATCGACCCGGTAGTCGCTGGTGCCGACATATCCGTCTGCACAAATGAAGGGGCAGTTCAGCGTAGTGGCGTTGAAGCCGTTACGTGATGCCGTCTCAAGAAGGTCGAGCTCAGTGGCCCGGCTTCCGTACGGGTTGTATGTCTGCGTTGTGGTGTCGCAAACGAAGGGGCGTCCGCCGAGTTCCTTGATGCGGTCCGCCAGCGCCCGGGCGTACACCGGGCGCAGGTACGCACTGGAGTTCCACTCACCGCAGTGGACTTTGATGGCGACGACGTCGCCTTCGTTGACCAGCTTGTCCAGCCCGGCGGCGTCGAATACGGTCAGTGTCTTGGCGATTAGGCTCGTATCCGCAGAGTCACTGCGGGCGTCCATGAAATAGACCTTTGAGGTCATCACTGCCTCCTGTTAGGCGGTCGTAGGGGCCGATGTGTTCCGCAACAGTTGCTGTGCCTGGAGTCCCGATTGAATCACGCGTGATCGTGGAGCCCAGCGGCAATTGCGGGGATTATACCCGCGCCCACGTATAGAGGAAGGGGGTCGCCAAGATGGGATTACAACGGCTAACGGCAATGACGATCTCTCCTACCTTTCGAATTTGATATTGGACCGTAAACACCAATCACCAGTGAACTCAGTTTTGCGAAACCACGATTCTCGTGTCCGACATTCCACGCAGCCCAGACAGTGTGCTGCCAAGCACTATTCCTGCTGTTGTAACACCACCTTAAGGACCACCGGCGTCAACGAACGGCGTGGGGTTGATCAGTCCACCATTGTCTTCAATCAGAATGGATTCGTTTCCCACATGAGAGATTGGGCCGACCAGCTGGGGGGCGTCCGAGATCGTAATGATTTCGTCCTCGTTTATGGCCATCGGAGGTGTGACGGTCACGTCATCAAACACCACGGCGGTCTCTCCGACTTCGATCTCCTCGGGCGGCACCGCGTCAGTGTCATCGCCGCCGCCACATTTTCCTTGATAACGATTCCGACCGGTGGAGGGGTCTGAGCTGGTGCGTGCGCGTCAACACCGGCGATCATCGCCAGAATCACCGTGTACGCCACAGCAACTATGAGAACTCTCAGACGCAACTGTTCTCAATCAGATTTCCGTTGACGGAATCACCGACGCATTACGAGAAGCTGATTACTACCGTGACGTTAACCACCTGACCAGCCTGTACATCAATCCACGGGCTCGGGTTGGTATGCGTGATCGTCGCAGCCGGACCACTGCAGGCTAGGGCATCCACGGGGGACGTTGATGTATTGCACTTCAAATAGTGGGTACCGACTGAAATGATCTGTGTCGTGTTCGCTATCGTTATCGATCCTGAAAGGACCAGCTTGTCTGCGTTGACTCCTGAGTCGGGGACTTCAACCAGAAGATCCGAGAAATTTTGGGCCAAACCCGTGGCCCCTCCAGTCGTCTGCTCCCAGGACTGGCAGGCTCTGTCGACACCCTGATTGTCGTTGCACGGTTCGCCGGCCCCGGATCCTGCCAGTTGGACAAACCAGCTCCCGATTTGGTGTTCGTGAGCCAGGAGTTCCGCCAACGAGACCCCACCGACGAGAGCGTTGTCGAACTCTCTCAGGCTCACGAATCGCCCATCCTCTTCCTCGACCTCGATGGTCCATTGGCCGTGGACCTCGATACCCTCGACCGGACCACTCGATTGGTCTGCGTCGGCGCTTACCTGCTTCGGTTCGGATTCCGAAGGTCCGGCCAGCTGTTCCGCGTCGGGGTCCGATACCTTGAAATCAACGTCAGACAGCGCAGTGGTCTTGGAAACGGTGGTCCCGGCTTCTGACCGGGTACCGATCTCGAACGCGATAAAGGCG
>JABIGL010000078.1 GCA_018650185.1 Chloroflexota bacterium
CCAAGAAGGGCGAGATCCTCCGTATGCGATTCCCCGGTCGTGACTTCGTGCATCGGGTTTCGTTAGGCGCGCACTACATCGCACGAAAGCCTGATGGCATGGTCTGGGGTGGTTCGACCGAAGAGGATGCGGGGTTCGACGACCGACCTTCGTCAGCAGCACGTGATTCGATCATGGCGGGAATTCTTGCGCTTGCGCCGTCTCTAGAGTCGGCGGAGATCGTGCAACACACGGCCTGCCTGCGGCCTGTGACCTCGGACGAGATGCCGATCCTCGGTGCTATGCCGGGTTACGAGGGGCTTTTCGCAGCGAACGGCGCGGGCAAGAAGGGAATCTTGCTGAGCCCGGTGATGGGGCGGATGGTGGCGGGAGCGATTACGGGCGATGCCGGTCGTGATCCGGTACCGGCGGAGTTCGATGCGGGACGGTTTTCGTACGAGTAGTCTCGGCGAATAACGCCATGCCGGAAACTCAGTGCCCGCCCGTCCGTGACAACCGGTCCAGGTAGAGCGCTATCAGCGTGGGTCCATGCGTGATGTCCTCTGCGGCAATCCGACGCTCCACTTCATCCAACGAGAGGCTCACGACGCCCCTGATCTGGTCTGCCGAGTCGGTGTGACCCGCGTTCCAACCAGTGCAGTTTTCGGCCCGAAATACATAGGTGTCGTGGGAGAGTAAACCGGGGTCGACGTTCACTTTCCCGAGGCTCGTGAGGTTCTTCGTATCCAACCCCGTCTCTTCCTTCAACTCCCTTTGCGCCGACACATCGGGCGTCTCGCCCTCCTCACCCAGCCCACCCGGCAGCTCCAGTAACCAGCGTCTTACGGGGTGCCGATACACCTCGATGAAGACCAGATCGCCGGACGGGAGCGTCGGCACGATGTTGCAGACAAACGGGAACTGGAGTTCCAACCAGATACGCGGTCCTTCAGACCCATCCGGAAACCGGAGTTCGTCCTTGTTCAGTCGCGCCCAGCCATCGTCGTAAGGAGCGCTACTCTTCAGGACTTCCGGCAGCACATTCTCGTGACCGTCAGCAGAAATCATTGCGCCGTGTAACCGCCGTCCACGCTCAACGCGATACCGGTTACAAACGATGATTCGTCAGACGCTAGGAACAGCGCACAGTTGGCGATTTCCGAAGCCTCCCCGAGTCGGCCCATCGGGTGAGCCTCCTCCATGCGTGCCAGCAATTCAGGGTTCTGTCGCAAACCGGTAGTCAGGTTGGTGTGTGCGAACCCCGGACACAGGGCGTTCACACGAATCCCTTCCCGGGCGGTCTTCACCGCAAGGTCACGCGTGATTTGCAGCACAGCGCCCTTTGAGTGGGCGTAGGCGCTGAATCCATCTCCGAGCCACTCGGTGCGTCCGACCAACCCGTAAATAGAACTCAAATTTATGATCGATCCACCACCAGAATTTCGCATCGCCTCCAGCGCTATGCGCGTGGGCAGTAACGTGCCTTTCACGTTGACGTCCATAACCCACTGCCAGGTCTGATCCACGTCATAATCCGCCGGAGCAGCTCGATCTGAAACGCCCGCGGAATTGACCAGGATGCTCAGGCCACCGAACTCGTCGACAACAGAGCCGACAACTCGCTCAACATCGGCCCGATTTGTAACGTCCGCCTGAAGCCCTATCGCCTTGCCTCCGGCTGCGTTGATACGCTCGACCACGGCATTGGCCGTATCCGCATTCAGGTCGCAAACGCCTACAGCCGCCCCTTCCCGTGCGAATAGCTCGGAAGAAGCCTCTCCAATTCCTGAACCACCCCCGGTGATCAGGGCGATCTTGTTCTCGAGTCGCATGACGGATCCTTTCCTGCTGATGTAGGTCTTCACTGTCGATCGGTAGTTGGACCGGCGGGCGAATATCTGATGGTGGCATCGTAAGGAGGGGTCGTTTCCCGGTCAACGCGCTTGGCCCATCGGTCCCGGTTCCACGTATCATTTCTGTAGATGTCCACTCAACCCGAAAATACGCCGGATGAACGCACGACCTATCCGTTCGTTTACGCCCACACCTTCAGGCGCATGTACGCGTCCGTGATAGACATCGGCTTACTGCTGATAGTTATCGTGACAATCAACTGGGTCACGGGAAATAACGCATTTGCCGGTCCGTGGACGGCACCGCAAGACATCTTTATTCTGCTCGGCTACCTGATCCTGTTCACCGGTCTCAAAGGCCAGACCCCGGGCAAGATGGTCGCGGGGATCATCGTCGTGGACGACGAGGGCCATGTCCCGGGAGTGGCTGTCGCCATACCGCGCGAGATGGTCGGACGGCTTGTTGCCAGCGCAGCGTTGGGCCTGGGATTGGCCTGGATTTCGCTCGACCCGAAGCGACAGGGATGGCACGACAAGATCGCTGGGACTTATGTCGTGATGAAGCCAAAGCCCGAACGGCGTCCTCAGCGAGATTCGTCAGGCTACATGCCCGGCGAACGACCTGCGAAGCAACGGCCCTGGCGGAGGCGACGCAAGGGCTAGTTGGCTTGTTCTAATGCTCTGACGGTTTTACTTAAGGCGCCGTTGAAGTCGGTGTATTCGAGTTCCAGTTCACGGGTCGCCCTGCTTCCGTCGAAGTCAGCTGATCCGATACGCAACGCCGTAAATGAGCTAATCGGCGGTCGGCGGCGTCTTGCAAGCGACACGACCGACCAACCAAGCGCTCCCGCTATCGCAATCCAGTCCGGTAGGTGTATCCGGGGAGGTCGGCGACCTGAGGTGACAGCAAGGTCAAGAAAGAACTCGCCGACCGTAATCGTTGGCTGGGCCAGGATGTAGCGGGACCCAGACTCACCTCGTTCAAGTGCAAGCAGACTGCCTCGCGCCACGTCATCGACATACACGAGCGGGAGAGGCCGATCCGCGAACGCTATCACCGGTAACCGGCCTTTGAGGAACGCTTCAATAAGGCGAACGAAGTGTCGATCCCCCGGTCCGAATACCACAGCGGGATTTACGCTCACGACGTGCATAGCATCGGTTGATGCCCGGACGAGTTCTTCTGACAAGAACTTGGACCTACCGTAACCAGGCTTCCACGGTCCGTATGGGACCGCTGTCTCGTCGGCATGCGAGCCGGGCTCTGCGCCGAGCGCTGCGATGCTGCTCATGTGAAGAAACCGGCGTACGCCGTAGGACCGGGCGGCTTCCAGTAAATTTCGCGTGCCACCCACGTTGATGCGGTCATAGTCATCACGATTCCAGTGGAATGGATCTACCAGCGCGGCGCAGTGGTAGATGTCTGAACAGCCTTCCACGGCCGCCGCAACCGACTCAGCATCGGTCACCTCCCCGCTGACCAGCTCTGCCCCCAACGTCACCAGATCGTCGGTCACATTTCCACGCGTTCGCGCCATCACCCGCACCCGTTCGCCGCGGCCCAGTAACATCCGGGCGATCGCGCCTCCAACCATCCCGGTGGCTCCGGTGACCAACGTTATCCGGTCAGGAGCTTGTGAAGAGGAATCTCCGGGGTTCGTTTCCAATCGGGCTCCAGTACGTGAACAGGGGATGTCCGACCTATAATAGCCGCCGCTCACGAGTGGCCAATCGCCACACCACCCACGTCACTAAAAGGATCACCGATGGCAATTTCTGATGCGGTGCGCGGCCAGATGGAAGGCGCATCATGGATCCGAAAGATGTTCGAAGAGGGAATCCGACTGACCGCCGAACACGGCGCAGAAAACGTGTTCGATCTCAGTCTTGGCAACCCGCTACTCGAACCGCCGCAGGAGTTCCGAGACCAGCTTCTAAAGCTCGCACAGGACGAGGCAACAGGCACACACCGCTACATGCCCAATCCCGGTTTCCCGGACGTGCGCGCTGCGGTGGCCGAGAACCTGGCACGCGAGTCCGGAGTCCCATTACAGGGCAGCGACATCATCATGACGGGTGGGGCGAGCAGTTCGTTAAACACGATCCTCCGGTCATTGCTGGACCCGGGCGACGAGGTGGTGATCCTCACACCGTTCTTCGTGGAATACGTCTACTACGTGAGCCACAACAACGGCGTCCACAAACTGGTCGGGTTTACCGACGGTTTCATGCCGGACATGGACGACCTTGCGGCCAAACTGTCGCCCCGCACCAAAGCGGTGATCATGAACTCGCCAAACAACCCTACCGGCGTTATTTACCCTGAGTCGGTGATTACTGAGATCGGCAAACGTCTGGGCGAAGCGGAGCAGCGGTTCGGGTCCGAGATCGCCCTGATCACGGACGAACCGTACCGCAAGCTGATCTACACAGATGAGGACTACCCGTTCGTCTTCAAGCACCACCCGCGAACCATCGTCGCCACGTCCCATTCCAAAGACCTGGGGCTGGCCGGGGAGCGCATTGGCTACATCGCCATCAACCCGGATTACCCGGACAAGGGCGAGATGCTGGACGCGATGGTGTTTGCGCTGCGCACGCTGGGATTTGTGAACGCGCCAGCCCTGATGCAACGCGTTGTCGCCCTGTTGCAGGACGTGACCGTGGACGTTTCGGAATACCGGAAAAAACGGGACTTCATCCATTCAGCATTGACCGATATCGGGTACGACGTCGTGCTGCCGGGCGGCGCGTTCTACCTGTTCCCGAAGTCGCCTATTGAAGACGATGTGAAGTTCGTCCAGATGTTGCAGGAGAAGATGGTGCTCGTGGTGCCGGGCAGTGGTTTCGGCGGCCCGGGCTACTTCCGGCTTTCGTTCTGCGTACCGGACCGGGTGCTTGAGGGATCGCTAGACGGGTTCAAGGCAGCGTTAGCAGAGGTGCGGGCGCTGTAAGGACGTGGGCGTGGGCGTATTGCCATATGCCCTTACAAAAACGGATACCCACCACCAATCAACCCACCCTGAGGCTCTCGAAGGGCGGGGATTAGCAACGGCGCACTATACGGACCGAAATACACCGGTGAGTTCAGCTCTCCGGGTACTTACGGTGCAGTTCTTCGTGGTCCACACGACCTGACAGGTCATTCGCGGTTTTGACATTTTGTTCCACCTCAGCGACCGTCCGCATCCCGACAAGGGCCACGTTAACGAGCGGATTCGATAGGACGAACTGCAAGAGCGACGAGGTGTAGTCGTACTCGTCATCCGGTCGAACGGTGCTAACCCACTTCTGGAATATACCTGAGGTCAGTGTTCGCATCGTCACCGTCCCGACACCCGCATCACGTGCCTCGAACAGGCTGCCAAAAGGTCGAGTCCACTCCGCTGGATGCTGGTGTAGCAGGTTGTAACTAATCTGCATCACATCGAATCGACCTGAGGTTATGAACCGGAAGACGGCGGCGTTGTTGTCCTCGCTAGTGAAGCCAACATGACGGGTCAGACCTTCGGTCTTCAGGCTCTCCAACTGCTCCAGTATTCCGCCCGGGGCAAGGATCTCGTTGGCCTGATTCTCCGTGTACGAGTTGCCGTGGATCTGGACCAGGTCGACGTGGTCAGTTCGCAGTAGCTTCAGGCTTCGCTCCACTGATCCGCGAACGTTCTCGACATCACCAGACACCTTGGTCGCCACGAACACGTCGCTCCGAGAGTCCTCCAGCGCTTCGCCGTAGATCGACTCCCCGGCCCCTCCGCCGTAGCCGGGTGCTGTGTCGAAATACGTGACGCCCAATTCCACGGAGCGCTGCATGGCGGCGACAACACCTTCACGGTCCGCGTCACGCGAGGGCTCGTAATCGTCCAGATACTGCGCCAACCCGGCGGGGGCCCCGCCGAATCCGAGTCGACTTACTTCAACGCCGGTCGTTCCAAGTTGAGTCGTTTCCAATGGTGTCTTCTTTCGGTTACGTAGATCGTGGTGCCCCCTCTCCCGGTGGGAGAGGGTTGGGGTGAGGGAGGTCCAAGGTCTCACATCGAACTTGAAATATCGCTCAAACTGGCGCCGGTGGCGGTCCCTCGACTATGCTCCGGATGACATACCAGAGCCGTCTCGCTGTTACGTCAGCGGCTCTTTCAGGCCGGAACCAGTGATCGGAACCAGCACCTGTGCGTCATCCGAGATGTCGCCCCGGGCGATCATCGCCTCGAGCCCGGCGAATGCTGCTGCTGAGGTGGCTTCGCAGAAGATCCCGGCCTCAGAGGCAAGGCGTTTCTGCCAGGACAGCATTGCCGGATCGTCAACCGCAATCCCCGTTCCGTCTGACAGCTTCACGACATCTACGCACTGCTGCAATCGCGGCGGGTGCGAAACCGAGATACCGCTGGCAACCGTCTTCCGATCGGCATCAAAGGTCCACTGCTCCGCTTCCAGTGCAGCGATGAGTGGCTTAACCGCCTCCGCCTGCACAGCATGAAACGCCGGTGCAGAGCTAATGCGTCCGGACGCCTGTAGCTCTTCAAATCCTTTGAACATACCAATCAGC
>JABIGL010000156.1 GCA_018650185.1 Chloroflexota bacterium
CCGCTTCCGACGAGGACCTCGTCTGCACTACCGTGGTGCGCAACTAGCAGGCCGGCCGACGGTTCATGGAAATCTCCTGATCGTCGGCCGATCCGGAAACTCAAACCTTTTTTAGGAGAAAACGCGATGCGAAGCATCATGTTCCTCTGCGGGTTGGTTCTGGGCCTGCAGTTCGTCTGTCCGAGCGTGAGCTCGGCGGAAGAAAGCCACCAGAACATCGCCATCCATTCGTTGCGGAGGGCGCAAGGGAACATGTCCCGACGCCACCGGCGGATGGTCACCATCCAACGTCGCCTGAAGTCGAAGGTCGCGAAGGCCCTCGCCATGAAGGAGATGGTCGATCAGTCCAAGAAGGACATCGACTACATCCTGCGTGAGGGCTTCTTCGCCGACAAGCCCGCGTCGATCACGCGCCTTCGGGTGCTGCTTGACACGGACGATGATGGCTGGACCAAGGCCATCAAGGAGACTGCCGATCTGATCGGCACGCGGATCGGCGAACTCGAGGCGAAGGTGAAGGCCAACACCGGCCGGATCCAGAAGGTCGAGGACTCCCTGGAGTGGATGGTTCGTCCGTCGCTCCTCGCCGAGGTCAACGCCACCGGCGGAAAGCACAAGCTCACGCCGGGCATCACGCTCGGTGGTGGGTTCAGCCTCCGCTACGGCTCTTGGCACCCCTTGCTCATTGCGGGGGGATTCGGCTTCGGTCACTACGGCGACGTGGGACCGGAGGAGGACGACGTTGGGATGGGGGTCAAGCGCTTCACGCTGACCTCGCTCCCGCTGACGTGGGTGCACCAGAATGGCTGGGGCATCACCGCAGGCTTCCAGTACCAGGGTGACCTGGATGAGGAAGGTGTCAAGGGCGGCTCCAGCTACTTCGGTTTGCTGGGCCCCACCTACGAGTTCGGCAGCGGTGTGAGTGCCAACCTCATGTTCATGTACGGTCAGCGAGATCTGACGTACAAGGACGAGGTACTCATGCTCGGCGAAGTCGTCGAGGCCACCTACAAGGACGACAGCGGAAGCGCCGGCGGCGCCATGCTGATGGTTCGGTGGGACCTCGGTGTCCCGGACAAGGACAAGAAGTAGGAGAAGGCTTCGGCCGACTCCATGACAACAACTGGTTCTCACCCAAACTCGCTTCGGCGGGTGCGGGGAGACGACAACCGCTGCTGCGGGCTGACATCATCACGATGTTCGGCTCGTAGCGGCAAGGAACAGTGTTACTCACAAAAGTGGATGACACTGCACCCTTCTGAATCGATTCGATTAAGAAGTATGCAAATCGTTCGTTACAATCGAGTGAGAAAAAATCTTTGACAGTGCTCCATCGCGATATCAGTAAGTTTGTTTAACAAATCGACTTACTGATATCGCGACACCGTAACGCCTGCCTGCCCATGTGGCAAGCATCGGCGGGCGGGCGGAAGCGCTGTCCATCTGTATCGTTTGGTTGCCAGCCACGCGAACAAGTGTAATCGAGTAGTATTGATAGGATGCCGAAAGGAATCCATCAGAAGCTACACGAAGCATTTGTAGATGTAAAACTTCCACGGCCCGGGAGGTTCCCGGGATCGTTTGATTGACAGACGAGTGCGCGCCTTGGCAGGTAGCGGCTCAAAACCAACCTGGAGGAATGGTAGCGTGAGCACCAACCCCCGCACGTACGCCGGCTTCGTGTCCGGCATGTTCTTGTTCTGTTGTCTCATTGCACTCAGTGGCTGCGGCCGCGAGGGCTTCGAGACGGCTGGGCAGGCGGCGACGCCGCTGGCCCCGCCGAACCAGCAGGACTGCGCCCCGGACCCGTCGAACGACGGCCCGGAGTGCGAGGGCGTCACGGTCGACAACTGCAGCGAGGAGACCTCCCGTTGCTCCACTTGCATCTACCAGGGTGCGGAGGAGTTCTGCGACGGGGTCGACAACAACTGCAACGGCCGGGTGGACGAGACCCTGGACGCGCTTTGCGCGGACAACCTCGTCTGCAGCCGCTCGGCGGAGCGGTGCCTCGATCCCACGGATCGCTGCACCACCGACGAGCACTGCGTCAACCAGG
>JABIGL010000159.1 GCA_018650185.1 Chloroflexota bacterium
CATAACGACGTTCCAGCCGGTTCCCCGGCTGATGCGTGCAAGCGCTTCGGGGTCACGTCCAAGACCGTTGCTGGTCACATCGACCATCGTCCGGCCGCCGGCCTCGAAATATTTGGCGGCTTCGGAGGTGGCAACGCCCTCATCCAGCAGCCTCAGATTGTCCAATGAGCTGTTCCAGTTGTGCCTGATCCAACCGAGATTGCCCAGAGAAAGGTTCTCTCTCGCCAGCCCTGCATCGTCGGTATTACTCGGCTCCATGAATACGACGGTGAAGTCGATAAGAAGGTGCTCGTGAGTTATGGTCGGTCCGAGCGATTCCGGGTCGACCGGTCCAAGGACCGTCTGAACTTTTCCTGCGATGGGGGATGTTCCCAATGGACTCTGCTCCCTTAAGTTGAACGCCCGCATTTGCTACATTGAGTCGGCGTGCCAGGACTATCACGACCCGCATACGGACGACCGATTTTACGCCCGGCGGTCGCCAATGACGTACGAGAGAGACATAGATAAGGTCTGTATTGACAGAATCACGCCAGAAAGACGGATCAGTCGGAATCGGCCTGCTTGGCTGCGGGACGATGGGCGGTGAGGTCGCGCTTGCGGTGTCTAACGGTGCCGTTCAAAACGCCCGGGTGTTCGCCGTTTTCGACGAAGACGGGGATCAGGCGAACCGGCTTGCGAAAACCCTGGACCCGACGCCGATAGCGTGCACGACGGTCGACGAGCTTCTCGACGTTCAGGGCCTTTCTCTCGTGGTGGAATGCGCAGCACCCGCCGCGGTGGCGGCACATGGCGCGAGCGTGCTTTCGGCCGGCCGTTCGCTGTTGATGCTTAGCTCAGGCGCACTGGCGGACACAGATTTGTATGAACGCCTGAACGGCATCGCCAGTGAGAACGGGTGTGACATCGTCGTCCCGTCTGGCGCACTTGGTGGGATAGATGCATTGCGATCGGTCAGTGATCTACTTGAAGAGGTAACGCTGACCTCCACCAAGCCGCCACACGCTTTCTCAGGTGCGCCCGGGTTTGCCAGGTGGGAAGATGTCGAA
Organism: Chloroflexota bacterium; assembly: GCA_018650185.1. Classification (GTDB taxonomy): domain Bacteria; phylum Chloroflexota; class Dehalococcoidia; order Lucifugimonadales; family Lucifugimonadaceae. The sequence goes on from JABIGL010000159.1 coordinate 1,050, forward strand.
ATCACAGAACCGACGATCCTGTACGAAGGCCCCGCCGTCGGTGCCGTCCCTTTATTCCCGGCAAACGTCAACGTGGCAGCGACTCTGAGCGTGGCAGGACTCGGTCCGCAAAAAACTATCGTCAAAGTCGTAGCAGATCCTGCGTCTCCCGGAAACGTTCACGAGATCTATGCCCGGGGGCAGTTTGGTGAGTTCACCTTCAAACTTGTCAACGAGCCACACGTTCGCAACCCGAAAACCAGTCACCTCGCCGTGCTCTCGGCTATCGAAACGCTGCGAGCCTACTGCGACCGCGGGCCTCGTATCGGCACATAACGGTTGGGCGAACGTATGACGGACCTGAAGTTTGATCTGGCCGAGATACTCCCAATGTTTGCCCCGGAGATTCGACTTCACCCCGGTGATCCGTATCGCCCGTCTTCGGTCGAGTGGTACCTGGAGCGCACGACTCTTCAGCGATGGCGGGGGGTGTTTCGCCGGAACGAGGTCGTTTGCATATCGGGGGAGCGGCTCGGATTGGTAGCCGAGATTGAGTCCGAAGATCAGGCAGCCCTATGTCTGACGATCCCCGAAGGACCGAACCAGGAGCGCTCAAGGCGAGGATTTCAACCCACCGACGGCAAGCTCTCGGCTCCCTGTTACGTGAACGCCTGCTTTGCACCGGACGAACCGGACGCATTCGATCTCCAGTACTGGTTCTTCTACCCGTTCAACGGACGCGGCGGTCGGCACGTGACCCACGAGGGCGATTGGGAGCACATCACGGTCAGGGTCACGAACGCCCCAATGCCGATCTTGATTGCGGCATACGTTTCCGCACACGGCATGAACAACGGTGGATGGGTGTCGCGGGGAGACGGCGAACTTCAAGTAACCGACACCGGCCACCCAATCATCTACTCGGCAATCGGAAGCCACGCCAGCTACACCACTGCCGGTGTCCACAAACAGCGCTGCCCCAAACCCGGAGACCGGACTCGTACCGGTGGACCGGTCTGGAACACGGCTGACGATCTGGTCTTGGTGGAGATCAACGGCCAGAGTCCAGATGGCCTTGAAGACGCTCACCCGTGGCTTCGGTACCGCGGTAGATGGGGCGCTATCCGCAGCGGTTTTAGCTGGCCTTTCGCTACGACCGGCCCGATTGGTCCGTCACAGCAGCAATCATGGATCGCCGAGCCACCGCGTCGCTAACAGTTCGAAATCACCCCTACCTACAACTAAAAAGGGCAAACAAAAAGGGCGTGCCAAACGGCACGCCCTTCTGCGTAAAATTGAGATCGCTCGGGCTTAACGGCCAAGTATGCCGACGGCTGTGGTCTCTGCATCGCAGTACCAGAGCTTCCCGGCTGAGTCGATCGTCAGGCCGTGGACCTCTGTCGGCCACGGAACCCGGATGTAGTTGATGACTCGACCATCGGATACATCCAGCAGGGACACTACGCCTGACGCCGTGTCCGCAGACCACAGGTGACCGTCTTCATCAAAGGCGATTCCGTGTACCCGCAATCCGGGAGCCTTGAAGGAGTGGAGTACGTCTCCGTTGCTGGGATCCACCTGGTAAATCATCTGGGACGGCGGCACGGCGATCCAGAGCTTGTCGTCACGCCACTCCAGCCCATGCGCCCCTGAATCTCGAGCGGCAGCACCAAGCGGGGAGAAAGCGACCTGGCCGACTCCCGGCGTCGGGAGTTCCTGAACCGTCTTGCCGGTCTGCATGTCAATCTTGTGGATAGTCAGGCCAAAGGTCGATGAGACCCAGACATATCCGCCGCCGATTGTGATGCCGCTGGCGTGTTCCGTCGTGGTGTCGAACGACAGGATCTCGTCGCCGGAGTCCCAGTCAAGCTTGTAGACCTTGTTGTTCCTCTGGTCGATGTACCAGAGGCCGTCCTCTGCGGCCTGCAGACCGTTTGGTTGCGGTCCCGGACTCGTGGATCGCTGGTATACGGTGGCGATATTTACGGTCATGTTCCGGGCCTCTCTTGCTAGTTTTGTATCAGCGGAAGATCGGGTTTCGGTGGTGCAATGCGTCCGAGTGAATGGTTCGCATTAGTTCAGGGTTTGAAATGGGATTGTATGCATCGCGCAGAACCCGGCAACCCCATCGACCTGTATTACCGGGTACCGGCCATCTCAGGGCGGACGATAAATGTCTATGGACCGCCCAGCTACTCAGTCGTAAACTGGCTCGAATTACTTGGCAGCCGTGATCTTGCAACTAGAGCAAAACCGGAGAGTCACCTTAATGACGACAGAGACCTTTACCGGAGAACAGATCGAAAACCTTCGGCAGACTGCCGGTGAGCATCTGTTCATGCACGCCATGCAGACCTCAGACTGGCGTGACGGAGCACTCAAAGTTTTCGTCAAGGGCGAGGGTGTCTGGGTAACGGACATAGATGGAAACCGGCTTCTCGATGGCATGGCCGGTCTCTGGTACAAATCCGCCGGTTATGGGCGAACAGAAATTGCCGACGCTGCGTATGCCCAGATGATCGCCATCGACTCCCCACCGGCAGGATCCATTGTTCCGTCAACCATAAAGCTCTCGGGTGTGGTGAGTGAGCTTTACCCGGACCCCGCCGCCCGCCTGTTCTTTGTAACCGGTGGTTCGGAAGCCGTCGAGACCGCGGTCAAGATGGCCAAGAAGTACCGCATCCTCACAGGAAAACAGGGTGCATACAAAATTATTTCACGTCGAGGCTCCTACCACGGCGGGACGGCGATGGCCGTCAGCCTGGGCGGGAGTCCTGCGGCTGACACGATGGGCCCGACGATGCCCGGGACGTACCACGTCTCCAACTACAACGCTTACCGACCCACCTATCACCAGAACCCGGTAGATGAAGCGATTGCGGTCGCTAACGAATTCGAGACCGTAATCAAGCACCAGGGTCCGGACACCGTTGCGGCGATCATTGCAGAGCCGGTTTCGGCTGCAACCGGAATCCACATCCCGCCGCCCGAGTACTGGCACCGTTTGCGGGAGATCACGGAGGCCTACGACATCGTCCTAATAGCGGACGAGGTCATCAACGGCTTCGGACGACTCGGCACCTGGTTCGGTACGGAGCGATTCGGCATCAAGCCGGATGTTACGACCGTCGCCAAGGCAATCACCAGCGGCTACTTGCCACTTGGTGCAGCAATCGCCACTAAAAAGATTGCGGACACCTTTATCGGCGACGACAGTCGAACCTTCAAGCATCTGATCACGTTTGGCGGACATCCGGTATCTGCGGCGGCTGCGTTACAGAACCTTGAGATCTTCAAGCGGGAAGATCTGGTCGGCAACTCTGATCGCATGGGCACCTACCTGTATGAGCAGCTTCAGAAGCTGTACGAACACCCGTCTGTCGGAGACATCCGTGGCGGCATGGGCCTGATCGCTGCGGTAGAGCTTGTGAGCGACCGCGAGAACAAGACCCCGTTCCCGGCCAGCGCCGGGTTGGCAAAGAAGATCCCGCCGGCCCTGTACGAGCGGAACCTTATTAGCTTCCGTGCGGGCGACCTAATCAGCATTTGCCCACCGCTGTCCATTAACAAGGACGAGATCGACTTTATGGTCAGCGTCCTGGACGAGGCGCTTACCGAGGTAGAAAAAGACCTCGGCCTGTCCTAGACGGGCACAACGGCCCGTGGGGCTAGAACTAGGAACTGAACATGAAGGGCCGGTTTCAATGACCGGCCCTTCATCTGTATTAAAAAAGCGGGCCCGTTTGTCGGCGCTCGCTTTGTAGGCCTCCCACATGCGGGCGATGGGACCCAGTAGTCCGATGCCAAACAGCGCAGCACCCGGGTCTGTGTCGTCTGTGACGACGCATACGGGACCGTTGCGCTCACTCCACAACGGCACATTCAGATGGCTGTGGGCAGCCGGGCTGATGATTGGGTTCGGCAACTGGATGCAGCGTCTGACGATCAGCTGGCTGGTACTGGATCAGACGGGTTCGGTATTCCTCACGGCTCTTTCATTCGCCATAAGAAGTGCGCCCAACCTGGTCTTTGGTCCGATGGGTGGGGCTATCGCGGATCGCTATTCTCGCCGCAAGGTTCTGATGCTTACTGCAGGGCTCAAGGCCTCTATAGCAATCGGAATCTGGCTGCTGGTGCTTCAGGACGATGTACTTATCTGGGGCCTTATGGCACTTGTAGCGCTTGCCGGTATTACTGCCTCATTTGAATTACCGGCGTCCCAGGCCCTCGCCGTTGATGTTGTCGGGAGGCGCAACGCCGCAAACGGGGTCGCGATGTTGTCCGTGGCAAGTAGGGCGGTTGGAGCTGCGGGAGCATTGACCGGAGGGCTTCTTATCGAATCCCTTGGGGCGAGCCCGGTGTTCTTCCTCGGTGGCCTGGCATTCGCCATCGGAGGATTTTTCGTCAGCAGGGTGGTTGTCGATCAGCCGAAGCAGGACAGTAGTCGCGCCGGTCAGGGAATCTGGGGTCTTTTCGGGAACACAATCGGCGGACTCAAGGTTCTCTTCGGGATACCTGTCGTGGCGACACTGTTGGCATTCGCCATGGTGGTCGAGATTCTCGGATTCACATATCAGTCCGTAATGCCATCGCTGGCAGAGGACGTTCTCGGTGTGGGTGCGGTGGGTCTTGGCGCGTTGACAGCCATGGCAGCTATAGGCGGATTGGCGGGATCCGTGATCATCACGGCGTTGTCTGACTACGGGCGGAAAGGTCTGCTCGCCCTTGGCATAATTTTCATATACGGGGCCGGGCTGATTGCGCTGGGAGTATCTGACATATTCCCGCTTTCTCTCCTGATCGTCTTCACAGTGGGGACAATGGCATCCTCATTCGATGCGCTTCAGTGGACGATGCTCATGGCGAACGTACCGGATGACATGCGTGGAACGGCGATGGGGGGATGGATTTTTGCGATCGGGTTTGGCTGGGCCGGGAGCCTTGAACTGGGTGTATTAGCGGAGGTGTATTCGGTGGGATGGGCTCTGAGTGTTAACGGGATAGGGCTGCTCATTCTGGGGTTCATAGCGCTGTTTTTCGCACGTGGACTTCGTCGTATCTAGCGAGCGAGCTCCCCTATGGCATGCGCTGCGTGGCATCCACTGCTATACTTCGCCGAAATCTCAGAGGGCACACATGTGGTTGCCCTCTATAACGACGTTCAATTTGCGGCCTTTCAGGGTCGTATAACGCTTAGTTGGGACCGATCGAAAACCCCAACGCCGGTAGCCGGGATGATCTGATCCCAAAGCCGGTTGAGCTAGTAGGAGCCGAGAATGGTCGACTCTCCCGAAAAAGATCGCGCTGAGGCCAGTGACTACGTAGACAGCGCAGATATGGATACGGACGGTTTTGGTCCAAGTACCGTAGAGAATGACGTAATTCTTGAATTGCGTGACCTGCGGACCTACTTCCAGACGGCCTACGGAACCGTAAAAGCGGTTGACGGTGTCTCGTACCACGTTAAGCGTGGTGAGACTCTGGGAGTGGTGGGCGAGTCTGGATCAGGTAAGTCGGTTACGGCTCTCTCGATCATGCGGCTGATCCCGTCGCCTCCGGGTTACATCGTTGGCGGAGAAGTGATCCTGGACGGAGAGAACGTCCTAGATCTTTCCGACGGAGACATGGCAAAGATCCGTGGCTCGAAGGTCGGAATGATCCTTCAGGACCCGATGACGGCGCTCAACCCGGTGTTCAACATCGAAAACCAGGTCGGTGAGGCCATTCGGATCCACCAGCGGGTCAAGGGCCAGACGCTGGTGGACAAGATCATTCACTCCTTGCGACAGGTCCGGATTCCGGCGGCAGAAAGTCGGATGAAAGACTTCCCGCACCAGCTCTCAGGCGGTATGCGCCAAAGGGTTGTCGGAGCTATCAGTATTTCCTGCGCCCCGATCGTCCTGATTGCGGACGAGCCCACAACGGCGCTCGATGTGACCATTCAGGCCGGTTACCTGCGACTTCTAAAAGAGATTCAGGCGGAGACCGGCGTCGGCATCATCTTCATCACTCACGACTTCGGAATCGTCGCGAAGATGTGTGACCGTGTCGCTGTGATGTACGCCGGACGGATCGTAGAGACCGGCGACGTTCGACAGATCTTCAACGAGCCAGCGCACCCGTACTCAGAGGCGCTGTTGGCATCGGTTCCGAAACTTGAGGAACGCACGCAGCGGCTCTACTCAATTGAAGGCCAGCCGCCGCCACTGTTTGACCTTCCTCCGGGGTGCCCGTTCGCACCGCGTTGCGCGTACGTGCAAGACGTGTGCCGTGAAGCGTACCCGGTGCGCTCCCAGATTGGCGATGAGCACACAGCCAGCTGCTGGAAGATACTCGACTTTGATATGTCCAAGGCAGACCCGGAAGAGCTGGCCGCTGCACAGTCCGTAAACGTGTCTGCTGCAGAAAAAGAAGTACCGGCAGAAGCGGAAGCCGTAGCCGATTAATTTCAGGCTCAACACTAGCGCCGTTTGGCGCCCGTTGAGTTCAGACTGGCGACATAACGAAGCCATTCACGGATACAGGATGCGATGACCACCATTCAGGAACAGGTTCAACAGGGTGAGGGGATTATCCCCCTCGATGAGAATGCTGAAGTCATTCTTGAGACGCGAGGTCTGGCCAAGCACTTTGAGCTGGCTGGCGGTTTCATGGGCTTCGGCACCAAGCCAACCCTCAAGGCGGTAGACGGTATTGATGTCGTCGTACGCGCCGGTGAGACGGTTGGTCTTGTGGGAGAGTCCGGTTGCGGCAAGAGCACGACGGCAAAATTGCTGCTCGGTCTCGAAAAGCCGACCGACGGCCAGATCTTCTTCAAGGGTGAAGACTTCACCAAGATGAGCCGGGCAGCCAAACGTGACTACCGCAAGAACGTGCAGGCCGTGTTCCAGGACCCGTGGTCCTCGCTGAACCCACGCATGCGAGTTCGGGCTATCGTCGCCGAGCCGCTCCAAATCGTTACCAAGATGACCAGGGGACAGATCAACACCCGGGTCGACGAGGTGATTGAAGAGGTCGGGCTTAACCCGTACCAGGCGAACCTTTACCCGCACGAATTCTCGGGCGGCCAGAGGCAGCGCATCGGTGTAGCTCGGGCACTTGCTCTGAACCCCGAGGTAATGGTCCTGGACGAGCCGGTCTCCGCACTGGACGTGTCCATTCGTGCTCAGATCCTGAATCTGCTGGTTGACCTGCAGAAAGAGCACAACCTCGCTTACCTGATGATCGCCCACAACCTGGCGACTGTGCGTTACATGTGCCACACGACCGCCGTTATGTACCTGGGCACCATCAAGGAGATCGGCGACTCAGAACCTATCTTCACCAACCCGCTTCACCCGTACACACAGGCATTGATCTCTGCTGCTCTCCCGTCCCACCCGGACATTGAGCGTGAAGAGATCATCCTCCCGGGCGAAGTGCCATCGCCGGTGAATCCGCCGTCCGGTTGCACCTTTAACCCGCGTTGCCCGGTGAAAATTGGCGATGTGTGTGAGACATGGGCCCCTGCTCTGACGGAAGAAGAACGACGTCACTGGGTTTCCTGCCACCTCTATGGAGACGCAAGAGAGGCTTTCGAATCCGGTCAGTCCGCACCGACAGCCCCCTCAAGCGACGAGGAATAGCCTCTCTCGCTAAAGAGTTAGCAATGAAAAGGCCGCAGCATTAATGCTGCGGCCTTTTCGCGTCTTTCGGGTCAGGACTGGGTACGTTCTGACCTGGTCTGGTCTCGGTTGGTTCCCGGACTAGGATTCGAACCTAGGTTTGAGGATTCAAAGTCCCCCGTCCTACCACTGAACGATCCGGGAACGTGGGACGTGGCTGCGAGGCAGTCGCACCATCAAAGTATACCGAGGCTCAACCGCGATCTCAGTGATTACGCCTGTGGGTTTTCACTAGGCCCCTGTTTTCGGGCTTTCTACGTCATTACCGCGTACGCCCCCGATCCCTACCAACCGTCGGGATCACTAACCTTGGATGGATCGATGGAGGGAGAACTTGTGTGCCGCGGCGTTGTCACCATGACGGCGCTGTTACCAGTGAGGCTGGACAAACTTGATGACATACGGCCCGACTCAGAAGTCAGACCGGCAGAAGGGGATCACGGGGCTGGAAACAGCCATCATCCTGATCGCGTTTGTCGTTGTCGCCTCCGTGTTCGCATTCACCGTCCTCTCCACCGGTATCTTCTCCGCTGAACGAAGCAAAGACACGGTCTACGCAGGTCTGTCAGAAGCCCGCAGTTCACTGGCCACTCGAGGTAGCTTTGTGGCCTTCTCCGGTAACGTTTCCAGCACGGAGACACCGTACAAGTTCAGCTTCGTAGTATCGTCGGCAGTAGGAAGCTCGGACCCGATCGACCTTACCCCACCGTACACAGCAGATGGTACGGGCACAGATCCGGACATCGACTCTTCATCGACCTACAAGCTGACACTCAACTACTCCGACGAGAACAACTTCCTGTCCGATATTCCATGGACGGTGACCTGGGTTGGCGCCACGAACTCCGACAGTTTGCTGGACGACGATGAGAAGGCCGAGATCACAGGGTGGATCCTGGACCGGAACACGCAGACGGCGATCGGGTCCAGCAGCTCCGTCGCCTACATGGACGGATCGGGCGACGGCGGCGGCGCCGGGGGGCTCACAAGCTCTGGCACGATCCTAACCGTGGGTGACCAGTTCACCGTTGAGGTCAATGCCGAGGGCGGCGCTGTACTAGCCATAGAACGGACGCTACCTGACTCGTTCAAGAACGTGATGGACCTCAGATAAACGGTCCGGTTATTAGCGAACTGCGGAGCAACAGAAAGGGCGACACCCGGGACTACCGGTGCCGCCCTTTCTCGCTTCTTGCGGGTTTACAAACGGATCTACACGGCCAGCGTTGCACCTAAATCGTCAAGAATTCGGTTGACTGCTGTCTCGTCTGAAGCCTCCGCGTACATCCGTAACAGCGGCTCGGTCCCGGACATCCGCACGACCGCCCAACCACCACCGTTCAGAAATATCTTCACGCCATCCAGGCGGTCCACGGACTCAACGTCGAACCCTCCCAGTGCCGCCGGGTCAGCCTGTGCTATCAGATCCTGAAGCTCAACACGACGATCTTCAGGGAAGTCCACGTCGATACGTCGAAACCTGTGCGGACCAGTGACCGAGAACAGCTCATCAAGCAGCTCGGATGGCTTTTTGCCGGAGAGGACCAGCGCGTCCAGGAACACCAGGCCACTCAGCAGACCGTCACGCTCAGGGACGTGACCACGGAACGCGTACCCGCCGCTCTCCTCGCCACCGATCACCGCATCGGTCTCCAGCATCGTTGGCCCGACATACTTGAACCCGACGGCGGTCCTGGGTGTGGGGACGTTGTAAGCCGAACCGAGCTTATCGACCATTGAGCTCATGGTGATGGTGGATACCACGGCCCCACGCTGATTGCGACGCTCCAGGAGGTGATGCGCCAGCAGGGAGAAGCCCTCAAGTGTTGAGATGTAACGTCCGGTCTCATCTACAAGGCCCACGCGATCGGCATCGCCATCGAACGCTATCCCTGCGTCCGCACCGTGCTCTCTCACAGCTGTTTGTAACGCTCCCAGATTCGATTCAACAGGTTCCGGTTGAGCGAATCCAGGGAAGGCCGGATTCGGGTCTCCGTGGATTTCTATCAGCTCTAGATTCCCGCCCGACAGCAACCGTGGGAATAAGCCTCCGCCTGAGCCGTACATCGAGTCGATCACGACCTTGAGCCGCGCCTGTTTGATGGGCTCTATGTCCACGACTTTCTGGAGTTGATTGAGATAGGGACCTGTGGGGTCAAACCGCGTCAAAAGTCCGGCCGATTCCGCATCATCAAGAGACATACCCCGGACTGCGACTTCGCCGGACTCAACACGTTCTATCTCGGCCTCTATCCGAGAGATCATCTCGGGCGGCGCACTACCACCCTGGTCTGACTTCACCTTGAAGCCGTTGTAGGTGCCCGCATTGTGGCTGGCCGTGATCATCACCCCTGCGCCGGCGTTGTGATCGGTCACGGAGAAACTTGCGGCGGGCGTTGGCGCGGGCCTCGTGGCCAGAACGCACTTGATGCCATTCCCGGACAGTACCTCCGCCGTGGCCCCTGCGAACCTGTCTGACCCGTAACGGGTGTCCCAGGCAATCATTGCCCCGTCCACTGCTGTCCCAGACGCCCGCATCTCACCGGCAAGCCCCTGCGCCGCTTTACGAACGTTCTCAAAGGTGAACTGATCAGCGATGATCGCTCGCCATCCGTCTGTGCCGAACTTGATCTCTGAGGGCATCGCTGGATCTTTACCTCTTTATCGGGCGTGCGCAGGAAAACAAATAAGGGGCGTGCCTCAATTGGCACGCCCCTTACGTTAGTGCATGTGACCAGATTCTGTCCGGGTTAAGCGATCGCTGCTTTCAACGCGTCGACCTTATCCAACCGCTCCCAGGGCAGATTGAGATCATCACGGCCAAAGTGGCCGTACGCCGCTGTCTGGCGGAAGATTGGACGTCGTAGATCGAGCGTGTCGATGATCGCCTGAGGGCGCAGGTCGAAGTGCTCTTCGATCAGTTCAACGATACGTGCGTTGTCTACCTTGCCGGTGCCATAGGTCTCGACCGAGATCGAGATGGGCTGCGCAACCCCGATGGCGTAGGAAACCTGGACCTCCGCGCGGTCTGCCAGCTCCGCACCGACGATGTTCTTGGCGACCCAGCGCGCCGCGTATGCGGCGGAACGGTCTACCTTCGTCGGGTCTTTGCCGGAGAACGCACCCCCGCCGTGGCGGGCGCTCCCGCCGTAGGTGTCGACGATAATCTTGCGACCCGTCAGACCGGCATCGGCGGCGGGACCTCCGAGGACGAAGCGACCGGACGGGTTCACGAAGAACAGCGTATCGTCGTCAACAAGTCCTTCCGGGATCTCATGATTCGCAAGTATCTTCAGATCGCGTTCGATTGTCTCCTGTGACACGGCCGGGTCGTGCTGCGTGCTCATCAGGATGGTGTGTACGCGCTTGACGGAGTTGTCTTCGTTGTACTCGATCGTCACCTGGGACTTACCGTCGGGGCGGAGGTAGGGGAGGTTTCCGTTCTTCCGCTCCTTGGCCATTGCCCGGGTAATCCGGTGAGCGAGTGCGATCGGGAGCGGCATCAGCTCGGGTGTCTCCCGAACCGCGTATCCAATCATCATTCCCTGGTCACCGGCGCCGACTTCGGCCGCACCCTCTTCGCCACGTACCTCAAGAGCAGTGTCAACTCCGCCCTTGATGTCCGGAGACTGTTCTTTAATGGACACCATCACACCGGCGGACTCGGCATCGAACCCGTAATCTGACGAGGTATAGCCGACATCACGGATGACTTCACGAGCGACCGCTGCAATGTCCACGTACGCGGTTGTCGTGATCTCTCCGAACACGAACATCACGCCGGTGGTGCAGGCCGTTTCACAGGCAACTCGGGCCTGCGGGTCCTGGGCAAAAATAGCGTCCAGGACTCCATCGGAAACCTGGTCGCACAGCTTATCCGGGTGTCCTTCCGTCACGGACTCGGATGTAACCAGATAGGTGCTGGGTGCCATTCATCAATCCTTCTTCTATATGGCGTTGTCGTTGCCGTGGACCTGCTCGCTGGCCCGCTATTTGGAGCTCTACTGTTTTGGTCGGATCGCTTCGCCCGTTGCGGACGCAAGTCGATCGCCAGATTCGTTAATTATGTTCGCGGCCAGATCCCAACCACTTGATGTCTCTTCGACCACTCTCGCCGTGACGACTATGGGCTTGTTGACGGGGATCGGGCGTCTGAACCTTACCTCTGTGCTGCGAAGCACAGCATCGTCTCCGGTGTATCTGTTTATGTTGGCCATGACCTCATACAACAGGGACGAAATCACACCGCCGTGAACTATACCGGGATAACCCTGGTGGTGGTCTAGTGGTGTGAACCGGGAGAGCAGCTCTTTTCCATCGAATTCGAAATCAAGTTGAAGACCGACAGGGTTTTCCGCCCCACACCCGTAACAGTGAGGGTAGGGGGCCGGGGACTCATGTCGATGTGGTTCAGTGCCCAATCCGCTTGCCGTCTTCGATCCAGTTTTCCTCTTCCAGTTAATACAGACGGCCACGATCCGGAGAATCCGTTTCGCAGCCGTCCGGTGGTCTTGATTGTCGCGCCCGCGATCGTTAGGCGGTGCCGACTTCCCAGCTTGCCAGGTACTCGGCCTGCTCATCCGTCAGCGTGTCGATCGGCATGCCGATCGAGTTCAACTTGATTCGGGCGATCTCTGCGTCGAGATCCTTGGGCAGGTTGTGGACCTCAGGTTTGAGAGTGTCCCGGTTGGAGATGATGAACTCAGCAGCGAGCGCCTGGTTGGCGAAGCTCATGTCCATCACGCTGGAGGGGTGTCCCTCTGCAGCTCCAAGGTTCACCAGCCGACCTTCAGCCAACAGGTTGATTCGTCGGCCGTCTTCGAGCGTGTGCTCGCCGACGAACTGACGTACCTGGCGCTTCGTTTCGGTCCGCGCTTCCAGTCCCTCGACATCGATCTCGACGTTGAAGTGCCCGGAGTTGGCGACGATAGCGCCGTCCTTCATAGCATCGAAGTGCGCACCGCCAACGGCGTGCTTGCCGCCTGTGACGGTGAGGAAGATGTCACCAATTTTGGCCGCTTCGCTCATCGGCATAACCCGGTGACCATCCATAACGGCCTCGAGCGCACGTACCGGATCGACTTCACACACAACGGTGTGGGCGCCCATGCCCTTGGCCCTGTCAGCGAACCCGCGTCCACACCAGCCGTAACCCACCGTGACGATGGTCTTGCCTGTGATCAGGACGTTGGTGGCCCGGATGATTCCGTCCAGGGTGCTCTGGCCTGTGCCGTAGCGGTTGTCAAACATGTGCTTCGTGTCAGAGTCGTTTACCGCGACTACCGGGAATCGGAGCTTGCCCTCACCGGCCAGGGCCTTGAGGCGGATCACGCCGGTCGTGGTCTCTTCCATCCCGCCGATGATGCCGTCGAGAAGCTCGGTGCGGGCTGTGTGCAGCTCCGCAACGAGGTCCGCTCCGTCGTCCATCGTCATGTGCGGCTTGGTGTCCAGGGCGGACGTGATGTGCGAGTTGTAGGTCGCCGAATCCTCACCCTTGATGGCAAAGGTCGGGACTCCTTTGGACACAAGGTAGGCGGCGACGTCGTCCTGCGTGCTGAGCGGGTTGCTCGCGCACATCGTCACTTCTGCGCCACCGGCCACCAGGGTCTCGACCAGGTTGGCCGTCTCGCTGGTGATGTGGAGGCAACCCGCAATTCGCATGCCCTTGAGGGGCTGCTCGCGCTCGAAGCGCTCACGGATGCTTCGCAGCACCGGCATCTCACGGCCGGCCCACTCTGTGCGGAGTTCACCCTCACGGGCGAGTTCGATATTCAGGATGTCTGAAGGGGTTTGATCTGTCACCGGGTCCTCCTGCGGACGCCGCGTAGCATCGGCTCTTTGGTCGTTGTGAGATGTTATATAAACATATTGTTATGTGAACATGCAACCGTGAAAACACGATTGGGCGACGTCATAATCACATGCAAAAACGCGAAAAGTATTCGGAAAACGTGAGATACGCCATCCGGAATGATCACTACATTTCCGTGTGGATGCCGGGTGGGGACAGGCAGTAGCACGGGGCCGAAGGTCGTTTCAATTGGAGGAAACGCGGATCGGTGAACACGCCTCTTGTTGATTCAGAGGGGGCGTGTGTAGCCAATCGCTGTCCTATCAAAGACTCATGTCTACGATGGGACAGCGCGTTTTTAGCTGTTAAACGTGGACTTCACCGGAAGTCCCTGACCGCCGCCCAAGGGGTGGAAGCGGGTTAGCTCTACGAAGGCGTCGAATCGGGCGTCGATCTCGGTCGCATTAAGAGATTTCAGCCGGTCCAGTCCGTAACTCTCGACGGCAAACGAGGCCATCACAGAGCCAACGACCGCAGCACGGCGGATCGCATCATTACCGGTGTCGTCGACCGAAGACAGGTATCCAAGGAAACCGCCGGCGAACGAGTCACCGGCACCGGTCGGGTCTACGACCGAGACCAATGGGTATGCCGGTACAGCGAACGTGAATTCCTTGTGGAACACAACCGCACCGTACTCACCCCGCTTGATAACAACGGCGCGCAACCCCATGTCCAGCAGCCTGTCTGCCGCGGAAGCAACGCCATCTGCTTCCGTGAGCTGCATGGCTTCCGCCTCGTTAATCAGGAGGATGTCCACCTGCTCAACCAGTGACACGAGAGCTGGGCGTGCGATATCTATCCACAGGTTCATCGTGTCGCACGCAACCATCTTTGGTCGCGTGGTCATCTGGGACAGTACCGACGCCTGCAGGGTGGGATCGATGTTGGCAAGGAATAGGAATGGCAGCGCTTTGTGTGCGTCGCCCAGTTCCGGAGCGAAGTCTGCGAAGACGTTTAGTTGCGTCTCCAGTGTTACCGCGCTGTTCAGGTCTTCACGGTAGCTCCCGGACCAGCGGAAGGTGTCTCCTTCAACCTGGACCAGTCCCGAGGTGTCGATCCCGCGATCGGACAGCATCGAGCGGTCGTCGGGATCGAAATCTCTACCAACGACGGCCACGACGGCGACGTCAGTCAGATAGCCAGACGCCACGGAGAAGTAGGTCGCCGAGCCGCCAAGCTGGTTGTCGTTTTTGCCTGACGGCGTGTCGACCGAGTCATAGGCGACTGAGCCTACGACGAGCATGTTGGGCATGCGTTAGGCGTCCATGCCGGTAGAGGTAGGCAATCCGGCCTGCATCCAACCGGGGGTTCCGTCCTCGATGTTGAAAAGGCGATCTTCGCTCGCACCCATCGCGGCCGCGTACTCCGCTCCAAGACCGCTCCGTGCGCCGACCATGCAGATGAAGAGCAGAGGGCCCTCGGTCGGAAGTTCGTCGAATCGGGCGATCACGTCGTCAACGGGGAGCCACTGAGCGCCCTGGACGTGACCTTCTGAATACTCATCGGCGTTTCGGACATCGATCACGGTAGCGTTACCCGCCTTGAGCATTTCCGCCGCTTCCGGCGAGGTGACTCTTGTGTAGGGTTCGCCCTGAACTTGCCTTGGCACTTGCGACCTCCGTGTTAGTGAATTCTTGTGAAGCGTCTAGGATATCCGGGTTTTCCGGAAAATATGAGGAAAACCGGGGAGCAATTTGTTTAGAGGGTGTTCCGGGAACCGCCCGGTATGGGGTTTTTGGTCAGGCTCAGGTTGGGCAGTGAGTGGGAAGGGTTTTATTCGGCCCGGACATGGGGCAGGAATAGTAGGTGATTTATTTCACTTTTTAACTCGAACAGAGACACCTGTCATCTTGCTCCCTCGCGCCCGCGTACCTACTACCGGGGCCTCCCCTGAGTTCGGTGTCAGTGCTTTGAGTGGTAAACGACGTCAATATCGACCTTCGAGGTGTGACGTATTGCTCCGTAATTCCGTTGACACGGCCTGAATCCGCTTTGTATAGTAGATGGTCGCTCCGGTGAACGACGGGCCCTTCCTCGTGAAGTATCCCGATGGACACACGGTGGCGAAGCACCTTGAAAACTGAATAGTGGACTGGAAGACACGCCAGTTTTGGAGAGTTTGATCCTGGCTCAGGACGAACGCTGGCGGCGCGCTTAATGCATGCAAGTCGAACGAGGTACGGACCTTCGGGTCCTATGCCAAGTGGCGGACGGCTGAGTAACGCGTGAGTGACCTGCCCTTAAGTGGGGGACAACACCGAGAAATCGGTGCTAATACCGCATAATCTCCACTCCTTAGCGGGAGTAGAGGAAAGGCTATATGCCACTTTTGGAGGGGCTCGCGTTCTATCAGGTAGTTGGTGAGGTAACGGCTCACCAAGCCATCGACGGATAGCCGGAGTGAGAGCTCGATCGGCCAGAGGGGGACTGAGACACGGCCCCCACTCCTACGGGAGGCAGCAGCAGGGAATCTTGCACAATGGGCGAAAGCCTGATGCAGCGACGCCGCGTGAGGGAAGAAGGCTCTAGGGTCGTAAACCTCTTTTCTAAAGGAAGAGAATGGACGGTACTTTAGGAATAAGCCACGGCTAACTACGTGCCAGCAGCCGCGGTAATACGTAGGTGGCAAGCGTTGTCCGGAATTACTGGGCGTAAAGGGCCTGTAGGCGGCATGGTAAGTCCGTAGTGAAATCTCCCGGCTTAACTGGGAGCGGTCTATGGATACTGCCAAGCTAGAGATCATCAGAGGAGAGCGGAATTCCCGGAGTAGTGGTGAAATGCGTAGATACCGGGAGGAACACCAGTGGCGAAAGCGGCTCTCTGGGGTGGTTCTGACGCTGAGGGGCGAAAGCGTGGGGAGCAAACCGGATTAGATACCCGGGTAGTCCACGCCCTAAACGATGAATGCTAAGTCTCCGGGGTATCCACCCCCTGTGGGCTGCAGTTAACGCGTTAAGCATTCCGCCTGGGGACTACGGCCGCAAGGCTAAAACTCAAAGGAATTGACGGGACCCCGCACAAGCAGCGGAGCGTGTGGTTTAATTCGATGCTAAGCGAAGAACCTTACCTAGGCTTGACATGTAAGTGGTACCAATTCGAAAGATGAGGGACCCGCAAGGGAGCTTACACAGGTGCTGCATGGTTGTCGTCAGCTCGTGCCGTGAGGTGTTGGTTTAAGTACCGCAACGA
>JABIGL010000140.1 GCA_018650185.1 Chloroflexota bacterium
AACCCTTCACAATCGCCAACGCCGCCGGAGCCGCCGACACCGCCAACACCTTCAACGTCGACAGGTCGAGGTCAGCCATCCCTGACGCAGCAATCAGCCCGGCGACCGACTGAACGTAGGTCGAGATCGCCCTCTCCAAAACGTCTTTGAGTTGGTGGAGGTCGATCGTCATGTCGTCACCGACGGCTTCTTCGCTGCGGGCTTCTTGGTCGGGGCTTTCTTCGCCACCGGCTTCGCTTCTGCCGCCGCCTTCGCCGCTGGTTTCTTCACCGGGGCTTTCTTCTCAGCCACCGGTTTCGGAGCCTTACCGCTCACGATCTGCGCGTACAAAGCCTCATCGACCATGCCGCTCGGGTCCAACCCGTGAGCGTTCTGGAAGGCGACGACAGCCTTCATCGTCGACAGCCCGAACCGGCCATCAGCCGGACCGGGCGTGTGCCCTCCAGCCGCCAAAGCATTCTGGACATGAATGGTGCTGACACGATCAGCACGCTTGTAGTTGAGCAAGAACGCCACAGCGCCTCCTAAGTGAAAAGGGCGTCGAACGTGTGAACGTCGACAGTCCCGGTGGTCGGTAGTTTCTTCTTCTTCTGCAACTGCTTGACCGCCCAAGCGGTCTTGCGACCGAAGATCCCATCGGCGGGACCGCAGTCGAAACCGAGCGCCCCGAGCCTCGACTGTGCAGTCTTGACCGCATCGCCTCGTGACCCACGAATCAGCGGCCTGCGGGTCACCTGCTGACGCTGAGCGAGTATCGCCGCAACGATCCCGGCCCAGTCGACTACCGGCTCCAGCAGCGGCACGTCGATAGTGCCCTCCGACGCTTCGCCCTTCAACGCCGGAGCATCGAACCAGCCCTTGCCGTTGCGTGGCTGGTGATGCCACCACTCCTTCGCCTGAATAGTCGGAACAATGCCGTAGGTGACAGCAATCTTGTTGATGTCCGGCTTCGAGATCGACCTCGACAACTGCCGGAGGTCGACAGCGAAACTATGACCGCAGGGCTGCTCCTGATGGAACGACCCCTTGAAGAACCCGTCGGGCCGCTGCCAGTCCGGGTTCGCAGCAAGGTTTCCCTTGCCAGCCCGGTAGAGCCGATACAGCCGTAACTGGGCCGCATACGAACGGCACCCCGACGACACAGCCACCCGGTTCTTGATCCGCGAGTCGGAGAAGAACGCCTCCAGCCGGGTCACAAACCTCGGGTGAAGCAGATCGAGTTGGATGCTGCTCTTGGTCGTCGGAATATTCACGAGCCGTCCTACCCTGAGAACACGGAAGCCGCCAGAATCAGGTCGGCGTCCTCCAGCACGACATTCAACGTCACCGCCCCAGCGACACCGCCACCAGACAACGACTGACCCGCCACGACCTGCGTGATGTCTCCGGTCGGTACCTGATCGACCCTCTGGTTGATGCGCCCGCCCATGTCAGCCTCCTAGCCGAAATACGTCACGAAGATCGTGCTGTCCGACGACCCGGCACGAATGAACTTGATGTCAGCCATGCTGTTGAACACTTCCAGCACCGAGTACGGATTCAAGTAATGCCCGACACTCGCTGTCGGGGTGCCCCACCGGACACGGATCGGTTCGGCACCGTTCGTAATCAGTCCCGTCAACGCCCCCGTCGCAACCGACGCCAACGCAACGGCGCTGGACGAAACGGTCAGCGACTCGTCGCCTTTCAGCACCCCGTAAGCGGACGCTGCTGCTTTCTGCTGGCTCATGGTTTCATCCTACCTGTTCGGTCATAAACGGTTTTCGTCCCCGGCGCACATTGAGTACGGGCCGTCAGCATCAACGTAATGGACAAACAACTGGACATGGAACGCATCGTCAGGGCCGGTCATCAGGAGGCTCCGGTCGTGTAGGTGGGGCCGTCACCATAGCAGACCGGTTACAGCCGTTCATCTCCGGCACAATCCGCATACGGCCCGTCGGCATCGACGTAATGAGTGAACACCTGCACATGGAACGAGTCGCCGTTGCCGCCGTACAGGGCCGGGTCGAACGGGTCACGCCAGTGATCGACCTCGTTGCCCCGGTAGGCGATCATGTCTCCGGGCTTCTGGGCGATAGCGACTTCGCCTTCGGATTCGTGCTGGGCACAGATCGGCCAGCCGCCGCCGTAGTTGGAACCAATGTGCATGGTGCAACTAACCTCGCAGGCTGGTCGGTCGAAATGATGATCGAGAATCGCCCCACGCCGGTACACCCGAAAGTAGTTGTACGTCTGGTGGAGTCGTAGGCCGGTGACTTCCTCCATGATCGGATGCAGCCGGGCTTGGTTGAACAGGAACACCGGGTCGCTGTAGGCGGCGAACATGCCGGGCGACTGTGTGTCGCCTTCCCAGTCCTCAGTGGCTTCACGCCACAGGGCGTAGCGGGTGATGAAGTCCAGATCCGCAGGTGGAATAACACCGTCAACTGTCGTGAACCATTTGCCCTTCTTGGGGCGCTGCCAGTGAGCGAACTTTTCCATCACGCCACCTCCTGCGGGATAAAGCCCCAGAAGATGTTGAACAGGTAGCGGTCCACCTTGGCGGGCAGCGACCTGTGAGCATGAGTCCACGTTGAGGGGAAGACCACGGCCCGACCTTCAACCGGCTGGGCTTTGATCTCCTGCTTCGGGAACTCAGTCTCGCCACCCTCTGTGATCGTGTTCAGGTACATGCAGAACGTCAGGTGTCGTCTACCCACCGGATGATTCATAAGTCCTGCGCCTGCGTCGGCGTGGACAGCGTGGTACGCCTGCCCCGGCTTGTAGCGCAGGATGTTGTACCCCTCGGCAAAACCGAAGGCTGGCACATCGTTAGCGGGCTTGTGCTCGGCTAGGTAGTGCCCAAGGCACTCCTGAGCGAACGCCAAGATCGACTCATGCTCCACAGGCGGCGACTCGGATAGGAAATGCAACTGATCGGAGTCCCGCATGTAGGTGTTGGTGCCGCCCATAGTCCCAGACTGGCCCCACCGGGACGACCGGTTGGCGTTCATTATCGCCTCGGGGCAAGTGGAGGTGTCGGTCATCTGGTACATACAGATGAACGGATCAACCCAAACGGGTTCTGCGCCCATAGTGGTTTGAGGTTCGGCTAGGTCAGTTGTAATGGACACTTAGGTCACTCCCTTGCGTTGTTGGCTATTTCGGGCGAGGTAGGGGGAAGATCATCAACGACCCAACTGAGAGATTCCTCGTCCCATGTGTGCCTGCCCTCGTCAGGCTTTGATACAGGTGCTTGCCAGAAGCCGTCGTCGTCCAAGGTGAACGACGGGAACGGTTGCGGATGGTGGAACACATCCCTCTCAGAGTCGTAAGTCATGCCGATCCCGGCGAAGTTGAGCCGGAGTGGGGTGCCGTCTAACAGGTGGACCCCGTTGATGGTGTTGTAGGAGGTCTGTATCCATGTGCCGCCCAGATCAAGGTCGGCGGCTAGAAACTCCTGACCCCGGTGCTCCTCCTCGTCGGGGACGACCAAGACCCTGATGACCGTGTTGGTTTCGTCTATTTCAGCGAAGTGAGCCATATCAGACCGGCCAGCGGACTACTACGATGCCCGATCCACCGGCACCACCTGACGAAAGGACGGGTCCACCGCTATCTCCCGCTTGGCCTCCACCACCGCCTCCGGTGTTGGTAGTTCCACTAGTAGCCACTCCACCCGGATAGACGCCACCGGCACCACCGCCGCCGGGTCCACCTGCACCTACCGACCCCGGATAAGGATG
>JABIGL010000110.1 GCA_018650185.1 Chloroflexota bacterium
GGACATCGGTCGACCACGGCACGGGCTTTGATATCGCAGGGCAGGGCGTCGCCAGCGAGGTCAACATGATCTCTGCACTGGACTATGCCTACAAAATGGCGACGGGAGAGCGGGGCGAGTAAGCGTTAACCCGGCGGCACCGTCACGATGCCGCCGGGTTAATAATTCTCTAACCTTCTGACGGTCGTGTCTGGATCCTCAGGAAGATGCCTATTGCTATCAGTAGCAGCGCCGCTCCGATTATGGAGCTGCCAAGCGGGAGCCATGATCCGAACCAGACGATCAGGTTCTTTTTACCATCGATCTCGTCGACCAGATCCGCTACCGAGGCGTCTGAGTACTTGAGGTCGTTAGCGATACGGACGTACTTGCTGCCATCCGGCGCTTGAGCGGAGATCGTGTCCTTCACCGTAGCGTCAACACCGGCGCCGGTTTCCGGCTCGATGAATGCAACGGTTACCGTCTCGAACACCAGTGGGAGTCCCGTGGCCGGGTCAGTCGCGCCGCCGAGTGACACGTCCACGTCATCCACGATGTATGCGTAAGTCTGGAGGCCGTTCGTCTCGGTCGTGTGGTCGTAGGTCGCATCAAGAGGTTGTCCGGCGAACGATATCCATGACGGGTACGCCGTGCCCTTGTCGGTGTGGAAGGGAAGGCCCCAGTGACCTGCGCGTGCGGAAGCCGGGTCCATGAGCTCGGTGACATAAGTCTTGTCCGAGCGGTCTACCACTAGCGTGGTCTCGCTGGGTCCGAATCGTGGGTCCAGGAGGCCCATGTCTGATCCGTCGACCAGGTTGGTGGTGGTGACGGTTTCGGTCAGGTACAGAACGTCACCATCGGCTCTGTCAGCGACCCGGACGCGGTGAATGATGACAGGGATGTCGACGGTCGGAAGGTCTGCCGGGTTGGCCAGGATCCGCTGTGTGCGAGGGTCAAGAACCAATGCAAGCGCGTCGGGGTCGGCGAGCAGAGCGGATACGACCGGGTTGGCCAGAGCCGCACCCAGCGCTGGATCTGTAATTAACGTCAGCAGATCCGGGTTGGCAAGGAGCGAAGAAACTGCACCCGAAGCCAACAGTGAACTCACTGCAGGATCAGTAAGGAGTGCACCGACCGCCGGGTTCGCCGCGATTAAGGCAGGCAACAGAGTCGGGTCCGCCACTGCGGCGAGTACTGCCGGATCTGATAACGCCGCCAGTACGGTGGGATCCGCAAGCGGAGCCAGCACCGACGGATCTGCCAATAACCCGAGAATCGCCGGGTTTGATACAAGATCACCGAGCGCCGGGTTCGCCAACAATCCAGAGATCGCCGGGTCGCTCAGGAGATCGCCCCCACTACCGGATGCGGCCAGTCCGGCGACGGTAGAGTTCGCAAGCAAGCGATCGGTAAATGAGGTGTCGACGAGGGTGTAAGTGCCTTCAAGGTCGACCACCCGGTTGAGATCGTCCGGGACCACTTCGAACCGTTCGAATATGACCTGGCCCCAGATGATGCCGAAGCCGAGGAGGATAACTCCGATAATTCCGGTGATCCATACGGTGGTCGTTGATTGGCTGCTCATTGCATGCGTCCGTTTCTCTGTTAAGAATCCGGACGGCGGCATCGAGATCCCCCGTCCACCCGAACGAAGCGTCGAATTTCGTTAACGCCAAGCGAGATACGGAAGAGGTTACCGGTATGGAAATGCGTGTTTCCCCGACAAAACGTAGCGGGAATTAGCTGAAACCGTGTAACAGTCGTGAAATGACGCATATTTGCGCCTTTTCACGATCATTGGGATCAGTCGATTAACCAGCACGACGATTGGGATATTTCTGGCTCGGAGATTTAGAAGGCCCTCAGATTAGATTTGGCCTGCTCACTGCTGGTTACGAATTCGAGTAGCGTCGACTTGCCTTCTTCGGTCGCCTTACGTGCGCGCACTAGCGCTGGCCCGACGTCTTCCGGGTCATCTATCCGCTCGCTCCAGCCACCCATCGCACGGGCCATGTCTGCGTAACGTCCGTAGAGTGCGCGTGAGCCGAACCGGTCGTTGGACAACTCCATGTGCGGAACTTCGACCGCCATGTCGTCGTTATTCAAAACGACCGTGCAGGTTGGAATGTTGGAGCGCACGGCCGTCTCGAAGTCGAGCCCGGTCATGCCGAATGCCGCGTCTCCCATGAAGTTCACGCAGAACTTGTCTGGCTGAGCCAACTTCGCCCCCATGATGAGGCCGAGGCCGGTGCCAAGACCATGGGACTTGCCCCAGCCGAGATAGCTGCGTGGTCCGTCTGAGCGATAGAAAGGCATGATTTGCATGCGTGGGCTACCGGAGTCGTGCGTCACGATTGCTTCCGA
>JABIGL010000023.1 GCA_018650185.1 Chloroflexota bacterium
ATTTCAGATGTTGTCATGGTTCAGGCCCCTAGTTTCCTGTATCGAAACACCATGATCCCCGACGCCACTGTGATTATCGCGGCAATCGTGCCCGCGCTGTATCCAGGCGAAATTGGGAAATGGGATCGGGTACCAAAAGTCCACCTGCTTACTGTTCCTACCATCGTGTCCGGTAGAAACAGTA
The DNA here is from genome assembly GCA_018650185.1 of Chloroflexota bacterium. Lineage (GTDB taxonomy): Bacteria > Chloroflexota > Dehalococcoidia > Lucifugimonadales > Lucifugimonadaceae. Next base: position 185 of record JABIGL010000023.1, read on the forward strand.
AGGCCATGAAGTGAGCAGCATCGCCATCAGGTGCCTTTACGTCATCTTCGCCAAAATTTCCTGCCGCCCGATACTCCTGTCTGTCTGTCTCAGATGTCAAAAGCTCGGCCCCCACCCCGGCGACTGCGGCGGTGATGAAGACAAATGCTATTACCCCCGCTGACGCGAACGCTCGTCGATTTGTGAGTGATGCGGCCGCCATGGCGAGGCTCGTCATGAAGGCAGCGAGGATCAAACCGACAACGAAGATAGCCCACAGGTCGCGGCCATGATCCGTGAAGTATCCCCAGGGACTGGTGTCGGACAGGATGAACGAGAAGTAGAGCATCAGTTGTGGGACGATGGTGAAGGCAGCGGCGAAGGTGAAGAAAGCGAGCCATCGACCTACTGCGTAGTCGAGCGATGTCAGCGGCCGTACGGCGTACAGGGTGAGTACGGAGTTGCGCCTGTCTGGACTGAGGAGGGCGGGGCCGACCACTGCCGCAAATAGCAGCATGATCACGAAAGTGAACCCGTAATAATCCTCGTGCCTGGGGAGATCGATTTCATCAGGATCTCCGCCAAATGACGAAACGAAACCGGCGAGAGAGATGATGAAAAGCGCCGGCCCGAGCGCCAACAGGCCAAAGATGGCCGGCATCAGCTTGGCCGGAACTCCACGGCCGAGTCCCAGCACGGTACGCAAGCCGTCTGCGTAGACTGCGTAGAAGGCGGTGCCGCGCCCTCCCCGGGGTCCGTCGTAGTGACGGTAACCGAGGTCAAAGACCTCGCCCTCGCGCTCTTCGGGGTCGCCGTTTTGGCCCGTCGTCTGGTTGGACGTCCCGGAGGTCATGATGCTGGCCTCCGGAATATGTCACTGAGGGTGTGGGCGCGCGGGGCGAGCCGGTGAAGATATGCGCCGGTTTCGACGATGGCGTCACGGATGGTGTCGAGATCGTCCTGCGAAGCGTCCTCGATAACTAGCGCCCGACCTTCCGTTGTGGCCTCTATTCCTTTGCCCGCTAGGGCGGTTGCCACAGCCTCTGCGCCCTCGTCGAATTCGAGGACCAGGGTCTCGGTGTCGGTGGTGTACCTGGAAACCTCACCCTGTTCGAGAAGCTCGCCAGCCTCCAGGACGATAATGCGATCACAGGTGCGCTCTATGTCTCCCATCAGGTGGGATGAGATAAGCATGGATATGCCGAATTCGTGGCCGGTTCGGGCGATCAATTCCAGCATCTCCTGTCGTCCGGCGGGGTCCAGTCCGGCGGTCGGTTCGTCTAGCAGGACGAGCTGGGGATCGTGGACGATTGCCTGGGCGAGCTTGGCGCGCTGCTTCATGCCGGTGGAGAAAGTTCCCATCGGCCGGTAGCGCTCTTCATCGAGGCCGACGTGTCTGAGGACGTCTGTCGCACGGGTACGCGCTTCGGTACGAGGCAGGCCGCTGACGCGGGCCATGTGGGTGACGAACTCAGCCGCCGAGACGTTGGGCGGAAGGCATTCGTATTCCGGGGAGTAGCCGGTGGGCCTGCGTGGACTTGTCGCCGTCCTCGCCCAGCACGGTGATCTTCCCGGAGGTGGGTCGTAGTAACCCGAGGAAGATCGTCATGAGGGTGCTTTTGCCAGCGCCGTTGGCGCCGAGCAGCCCTGTAGTGCCTTCTTCAACATCAACGGACACGTTGCGCAGAGCAACGGTTTCACCAAAGTCTTTGGTCAACTCCACGGCCGAAAGAAGTGCAGACATCCCGGACAGTCTATCGCTACCCCGTTGCCGGAATGTGGAGCGTGCGCGTAACTAGAGCCCATAAAACCGCTCTGCGTTTCCGCCGAAGACTGCCGATCGGTCTGCCACCGACATTTTGCCGAGTGCTCTGGATGCGGCGTGGAAGACTTGTTTGTAGGAACCAGCCAGGGTGCATACGGGCCAGTCGCTGCCGAACATTAGTCTCTGGTAGCCGAACATATCGACCACGTTTTCTACGTAGGGTGTCAGGTCGTCTGGCTTCCAGTTGTCAGTGTCAGCCTCTGTGACCATGCCGGATATCTTGCAGTAGACGCCCGGAATTTCGGCGACCCGCTTCAGATCCGAGAGCCAGGGTTCAAATACTCGGTCAGCTATCAGTGGCTTGGCGATGTGGTCGACGACGGTGCGGAGGTCTGGCACGGCGTCGAGGACGCGTGGGATGTATGGGAGGTGTTGGGGTCTAGGGAGCAGGTCGAATGGGATGTCTCGCTTTGCCAACTCTTTGAGGCCGTTGATGATCGCTCGCTGCATGATCCAGGCGTCGTCCGGTTCGTCGTGCCAGATGTGCCGGACGCCTTTGAAGTAAGGGTCCTGCTGTAGCTGATCCAGGGTGTTGCCGACGTCGGGGTCGGCGAGGTCTACCCATGCGACGACGCCAGCGACGAAGTCATTCTCGTGCGCCAGCCGGAGCAACCAACGAGCCTCCTCTATGGACGAGTGAGCCTGCACGATGACAGTCTTTTCGACACCTACTTCTTTGAGAAGCGGCGCCAGATCGGAGGGGAGTCGATTCTGGCGCAGGACGTTATCGCCGGGCGGCATCCACGGGTAGTCGAGTTCTGACAGGTCCCAGAAGTGGTGGTGGCTGTCTACGACGGATGGCATGGTTCGTCTCGCTACGTGGATGTGATGAAGGTGCAGTGTTAACGGCCCGGCCGATGGCGGTGGGCGTGACCGCCGGAGCTCGGACCACCCTCACCCTAACCCTCTCCCGGTGGGAGAGGGGACACGTTGTTGGGCCACGGACCCTTCGAGTGCCTCAGGGTGGGTTTTTGCGCCGCATGGAGGAGAGCACCGGGGACTTTTGTCATCCTGAGCGTAGCCGAGGGATCTTCACCGGTAGGGTGTTTGGCACACTGGCGTTGTTTAGGGAGAAGAGGGTTCTCCCTCACCCCAGCCCTCTCCCGCTGGGAGAGGGGGTTGCGTTGTCGTTGCGGATTCGTGTCCATTCCAGGGTCTGTACGAATAGACCTCTATAACTATCGTCGCCCGCCAGGAGATAAGGTGCAGGTGAGCCTGCCCTGACCTGCCTAGCTGACCTTGATTCGGCCTATCTCCGGGCCTTCCCTGTCGGGATCGTCGTGGCCTACGCCGGGGCCGGTCATTACGGCGTCCGAGTACCAGAGTTCGCCGTCCTTGATGGAGAGTCCGTGCGGCGCCGGGGAGTCGTCGCCGAACTGGATTCGGTCCTGCTCTACGCCAGTCTCAACGTCGTACTTGATGATGACCTGGTCCGTGGTGTGGGCACACCAGA
>JABIGL010000017.1 GCA_018650185.1 Chloroflexota bacterium
GAACTCTCAGCAAGCCAACCGGCCGGACGAAATTCTCCGTAGTTGACCGTATCCGCTCCCGGTTTTACCGATCCTTCGACGCATTGATCGCCTACAGCTCCAAAGCCGCAGAGGACTATGTCCGGGCGGGAGTTGAACGGGAGCGTATCTTCGTAGCGCACAACGCCGTGTCCACTGCCAGCGCAGATCGAGCGGTTGAGAAGTTCCCAGCAGGCGGAGAAGCGGTTCGGAAGTGGCGCCAGGATCAACGTTTATCCGGTACCACCCTCATCTGTGTCGGAAGGCTTGTCGAAGCGAAGCGGGTTGATCTCCTCATCGACGCTTGCCGTGATGCGGGACAGCCCTGTGATCTCCTGATTGTGGGGGATGGGCCGGAGAGGGCAGCCCTGGAGGCGTACGCAGCCGATAGCTTCCCTCAGACACGATTCCTGGGGCATTTGGAGGGCGATGATCTCTCGGTTGCGCTTGCCGCCTCAGACCTGTTCGTACTGCCGGGCGCCGGTGGGCTTGCGATTTACGAGGCGATGGCACATGGCAAGCCGGTGCTGGTTGGTAAGGGTGATGGGACCGAATCGGATCTCGTGCAAGTTGGTAGGAACGGCGAACTGGTAGAGCCAGATGATTTGAATTTGCTCACGACAGCGATAAGCGCTTATCTCCGCGACACTGAACGCATGCGCCGAGAGGGATCAGAGTCTCGCCAGATCGCAAAGTCAGAGATCAGCATCGACCAGATGGCCCGTACCTTTACCGATGCCCTGGCATACGCGAGTGACCGCGCAGGATAGCTTTCCCGTATCAACGCAAAGGGAACCGGTAATCTTGGTCACTCATGATCCCCATGATCCAAGTTGCACAGCCGTAGTCACCTGAGAGCGGTCAACAATCACAGCACCAGCCATCGCTTCCAGATTCGGAACGTCCGTGCTTCGGGATGAATGGGCGCGCTTAACGCCGGACGGGCGGCTTCTCGTCTCACTGCTGGCGCTCATCCTGCTCGGTCCTTACCTGCCAATCCTGGACATTGTGAAACTGGTCGGAATCGACCTGGCGGCCGGTCATCAACAGGCGCGTCTGGATAACGTAGCCATCCCGGCCGTTGCGGCATATCTCCTGTGGCGTGGTTACAGAACCAACCGATTTCGATTACCGATTCACACGATCTTCTACGCCGTGTTTCTCTTGTGGCTGGGAGCAATGACCGCGGTGTGGTGGTCCAATATCCCGGCCGATTATTCAGGCAGTATTTCGCGTGGGGTCAGCCTATTAAGTTCCGCGGAAGCGTATGTCAGGCCGTTACTTGTTCTATTGATCGCCGCTAATGTTCAAGTATCAAGAACTGATATGTCGATTTTGATCAAGTTGATACTTGCGGCCGCAGTGTCGATGTCTGTAATCGCTACGCTGCAACTGCTGCCGTATACGGAAGATGTGATCAACCCCTTTCTTGCCAGGTTCTACGACAACTCGGCAGGTAGTGAGGCCTTCTGGCTGGTGGTCGAAAACGGCCGGGCGGCGGCGCTTATGCCGCAGTTGTCAACGCTGGGCATGTACTTGATTCTGGCAGCTGCACTGGCCGCCGTGTTCATATTCAGGATCCGATCACGCCGTGATTCCGTAGTGCTCGGACTCCTGTTCGGGACCATTCTGCTGGGCGGCATGCTCTCCGGGTCAAAGATATTCCCGGCGGGTATGGGCTTGCTGGTGGTGCTTTCTGCTATTTATGTTCGAGCGATGCCGAGAATCTCGCCATCGAAAATTCTTGTTGCGGTGCTTTTATTTGTGGTGGTCTGGGCGGTCGCCGCACTCGTATTCCCGGATCAATCAAAGAGCATGAGAGGACGGATATTCCCTGACGACGGTAATTACATTAACCAGTATTTCGCCGGTCGATTCGACCCCGACACCGGAAAGGTATTTCGGAACGGCGCCGTCGATATCGCACAGGACTATCCGATAACCGGGCTGGGGATGAGCGTTGTTAACAGGACTACCGATTCCATGCTTCTGGGTATCGTGATAATGAGTGGAGTAGTCGGATTCACTTTGTACTCCATAGCGATCGGACTTGTGCTGTGGCGACTGTGGCAGATCTCCGTGTCAGATCAAGATCGGGAGCTCAAAGCGCTAGCCAGGACGCTGACCCTGCTAACCATCGTTTTCGTAGTGATATCGGTGGCATTTCACACGTTGATCCAGGACAGAGCCGGTGATGCGTACTGGTTGCTTGTCGGCCTGGTAATCGGCCCATTGGCTATGAAGACCGGTACGGCGGGGGAATTAGAGCCCGATAGCAGCGCTTGAACTACCCGTCTGTACTGGCGTCGCGGCGCATCCATTCGACGGTATCCGCCAGGGCGTCTTCAAGGCTCGTGTAGTCGAGATGCAGCTCGCTGTTGGCCCGGCCGCCATCGTAAATCGTGCCCCCGTGCCGGATACCTGCCACCGTTACCGGGGGCTTCCACCGCGTCATCGGAGATAACCCCCAGAGGACTGCAATTCCGGCCGCGGCAAGCCAACCGGGCACCGATAACCGGGGCGCTGATCGGCCGGAGACACCGGCGAGTTCCTGAACGAACTCCCGTATCGTCACTCCGGGATTGGCGAGGATGTATCGCTCTCCACGTTTCCCGTTCTCAAGTGCCAGGCGTGCACCCCGAGCCACATCTCCGGAGTACACCAGAGACAGTTGACGACCGGGCAGTGGGATCGCGGGCAGGCGGCCCCGCAAGAACATGCTGATCAATCGCCCTGAATGGCGTGACCGCGGACCGAAAACGACCGTCGGATTGATGACCACGGCGTCTAGCGTTGTGGAAGCAAACTCAAGCACAACCTCTTCGGCTCTAGCCTTCGAAGCGTCGTACCCGGTATGGAACGGTTTTGAAGGAATGGTTGTCTCGTCGACCTTTTCCCCGGGATGGATCCCGAAGGAGTGGACGGTGCTGACGAACAACATCCGTGAAACACCGGCCTCCACAGACGCTTCACAAACGTTACGAGTCCCGGACACATTGACGCGCTCAAACTCGGCGTCGTCGGCACCGCTTCCCGGCACCAACGCCGCCGCATGGCACACGGACGTTCGACCGGCAATCGCGTCCCGGAGCGACTCCGGATCCGTGACATCACCTTCGAAAATCGCGATCTCGTCCGACGGCAGGTGTGAGATATCCGATCCTGTGCGGACCAGCGCGGCCACGTCGTACCCGGCCTGAATGAGCTCAAGTGCAATAGCGCCGCCAACCATTCCGGTGGCGCCGGTAACAAGAACACTGCGATCCCCGGAGCGGGGCGATTCGGCGACGATCGGCTATCTCCCTGCGATGTCTGATACGACGATGACTATATTGATCGCTGAATGATGCACTCGGTATCAGGTTCAGGCCAGCGACGGGGGACGTATAGGATTTGGAGTGGCCTTCTTGTACCAATACATGTGCATGGCCGGACCCTGATAGTTATACCTTCATTGACGGACAACTGGCATTTGGCAGGATCAGCACAGATGTTGAAAAGATCATTCGACCTCGTGGCCTCATTGGTCGGTTTCGTTGTTTTGATCCCGGTCATGATCATCGTAGCGGTGGCGATAGTCCTGGAGTCAGGGTGGCCGATCATCTACCGGGCAGAGCGAACTGGATTGAACGGGGTTCCGTTCAAGATCATCAAGTTCCGCAGCATGAGGAGCGCACCGGCCGGTGCCCATTCCCATCACTCGGGTGACGATGATCCGCGTATTACCCGGGTTGGAGGCTTTATTCGGAAGTTCAAGTTCGACGAGCTACCTCAACTTTTGAATGTGATCTTCGGGAAGATGAGCCTCGTCGGCCCGAGGCCCGAGACGACCGAATACACGAAACTCTATACCGAAGAACAGATGGTTATCTTCTCGGTCCGTCCCGGTATCACGGATGAAGCGTCGATCGTATTTTCAGATCTTGGTTCCATCCTTTCCGGCGGTGATCCTGACGAGCTGTACTTCGAAAAAGTGTGGGATCCCAAGATGGAACTACGGATGAAGTACGTGCATGAGCACAGCTTTACGGGCGATTTGGCGCTTATCTTTCGCACGCTGGCGGCACCGTTCAGCAAACGGTCAAGCCCGGAATAAGACTCCTGTTCCAGAGCGTCGTTGGGAAGTTAGTTGCCACTTTCGGCGATAAGCGCAGCTTCGATCTCGGCCGCCAACGCCCGGTGTTCCTCCGCTAGCGTCGTGTTCCCGATCGACTCGTAGACCAGCGCAACGTTCGAATGGATTCCCGGGGCGAGCTGTCCTTCTGGCTCTCGCTCCAATGCAGTGGTGAACGACTCAAGCGCCCCATCCAAATCACCTAGCTCGGCAAGGGCGTTGCCACGCATGAACCAGGCGAACGGTTGCGGTCTCGCTGCTGACTCCATGGCGATGGCGCGCTCGGCAAGCGAACGGCCGAGCTCAATCTGCCCGGCGATTAAGACGCGCTCCGCCGCCACCGCCTGGATTGTTGGATAAGACGGCAGGGAGTTCGAAATCCTGACGGCACGTTCGATCAAGTCTTCACTGAAGAAATTGTTTCCGCGATTAACGAACTCCGTTTCCGCCAGATTGATCCTCAGCTGGGTAGCGAAGGAATAGGGATCTCGCTCTTCGTAAGCGATGAAGGCCTCGTAAGCCTCGCCCAGGGATTGCAACGCCGCGGTTGACTGCACTTGCAGTCCTGCCTCTTCAACCAGCAGTTCCCCGGTCCAGACCCTGTACTGCTCCACATCGGGTGCCAACTCCGATGCTCGTTGCATCAGTCGCTGGGCCTCAGAGCTATTCCCGGCCGCCGCCGCCTCGAACGCATCGGCCGACTTCAGGCCCGCTCGTAGTGGCTGGATGTCGCGAACGAAGAAGACGCCGAGCGCAACGATCGCGAGGATGCTCACGCCGGCGACGGGAAAGAAATGTAACGCACCACTACGTAATGGCCGTACCGCCGTGTTCGTGTCCCGGCTCATCCCGTATACCGCCAGAGCGACCCCGAGTAGTGCCCAGAACGGGACAAGATCACCGACGCGGGCGACTCCGACCGCCTGCTCCACAGATCGACCGATTAAGGACGCCATGACGGCCAGCATCACTATCGCCAGCCAGTCGCCACCACCCGTTAGACCTGCACGGCGCTGTCTAATGACTGAGATCCCTACGATCAACGTGGATACGGTGAGCACCACGAAAGTCGCCAGCCCGACGAAACCGTAGGAATAAATCAGTTGAAGCGGCAGGCTGTGGGCGTGGCTCGGCACGATCACGCCCGACTGTGGATTCGCGACCAGGGGGTATGAGTAGAAAAACATTTCAGGCCCGAGTCCGAATAAAGGCCTGAGTGACGATTGGAATGCAGATTCAGACTGTTGTGTCTCCCAACTGTCGAGGAGCCGGAAACTTCCTTCCCAAATATCCGCCCTGGCCCCTAGCCCTCCCGCAGCGGGTGATACCCCGGATACGATCGACCCGAGTCCTCGACCCGTCCCATCGTCGGAATCACCGGCCACGTTCACCAGAACAGCGGCGAGAAGTAATCCGGACACAAGCACCGAACCAGCCTTAACCAACTGGGTACGGTCAAGGGAAAGCGCCCCAAGCGCCCCAAATGCGATGAACCCGGAGACCAGACCGACCCACGGACCGCGACTGCCTGTAAACCACATGGCAGTCAGCTGGATGCCAACAAGTAACGCGATTACCGGCAGCCACCAGCGGTCGTTTTTCCGGGCCTCGTCCAGCGCCAGGCCGAGCGTGATGACGGTCGACATAACAAGGTACGAGCCGAAGAAAATCGGGTTGCCAAACGACGACAGCACACGACTCTCGTTTTCGCCATCGCCGATCGGGTCCCACCCAAATCGCTGTGAGATCCCGTAAAGCCCGGTCACCGCCCCGGCCCCGGCGACAACCCAGAGGATTCGCCTGACCTGGTCCGCACTGCCGGTGCGAAGCGATATCGCAAAGAAGATGACGAGCAACGACAGTACGGAATACAACTCATATCCGAGATGGACGAAATCCCGGCCCCAGAGACTGACCGCGGGCAGGGGTGACACAACCGTGGAGATGGCCACCGCTGTACCGAACCCGATCGCACCGACAAGCGCCCAGTTACGCGGATTTTTGCCCAGCCAGATTCTGATCGCCGTGAAGGAACTCAGATCCACCTGCGGACGGTATCCACCGAGCGCCCACTCGACGGCCCACAGTGACAGGATCAGCAGGGCAAAGAGGTGAAGTACGAAGTCCTTCGGCTGGAGGAACAGGACGACCACGTCCGGTCCTTTGAACGCAAAGGGAACAAGCGCGAGTGCGAGAAGCCAGCTCACTTCGATAGCGAGATCAATTTTTGAGCGCTGGATGCCGTCTTTATCTGGCGTGACGTTGGTCTCCCCGGCTGTTCGCCTACGATCAGCCAAGATACACAAAGGGTGGTGTGATCGCGTTAGAAGATATGATTCGAGATATGGCTCATATCAACGGCAACATATCTCACTCGGCTAGCTCATGTGTCGGTTCCGGTAGCGCGTACTCACACCGATGAACGTGCTGCATGTGGTCGCAGGCCTGGAGGTGCGTCACGGCGGACCTCCGCGTGTCGTTGCTTCATTGACGTCGGCGTTGAAGCGCGCCGGAGTGAGTTCAACGATCTTTTCGCCGGTGTTCTCCGGCGACAGAGAGCATCTCATCGACACGCCAGATGCAGACATCCGCCTGTTTGGGACCGGGAAGCTGTCCAGGTGGTGGCCCGGCCATAGTCCTGATATGAAATCAGCGCTGGAGGATGAAGCGGCGGATTACGACATCGTGCACATCCACGAAATGTGGCACCACCCTCACTTCGCCGCCGCACGTGCTAGCCGGGCCCTCGGCATTCCGTTCGTTATTTCCCCCCACGGCAGCCTCGACCCTTGGGCACTGGCGTTGGGAGGTCTGAAAAAGCGCATCTACAGCCGTATCTGGCAGCGGGACATTCTTAGAAACGCGGCCGCTGCACATGGGTTAACCGATACCGAAGCTAACCAGATACGTGACTACGGGTTTGACGGCCCGGTACCCGTGATCCCCAATGGAATCGACGCCGGAGAGTTTCAACAGACTGGAGACGTCGCAGCCCTTGAACATCGGTACCCGGAACTCAAGGGCAAGAGAGTGGTCCTGTTCCTGGGAAGGCTTCATGAGAAAAAGGGCCTCGACCTGTTACTGGAAGCGTTCATCCGTCTTCACAAGACGCGCCCCGACACGCATCTGTTGATAGTCGGACCCGACGATGGTTACCGGCAGACGCTTGAGGAATCGATCAAGCGGGCTGGGTTAAGCGCCGTGACTCTGACGGGGCCGTTCGGTGGGGACGAACGGGTGGGCGCGCTGTCCCGGGCCGATGTATATGCATTGCCTTCGTACTCCGAGGGCTTCAGCGTGGGCGTGCTGGAGGCGCTAGCCGCCGGAATTCCCTCCGTCATCAGCACTTTCTGCTACTTCCCGGAAGTCGAGACGGCCGGTGCCGGGCTGGTCGTCAAACCGAAGGTAAATGAGGTCGAATCCGCGCTCTGCAAGATACTGGATAGTCCCGATCTCTCGGCGACGATGGGACGCTCGGCCACTGATCTTGTGCGCCGTGGATACGCGTGGAACACGATCGCAGAGTCATACGTCGAGATGTACCAGGCGGCGACCTCGACAAAGACGGGGTGATGCGCGCTGTCTCTCGGGAACGGATCCAATGACTTGCGCATAGATAACCCTTAACATGCTTATTCCGCATTTGGCGCTGACGCGGGGGTAGCTCAGTTGGTAGAGCACGACCTTCCCAAGGTTGAGGCCGCGAGTTCGAGTCTCGTCCCCCGCTCCATTTCCTTACGAACAGCGCCCATCCGGTCATTGCGGAAATCGGAGTAGACCCGCAGGATCACTGGACCCGTTGAAGCCGGGTCAACAAGTGAACGTAGGGTGCGTCCAAATGTCTTCCGGGTCTCCAATCAACCCGACTCTCATCTCCGAGACCGCCAACCAGCTAGTCGAAGAGTTCCACCTTCCCGGCCTTGCCGTTGGGGTGGTTCATGGCGACGAGCTCGTGTTCTCGGTAGGCTTTGGCTGGGCTGACATAGAGTCACGGAGGCCCCAGGACCCGAATCTCCACCAACGCATCGGGTCGATCACGAAGACGATGGTCTGTCTCTGCGCCATGGCGCTAGTGGAGGAGGGACGGCTGTCCCTTGAAGATCGGGTTGCGGACCTGATACCGGACCTCCAACTGAACGGTCACGGCGCAAACTTGAAGCTGTGGAACCTGCTCACGCATACCGGCGGCATCGGGGAAGCGCCGACCGAGGCCGACATCGCCGATCCTCTCAGTGTCCTCTGGGCGGACGACCCGGACATCCCACCCATCCCGGAGAAATACCCGGACGGCATCACTATCGACGTCGAGCCGGGCACGAAGTGGCACTACGCCAACCATGGCTGGATGCTGGTAGGGGAGATCGTCGCCAGGGCTGAAAATGCGACCATCGAAGAGGTGCTTAACCGGCGCATATTTGCCCCGCTCGGCATGACCGTGACCGATAACTACGACCGACCCGCCGACCGCCTAACTACCGGCTACCACCACGCGCCCTCTCACGAGGACCTGGATCAGCTTGAGTTCCTGGGACTGGGGGCCAGCGGAGAGCCTGTGGACGGCCACAACATTCGTGGTGCGTGGGTGTATGTAAACGGTCGAGCAGCCGGGTCCGTCCACTCCAATATTCCCGATATGGCCCGGTACGCATCGGCCCTGCTCAAGAAAAGCGCTGGCATCGTGAGTCCCGAGACCTTCGACGAGATGCTCAAGCCTCAGTGGTGCCCGGACGACCGACTTCTCAGCCTGGGACTGTCGTTCTTCCGGACAACACAGTTTGGCGAATTCGTTTTTGGCCACGGCGGAGGGATCGCCGGTGGCTGGAACACGGACCTGAGCATCATCCCGGGCCGAAACCTGGGCATGATGGTCCATCTCAATGCCTCGCTGGATGTATCAGGCGAGGTGTACAGCCGGTTGCTTCAGGCTGTGCTCGGTGCGCCAGATCCGGTACTGCCGGAAATAGCGCTCGATCCGAAGGTGCTGACGGCAGCCCCCGGCGTCTACTCGATGCCTGCGGGCAAGCTCACCAACTCTCGGCCTATCCGTACACACGGACGTATCCAGATTACGGAAGAGTCGGGCGAACTGATGCTGCGATCCCGACGTGGCCCGTGGCGAAACGGCGTCCGCTTACTGCCCGCGGACGAAAACGACCCGTTCTTCCTGGCGCTGGACACTCCGTCACTCCAGAAGCCGGAAATAGCGCTGGTGATGAACGACGATGGCAAGGTCACTGGTATTCGCCTGAGCCGGCTGGCCTGGATGGTCAGGGACAACTCTCTGACCGCCTGGGCATAGGCGGCGAAATCGTTTTCGGCGTCGAGCGCCGCGCTCGAAGTGGCGGAATGGCAGACGCTGCGGACTTCAAATTCGCTGTCTGTTACGGGAGAACCTGTTCGAGGTCCGTCTATCTGGCCGGTCTTTTGATCCCGAGCCTGGGTGTGGAACAGAAATCAGACGCCGACTAATCGGCCAACAACCCCTGATCCTTTAGGGCCTCGAGAGCCTGATCCCAGTTCCTGCCTGGTTGGATGTGTCGATACAACGAGTGCAGAAGACGCGCATCCAATTCGTTGATACTTGTATTGGTCTTCGTGTTGTCTTCAATGAAAAGGCTCGTGGATGTACCCGGAAGATCATTGAATTCATTGGGTGAAAAATCTCTTAATAGCCCAAATTCTTGAACGATTTCTTCCCAAACAATGGCGACCTGAGTTTCGAAGGGCAACTGAACCTGTGACCCGTCCTCTGGAGTCGTGAGAATGAGAGACGTGGTTATGGTGTTGATAAAATTGGGACGGTTTAATAAACCAACACCCCAACTAGCGCGGTCAATAAATTGTTGAGAGTTTCCATATGACAAGAGCGTGTCTGAATAATCAGAATAGGATATTCCGGGGCATATCGTGAAATTGACGCGTTCCAAGTCGTTTGTTATTTCTAATTGAATTTCAGCAATACCGGCCGTAGTAGTAAGCGCATGTACAGCCACGTCAACGAACGGTTGAGAACCAATTATGAACGCTACTATTGGTGTATTCCACCGTATTGATGCATGGGGAAACAGAGTTGAATCATCAGAACCTTCAAAGGCGATATGTCTAAATAATTCGGCCTCACGTGCCGTAAATGGTTGGTTTAACAACTCAACGGGATAAATACTGTCTGGGATGTGTGACGCGACCGGTGAAGCAATGGCATAATCGCCTTGCGATTCAATGGCGCTGCATGCTAGGCCAGATAGGTCTGGCCCGGCCTGTCCGTCGGAGGCCGGTGAACAGGTGGTCACAAACACCAGGAGAGTTGTGATCAGCGCCATCACTATGTTGGTTTTGGCAAACGTCATATCTGGTCTCGGGCTACCCGGCGTATGGAACCATCGCATCGATTCGATGGCGCGTTTTAACAGGTAGACTCAGAATTAGACACCGGGACAACCCTCCAGAATACGTTCCTACCAATCCACCGAACAACTCCGTGACACTTGTCACGGTATCATCAACGTTTGATAACACGTGCCGCTGAATCTCTATGACTGATACGTGTGTAAGCGGTGCCTGTAGTATCCCAGTACACCTTCCGTTGTTCATGTGAATTACTTTTCAAGTTATCTATTGTTGCTCGGGCACAATGACGCATGCCGAGCTCAAATAAGAATGTTGAGTTGAACACTGGGTATCGGGTTAACCAAACGCTTAACATTGAGGGCGTACGAAGTGCGTCGTCGCTGAGACCGACGTGCAAGTCACGTGCCGGGGTGGCGGAATGGCAGACGCGGCGGACTTAAAATCCGCTGTCCATTATGGGCGTGCGGGTTCGAGTCCCGCCCTCGGCACCACTCTTTAAGTAGCGGCTCGTCGGCCTGACAGTCCGCTCACCTCGTCCGGGCTCAACTCCCGCCATGCACCGGTCTTCAGATCTCCCAAGTTGAGCGACCCTATGCGGGTGCGGATGAGGCCGGTTACAGGCGATCCGACCGCCGCCAGCATTCGGCGAATCATGCGGTTCCGGCCTTCGTGAATCGTCAGTTCAACCGTCCGATTGTCCCGGTAGACGATCTGTACTTTTGCCGGGGCTGAGATGCCGTCCTCCAGCTGCACACCAGTCCGCAACAGGTCCAGTGCGCGCAGCCCGATAGGCGTTGCCACACGGGCCACGTATACCTTCTCGATCTCGTAGCTCGGGTGGGTGATCCGCTGTGTGAAGTCGCCGTCGTTTGTGAGCAGCAGCAAGCCCTCGGTGTCGTAGTCGAGCCGACCCACCGGGAACAACCGCTCCGGGACGTTGATAAGGTCCGATACCTTGGGCCTGCCCTGTGGATCGTCCAGCGTGGTCACGGTTCCCTGTGGTTTGTTCAGGACCAAGTATCGCTTGCGCTGGGCGGCGATCGGCTTGCCGTCCACCGTCACGACGTCCACACCGACATCGGCGCTATCGCCGACTTTGGCCTGTACGCCGTTCACCATCACTCGGCCCTGAGCGATCAGTTCTTCGGACTTGCGACGTGATGCGATGCCCGCTGCGGAGAGGATTTTCTGAAGTCTGTCTGCCATATGGGACAAGTGTCGCGCCCGATGAGATGCGAGTGGCGACGTGTTTTCACTATTTGAAGCAGATCGATATAGAGTGGCCCGAACTTCCGGTCGTAAATCAGGTCCTGAATCGAGTTCGGGACGACACGAACCTAAATTAGGAGCCAGAGAATGCCGTTCAAGACCCGCTACGTCTTCGTCGTCAGCATGGATGTCGAACCGGAAAGGGACGCCCTTTTCAATGAGGTGTACGACACCGAGCACGTGCCTGAACTTTTGAGCGTCCCCGGCGTAATCTCGGTCTCACGGTCAAAGAAACGGCCGGCGTCGTTGGCCATCGGTGGCGAGCTGAAAGAAGTCGGCGACGGTGAGCCGGGCTACATTGCTTACTACGAAGTGGAAGACCCGAACATCACGAGCAGCGATGCCTGGGCGAAGGCTTCCGAAACAGGGCGCTGGGCGGATGAGGTTCGACCGTACACGCACAATCGTCACCACGCCATGCACGAGATAACGGTGTCCGCTCCGTAGGTATGGTGAGTTGTCGGAACGGGGGGACGGCCCCACCTCAACCCTCTCCCGTGGAGGGGGAGAGGGGGGCAAGAGTTGTCACCGTAGGGGCGGGCAGCGGCCCGCCCGAGGGTGGATACGAATCCGCCCCTACAGTGTTGTCGCGGATGCGATATTTTCAGCCGAAATAACGCTGACAGTAGTAGGAGTGTTGACTGCGACACCGCAACACGCCGCCATCGCTAAATAACAGCCGCTTCAACCGAGAGAATCGGAGGAAGCGAGGGCGCTATCGCCCTCCACGACTCACCCTCGTCTGAAGAACCGAACAGGATGCCGTTTTTGGTGCCCACGTAGACGCCAAGCGGGTCTGCGCCATCGACCGCCATGCTCTCCCTGAGGGTGCTGAAGTAGGCGTTCTCCTGCGGAAGACCATTCGTGATCGCCCGCCAGTCGTCCCCGCCGTTCTCGCTCTTGTAAATCCTGAACGCGCCGACAGATGAGGTTCTGAACTCCCCGCTGTTGTTCGGGATCACCCAGATGTGACCTGATTTGCGAGGGTGGCTGACGATCGGGAAGCCGAACTGTTCTGGAAGCCCTTCGCTGATCTCCTCTACCGTTTCGCAGTAGTCGCGAGTCCGGAACACCCCGGTGTGATGTTGGATGTACTGCACTGCAGGGTCGCTGGCGTCTACGGCAACCTTGTGGACGCACTTATCCTGATCAGGGTCGTATTCGACGATCCCAAACATTTCCATCACTTCCGGACTTGGCTTGCCGTTACTTGGAAGATCGAGGGCACGGTTCAACCACGTCTTCCCACCATCGTCGGTGCGGAAGTATCCAGCGGCCGATATGCCGATGGCCATACGGTCCTGGTCCCTTGGATCGAGAATGATGGTGTGCAGGCACAGGCCTCCAGCGCCCGGGGACCAATTTGGTCTCGACTCATGCTCCTGGAGCGACGTGTTCTCCTGCCAGGTTTTACCGTAATCCTCCGACTTCCAGAGTGCCGCCGGCATCCCGCCGAGATAGACGACGCCGGGTTCGGACGGTCTGCCGGGCTGGATGTTCCAGAGCTTCTCGACCGTGCGGTCACGGCCGTCCGCGAACCGTGCTTCTGCCTCAGATGGTTTCCAGTTCTTGCCATGATCGGTACTGCTTACGACCTCGGGGCCGTATACCTCGTGGTTGAGCGCCATGAAGGTGCGACCGTCGCGCGGATCGAACGCCATGTGGTCGATCGAGTAGCCGCGCATGTGGGGACCGGAGACGTCCCACTTCTGGCGTGACGCATCGCTGGTGAGGATGAATCCGCCCTTGTTGGTGCCAACGAACAGGGCGATCTTGTCGGCCATGGCGTACCTCCCAGTAGTGGCTCGTTTTGCGTGGATGATACAGGTGCGGGCTCACCCGCACCTTGTCCTGACTAGACAACTGTAGGGGCGGGCAGCGGCCCGCCCGAGGGCGGATACGAATCCACCCCTACAGTGATGCCGCGGATGCGATATTTTCAGCCGCAACAACCCCAATAGCGGTAATCCTGAACTTGATTCAGGATCCGCCAGATCTGAGCAACGGGTGTCCGCCTAGACCAACGCCCTCGCCGACTCCACGTTCGCAAGGAACTTCGTCAGGTGCGGCAGCACCACGTCGCTGCGCCGGAACGCCGCCCCGTGATCCAACCCGTCCAGCGAAACGAAGGACGCTGTAGGCATCTCGCCCGCTGCCTTCTCAACGTACTCGTGGTTCCCGTCCTCGGTCCCCGCAAACGTCATAACCGGCTGTGTGATTGATCCGAGTCCTTCGCTCAACCCCGGCGTATCGCTCCGTACCGTAATCGCCGCAATCTGGGCATCCGGGTCCTGCTTCAGATAGGCGGCACGTTCCTCATCTGACCGCCGACCGGCCCGCTCTTCGGAGGCAACCAGCGCAGCTTCCAGACCATCTTTGCGCGACTCAATGATGTTGCCCAGAAGCGGGCTCTTCCGGTGGTACGGATCGCTACCGCCGCCAACAAACGAGATCAAATGATCGGGCGCGTACTTGAGGATCGAATATCCGATCCACGATCCAAACGAATAACCAAAGTAATGCGTCCTGTCGATCCGCAGATCGTGCAAGACCGCCAGTGCGTCGTTCACGTGCAATTCGGGGGTGTACGACTCGAGACCGTGTGGGTGACCACTGTCTCCGTGTGCACGCACGTCGTACATGACGAGTCGGTAATCGTCCTTCAGCGCGTCCACGTACCCGTAATCGACCCAGTTGCGGGCCCAACCACTGAACCCGTGTACGAGAAGCAGGGGAGGGCCCGAGCCCTCGACTTCGTAATGGATCTTCGTCCCGTCAATGGGATTGTTTGCGAACGGCATTGTCTGCGTCCTCCTGAAAAACGAGCGCCAGCGTCTCGTTCAACGACGACGCTGGCGCTCAATTCTGCTGTTCTTGAAGTATCGCCCGCCCTGAAAGAACCTCAGGGTGGGTTTTACATCGTTATCCGGCGTTGTTTAGAACCGGGACTTCTTCGCCTCGAAGTTGGAGTGAACGTCAATCAGGACCGTTTTGCCCTCGGAGTTCAACTGTCGAGCCTTCTGAATGGCCGGGCCCATCTCTGCGACCTTGGTCACGGTGATGCCCGTCGCGCCCATGCCCTCTGCGATCTGTGCGTAGTTTCCGGCCATGAACGACACGTCGTACTGTTCACGGGCAACCGGGAAACCGCCCGGGTAGGTGGCCATCCCGCCGTTGTTAAGTAGCACTGTGGTGATCGGAAGCCCCGCCTTTGCAGCGGTAGCGACGTCGAGGCCGGACATGCCGAATGCGCCGTCACCCATGTAGTTCAGGCAGAACTTGTCCGGGTTGGCCAGCTTTGCGCCGATCATCGCCGGGATACCGAAGCCCAGGTGAGTCGTCTTGCCCCAGCCCATGTAGCTGTGCGGTACGGTCGCCGTCAGGAACGGCACCATGGCGTCACGAGGCCCACCGGCGTCGTGGGTGACGATGCTGTTCTCCTGGTCGATGTTGTTCTCGATCTCCCAGATAACCCGGTAAGGGCTGAGCGGCTCGTCGGCCACCTCCAGCATCGGCTGCCATTCCTTCATCCACTCCGCCTTTGCGGCGGCGATTTCCGAAGCAACGCCGGTGTCGCGACCGCCCTCGCCGATTGCTGCCTTGATCTCGTCGATCATGGCCTCGATGGTGAGTTTGGCATCGCCGATCAGTGCGATGTCAGACGGCGTGCTCTTGTTCACGTCGTCTTCGGTAGTGGTGTTGTGGATCACCGTCTTGCCGTCGGGAACCCGCTGGCAGTAGCTGTTGTGGGTGAAGCTTGTACCGAACCCGATGATCACATCGGAATCTTTGATCCACTTGTTCGCCTGCCCGGTGGTCGCACCAGAACCGGCGCCCAGTGAGAGCGGGTGTCGCTCGTCGAAGCTGGATTTGCCTTCCATGGTCGTGAAGACCGGGATTCCGGTCAGTTCAGCAAGCTCCGTGAGAGCAGCGGACGCACCGGAGAAGAGCACACCTGCGCCGGACCAGATCATCGGCTTCTTAGCGGCGAGCAGGAGCTTCACTGCGTCCTTGATGTCGCTGTTGGAGGGAGCGCTTTTGGCGGAAGTCGGGGAGGTGTAGTTCAACGCCTCTTCCGGCACTTCCTGTCCACAAATGTCCAGAGTCATCTCGACCACAACAGGACCGCGTCGCCCGTTGCGGAGGGCCTGGAATGCACGTCGCATCACCGCGCCGATCTGGGTCGGAGTGTCGATGGCCTCGACCGACTTCACGACGCTACCGTAGCTGTTCACGGCGGCGAAGTTAGGTCGAACGTTTCGCTCCGCAAGTGGGTATCCACCGGGCAGGACGAGCA
>JABIGL010000052.1 GCA_018650185.1 Chloroflexota bacterium
CCACCCGCCGAGTGGCCGTTCACGCCAGATGAACGCATTGAGTTCGTTCACCGGGACGACGCCGTGTCTGCCCTATCGGCAGCTCTTACGGCAAACGGTGCGGGTCGTAGCATCTACAACGTGAGTGGAGGACCAACCTGGCGGATGTCCGGCGAAAAGTACGTCAACGACTACTACGAGCTGGTTGAAGCAGATCCGGCGATGGCGGTTTATCAGCCGAACCCCGGTCACTTTGACTGGTATCAGTCAGCCGACGGCCAGACAGCACTCTCGTACCAGAACACCCCATACGAGCGATACCTGGAGCAGATCCAGGAAGACATCATGAAGATGCTCGAGGGGGAAGTGATCTTCAGCTTAGCGCCGTAGGGGGTAAAGTGCCCCCTCTCCCGGTGGGAGAGGGCTGGGGTGAGGGAGGACCAAGTTTCCCGGCATGTCGCTGTCTCAATTCGGGCCGTGGATTTGGTGAAGTTCCCTCAGCTACGCTCGGAATGACAGACCCATCGTACTTACAACTCGGTTGAACCGTCGTCGTCCTCATCGCTCCGGCGCACCCTGATCTCTTCACGCAGCCGACTGCGCTGACGCCTATCCCGCCACGCTGCGATCATCCACGTAATCCCGGCCGCCCCTAGTCCGTACAAGGCGAAGAGGGGAAGAGGCAAGGTCCGGCAGGCCAGAACCGTTTCGCTGGATGATTTTCGATCGGCGTTCTTCATCAGGCGTCATCCCCGTTAGACGCTGCGGCAACGGCCACCCGTGACTCCGCCCTGATTTCTCTGACCCGGTGCCAGACGAACCATCCGATGAGCCCGGAAATTCCCAGAATTATCGGGATATCAAACGGTCGAGTCACCGATCTGATGTCATCGTAGTTTGCTCCAAGCAGGAACCCCCCTAACGCCAAACCAAAGGTCCATGGGAATGCGCCCACAAAGGTAAACAGCGAGAACTTCCATACGTTCATTCGCGCTATACCCGCCGGGATTGCGATGAAACCTCGGACCCCGGGAATCATTCGGGCCACGAAAACGGTCAATTCACCTCGGGTGGCGAACCATCGATCTGCACGGTCCAGATCTGCATGCGTGATAAGGAGGTACTTACCGTACCTCTCAACAAGTGGACGTCCTCCGGCGCGAGCGACGTAATACTCGATCAATGAGCCGAGAAGACTTCCGACCGCACCGGCGAGCCCCGCCAGGAATACGAAGCCGATCCCCAGGTCATTCTCTTCAACCAGCTTCCAGCCGCCGAGGGGCATCACGATTTCACTCGGCAGGGGGATCGCCGTGCTCTCGATGGCCATCAGGCCGATGAGACCAAACCACCCGATTGCCTCAAACACCTCGGTGACAAATTCGAGGACCCACTCCTCAGTGCCATCGATCAGGTCGCGAATGAAGCCGATGGCGGAGCCTCCGTTTATTAGTTGGGGGTGGGAAGGGGTTGAGCAGGGCAGGGCGTATCTCACCGAATGCTCAACGTTCGCGTTTTAGCAGAGTTGAGTCTAGCAAAGCTACGTTGGACGCCGGGGGATCGGATTTTCGGCGGATATGTAGTGAGTTGATCGTAACGGTCGACGGAGAGGACGTTTTTGGGACCTTAAGGGGTTTTCCCACTACCAAGAGGCCTGGTGCGGTCTCTGTGGCGACCGATTTGATACGACTGCCATTCACACCCAGGGGAACAGAGGAGTATCGCTATCCAGAGGAAAGGGTGGGAAACAGGAATGGACCGGCGATCTGGGGACGCATACACGGTTAAAGGTATGACCACATTCAAGCCCTTGAAGGTTTACCAACGCACAGAGTCCTAAAGCGTCTATGACACTTGCTAAAGGTGTGAAAAAATTTATACCGACACGTTTTTAGACTCAAAGCTATGGTAGCTACGAAAATATCTGTATAACATCAATAATATTATATAAAGTTCAATGAAGTACAGATTAAAAACAGATAAAGAACATGAAAAGTTAGAAACGTAGTACAATAGCTCTCATACACCCGAAAACGCTCGTGGATGTCTCCGTAATTTGGATATAGGGCGAACTGATATAGGGCGAACCAGAGAGGGGTCAAATGGCCATCCGGAAGACCAAGAAGATGCTCGACGTAGAGAAGAGGCTGCGGAGGCCGCTTGAGAAAGCGATCCCTGAGCTGCTCAACGAAGAAGGATTCACGGAGACAGCCAAGTCTCTAAAGCTGTCCAAAGCCACGCTCAACTACTGGATGTTGAAACTGGGTATCGAAGTACGACGTGTGGCTCTTGCACCGGGTGAAGAGATAGAAATCAAGCGCTCAACTGGCTAACACGCGACCGTGCTCGGTCGGGAAGACCGAGTTCGCCTTCGATCACATCCCGTATCGCCTGTACCGATCCGCAAACGATCGGACCTCAGGACGAGGAACAAACCCGGTTCCCTGTATAAGGGCGGTACCGACCCGTGATCGGCCTGAATCACGATTGACGGAGCTACATTCCACTGCTAGCTTTTCATTCGTGAAACACGGAACAATGCCGTGTGAGACGCGTTTTCCATCAAACTTCTGGCTGCCGGTGCACTTTTTGTGCGTGTCGTCGTCAGATTCAATCGTGAGGGAACCACGTCTGATGCGGGGAGTCCTTTAGCAATGATTTCGACCCGGCTTATGAGCCTGACGGCGCTTTTTGTAGTTGGCGCAATCTTCATCGCAGCATGTGGGAGTGACGACGCAGAGGTCGTCCCGACGCCTGTATTTGAACCTACTGCGGCCCCCGAGGCTGATACCCCCGTTGCAACCTCGGCTCCCGCTGAAGCTGCTCCCGAGCCAACGGCCGCACCCGCCGCAGCCACCGGCGATGCGGGCAACGGAGAAATCGTTTTCCAGGGGAGCTGCTCTGGTTGCCACTCTACCGGCGCCAACCGCGTCGTTGGTCCGGGCCTTTCCGGCATTGGAACCACGGCCGAGACCCGGGTTGCAGGTTCGTCTGCGGACGAATACCTGACGACGAGCATCGTCTCGCCAAGTAGTTTCGTCGTCGAGGGATTCTCCCCGATCATGCCGGGCACGTTTGGAGACAGCCTTTCCGAACAGGAAATTGCCGACGTCGTCGCGTACATGGTTTCCCTGCCGTAGTCGTTAATTCGTGCGCTTCCGCTTGAAATGGGCGGAGGCGCACACGGCAAACCAAACAGGGCGTAGCTCGCTTGTCCATGCCTGCGGGCTGGTATGCCTAGTCCCGGCCTGCGATAGCGCGGGCTATCTTCGCCGCCATAACGCCTGCGCCGAAGCCGTTATCGATATTCACGACGGCTATCCCGGTCGCACAGCTATTCAGCATCGCCAGCAGCGCAGCCAGACCGCCAAAGCTGGCGCCATAGCCCGTACTAGTAGGAACGGCGATAACGGGGGCCTTCACGAGCCCGGCGATAACGCTGGGCAACGCCCCCTCCATTCCGGCTACCACGACCAGCACCTTCGCCTCACGGAGGGCAGGAAGCGAACCGAGCGTCCTGTGCAGCCCGGCAACACCGACGTCTACGATGCGAACGACGTCGCACCCCATGATTCGTGCCGTCTCCGTGGCCTCCTCGGCCACCGGAAGATCCGCAGTACCGGCGGTGACCACCGCAACACCATCTATAGCTGGTTCGGCAGGACGGCGATCGGCCCACACGATCCCACCGAGCTCATTGAACTGGGCATCAGGGACCGTGGACTTCACGGCGGCATATCCCTCGGCGTCCGTGCGAGTCACCAGGATGACTCCTGAGCGCTCGTACAAGCGTTCGGATATCTCTGCGAGCTGGCCAGGTGTCTTACCGGGGCCGTACACAACCTCCGGAAAACCTGTTCGGACCGCCCTGTGGTGGTCCAGGAGGGCATCACCCGCATCTTCGTACGGCAACCGTCCAAGCCTCTCGAAGGCGTCGCTGGCGCTCGTGCCTCCGGAAGACACCGATTCAAGGATGCGTCGTATCTCTTGCGCGTCGATAGGAAAACTCTTAATCGCTAATGTGATGGGATGTATGTAAAGGGCCGCGCTAGCGGATTTCAGTCGCCAATTATAAGTCCCTAAGTTTCGTCCTTTAAAGGTGGTTGCGCGTGCGCTCGCGTAATTGACGATACGTTGTGGTCACACATATACTCAGCCCCATATATTGGGGGTTTAAAGAACTATGTGGATTACCTGTCTTCAAGAGAATCTATCACGTGGCCTCGGCGTTGTTGGCCGGGCAGTGGCGACGCGCGCCACACTACCCGTCACTCAGAACGTTCTCCTGACCACAGACCAGTCGCGTCTGAAGCTCACGGCGACCAACCTTGAGATCGCAATCAGCACCTGGATAGGGGCTCAAATCGATCACGAGGGGTCCGTAACAATTCCGGCGCGATTGCTCACCGAGTTCGTAAACCAGCTTCCGGACGAGAAAATAGAGATTGATCTCGTGGACAGCCCGAAGGGCGTCGCGCTTGAATGCGCACGTTTCAAGGCCAGCATGAACGGCACAGACGCCGAAGAGTTCCCCCCGATCCCGACAGTAAATGACGGCACGACCGTTACCGTCCCGGCTGACGTGCTGAGGGGCGCAATCGAGCGTGTAGCCTTCGCAGCCGCAACGGAAGACTCTCGTCCGGTACTCACCGGCATCAAGGTAGAGCTAACGGGCAACAAGCTCACTCTCGCGGCCGCAGACGGTTTCCGTCTGGGCGTCGAAACAGTAGAGCTAGCCACCGAAGTCGAAGAGGACATGGGTTTCATCGTCCCCGCACGGACGATGCAGGAAGTGCAGAGGCTAATCGGAGATCGGGCGAGTGACGTCACGATCACCGTCACGGAACCGGCGAGCCAGGTTCTGTTCAAGATCAGCGACAACGAATATGAAGTCGAGATCGTCTCTCAGCTGGTCCAGGGTGCATTCCCTGATTACGAAAAGCTGATTCCGGCAAGTGCGGGGACTACAGCCACGGTCAAGTTACAGGACTTCCTGCAGGCCACGAGAGCGGCCTCTATTTTTGCCAGGGATGGCAGCGGGATTGTCCGACTGATCGTCAGCCCGGGTGAAGACGGCGGCCCCGGCAAGGTCAAGGTCGAATCCAGGGCTGAAGAAATTGGCGACAACGAAGGCGAGTTTGACGCGACTATCGACGGCGATGAGGCCAAAGTGGCGTTCGATAGCAGATATCTTTTGGACGTCCTTGGCGTGCTTGGGAACGGAACCGTCACACTGGAAACCACGACCCCTTCAAGCCCTGGCGTGATCCGTGCAACCGACCGTGATGGCTACACGCACGTCGTAATGCCGATGTTCGTCCAGTGGTAATGCTGTCCAGCTCGATCCTGAACGTAGATTTCCGCTAACCACAACGGAAAATAGGCTGCACGGTGCCCCAGCCAGGAAGTTACGCGACCTCGATCGAAACAGGGCAGTGGTCTGATCCCATTACGTCGGCGTGTATTTCGGCACCGGAGATCCTGCTCTGAAAACCGGCGTTCACAAAGAAGTAATCAAGCCGCCACCCGACGTTCCTGGCGCGCGCTCCGGACCGTTGACTCCACCACGAGTAACGCTCAGGGGATTCGTCGAACACACGGAACGTGTCCACGAACCCGGCGTCTACGAGCCGGTCCATCCACGCCCGCTCTTCGGGGAGAAACCCTGAAGTTTTTGAGTTTTCACGCGGCCGAGCAAGATCGATTTCTTTGTGCGCCGTGTTGTAGTCGCCACAAATTGCCAGGTTCTTACCGCCGGCGACGGTTTTCTCGGCGAACTCCAGGAACGCGTCGTAATAGCGCATCTTGTACTCAAGTCGTTCACCTGAAGCACGACCGTTCGGGAAATACACATTCGCAAGGACGAAATCGCCGAAATCTATGATCAGGTGTCGTCCCTCATCATCCCATTCAGGCACGCCAAAGCTTGTCGTAGCTGACACCACAGAGGCCCGTGAATACACGGCCACGCCGCTATAGCCGCGCCTCGTAGACGCATATGAGAAATGAGACTCGTATCCCGGTACGTCTCTCAGGTTTTCCGGGAGGGTGTCGTCGTTGACCTTCGTTTCCTGGAGGGCTAACACATCAGGCTTTGCCTCATGGACCCAGTCCAGGAAGCCGCGCTTTTGTATGGCGCGTATCCCGTTCACGTTCCAGGACACGATATTCAACGGATTCACCTCAACTCTTCAACGCTTCGCCTGTAGAAACCATCCTACGTTGGTCCGGAGATGTTGAGCACGTCTTCATGCACGCGGTACAAGGTCCGGCCACCTTTCGCGAGCCTACCGTCTCATTGGACGCGCCATACGGGCGTTTGTCGTGATCCCTTTGACGCGGTCAGGAAGGGGCTACTAACCAAGAATGGATTGGTATTCACCGGTGTGTGGATTGGATCCCTTACCAGGGACCCTGCGACCCGATGATCCTGGTTAATCGGGCGGTGGAGAAGGGCACAGGAGCGGTCACCAGGAACGAATGGGAACAAGATCGAGGACGACTGTAGGTTGAACGAGTAGATGAAACTTCGTGGCATAGCATCTGGATTGATGAACGGCAGCGGTAAGTCGGACCGTTCAACGAAACGCGATGAAATCATCAGCGAACCTCCAGTAATCAGCCAATCCCCAACCCCGGCCAAAGAAACCCCTACGGATAACACCTGGCAGGGCAGGCCGGCTTCTCTCACGGATCTGTTCGTTGGACGTGAGGAAGAGTTGAAGGCCATTGCCAAAGGCTTCAGGAAAGACCGGGCGGTTCTGATCACCGGGACGTCCGGGATGGGCAAGTCACGGCTTGCAGCGGAATTCTCACATCGCTCCGGTGCACCGGGCTTCTGGACTACCGCTGGTGCAACCCTCGACGAGACCCTGGCCGCACTCGCTCCGGCTCTCTTCATACGAACCGAGGACCGAACTGACGCAGAGCTTGCCAGGGATGTGCGCCGACTCCTGGAAGCGTTCCCCGGAACTACCATGTGGGTCATCGATAATCTGAATGACTCCGACCAGGCGGGCTCCATACTTGCCGCCTCGGGACAGGTCAGGCCTCTAATTACGCTGGGCGACGGAAGTCTGAATCAACTCCCCGAATCGTTTACCGAAATCAGGCTCGATTCACTTACTCCACAAGCTTCCATGAAGCTGATGGGAGGCGTCACAACTCCAACGGGAAGTCGTGCAGGAGATCCGGTACTTCAAGAACTTGCGAGCTACGTCGCCGGTACTCCTGTCGCCCTCGAACTGATCCGTGGACTGCTTTCGGACGGAAACACTCCATCCGAACTCATCTCTGAGCTGAAGAAGACCTCCGTAGTCGTCTCAGAAGGCCCGTTTGCCGAGAGCACAGAGGGCCACGAGGACAATGACGCACCGTTGGGACACATGCGGTCCGTAGCCGCCGTAGCCCTCGGCCGACTCCCGGCACCGGTGCGCCGCCAACTGGCACCACTGGCGTACACAGGTGATGCACCTCTTTCACGTGGACTGGTGACCTCACTGGCAGCGATCGAGGGTGATGAACTCCTGGATATGTTCCGGGCGTGTAGTCGTCGATCCCTACTAACCTGGTACGGCGACTCTGTCCGATTTCACCCGGTTGTGACCGCGGCGATACCTTCCGTTGTGACGACGACAAAAGCGTCGGGCGGGGTGGGCAAATCCCTTCGACGTGCGGTGAGCAAGACGAAAGGATCTGAGCAGAGTGCCCTTGAGACGAGTCTGAGACGTGCCCGAAGCCGGATCTCGCGGTCGAACAGGGACCCCGAGAGCGATCTGCGTAATGACATCGCCCACTTCGAGCGCATTCTCGCCTGGGCACGGACACACCCAGAATTAAATGACATCCGGATCGAATTTGTCGGCGAGTTGGCCGTCGCGTATCACTCGTTCGGTAGGGCGGAACGTGCGGTTTCGCTCACAGAAGAGTCGTTGGAAGCCAGGGAAGTTGCGCTCGGGGCGGACCACCCGAGTACGATCGCGGCCAGAAATAACCTGGCCTCTGCGTATCAGGCCGCAGGACGGATCGAAGAGGCGATCTCCGTCCACGAAAAGACGTTATCTGAAGCCGAGAAGAGTCTCGGCCCCGATCATCCGACCACGCTTGCGAGCCGACAAAACCTTGCCACAGCGCACAGGGCCGCAGGTCGGATCACTGAAGCGGTCCCGCTGTATGAGCAGGCCGTTGCCTCTAGGGAGAAGCTTCTCGGTCCGGAACACCCGGACACGCTGGCAGGCAGAAACATGCTGGCGTCGGCATACCAGGCCACCGGTCAGGTACACAAAGCGCTGCCCCTTTACGAAAAGACACTTCAACTACGTGAACGTATCCTCGGGCGAGATCACCCGGATACGGTGACAACACGTGGAAACCTGGCCACGGCGTACCAGACATCCGGGCGACTTGGTGATGCGTTTGAGCTTTACGAAGACGCTCTGGAAGCCAGGAAACGACTTTACGGTGATGAGGACAGACGGACCCTTCTAGTCCAGAACAACCTTGCCACCGCCTTCCATTCCGATGGCCGTCTGGGTCAGGCGATGGAGATGTACGAGACCACGCTGGAAGCCCGCAGGAAAACACTCGGTGACGAGCATGTGGGCACGCTTACGAGCAAGAACAATCTGGCGAGTGCGCACCGGGCGACAGGGAATATCCGTGATGCGCTGATGATGTACGAGCAGAACATCGAAGACCGAACGAGAATCCTCGGCCCGGAACACCCAAAAACACTGACCAGCATGAACAACGCCGCCGCCGCTCGTAGTGAAGTCGGAAACGTGGAAGAGGCAATTCCCGCATTCGAAGAGGTTCTTGTTGTAGCTGAACGTGTTCTAGGGAAATCGCATCCGATCACTCAAACCTGTACGGCCAACCTTGCGGCGGCTTACAGGTCGATGGGGCGGACCCAGGATGCCCTTGAGCTTGAGGGCGCTACGTCATCGGCCCTTGACCATTAGATTTACTCGTCGAATCCAGCGACCGGGATCGAGCGTCGATCACTAACTGCCCGGACGTTTTTAAGCCGACGGGCCATCTCCGGGTCGACCCAGACCATGCCACGGGACGCAGACCACACCGCCTCGGCCAGCATTTCCGGGTGTTCTCCCGTGTCGGACGACACCAGGGTCCAGAGTTGGCGATAGTCTTCGAATGCGTCTAGTTCGTCCCGGAACATCTCTGGTAGTACGAAAACCACGGCAAGGCCGTGGACCTTCTTCTGCAAAGCGAGTGCGAGCTTGATCGCCGGAGATCCGAATTCCGGGTCTACGGTAGACACCAAAACGTCTCCAGGCGAGACCCTCGCCAGCTCCACGACGTTGAAGTCGGCTTCGATCCGCTCGGTGACGGTGAATCGCTTGTCAAGCTTCAGTCGCGCTTCAGTCCCGGAACGCCAGGCTTCCGGGCCCGCAAGAATCAGGCGCGGTCTAATTTCAGATTCGTCCGACTTCTTTTTTTTATCTTTGCCAGCCAAAGGCGTCTACTCCCGAGCGAGACCTGCCACAACCCAATCGTTCTGGCCGATACATCGATCATCCGACATCACGGGACAAAACGGATCGCGTTCTACCCGCACGCGCATTGCGGTTGTTACCCAATTAACCTGATGGGGACATGCAACACAGGATGGAAGCCCGAACCCGCAAAGCTACTTCAGTTTTAACGCTGCACGAGGACTAGCCCGCGATTCCCGGTTCTGCCAGTTCCCAGATCAACACCTCCGCTCCCTCCGCCCCGGCCGTGAGCGTCGGGTTCCCTGCGTGAGTTAGCCTCACAGCGTCGCCTTCATCCAGTAGGCCGACACCTTCCAGTGCAACCTGACGCTGCGCTACGTAGATGTGTACGTAAGGCGCGTCCGGAACATTGATCCGCTTCCCGCCCTCGAGCCGGCCGCCCCACAGCACAGCGCCTTTTTGTTGGATCCTGATCGCCGCATGATCATCCCGACCTGAAGCGATAGGGAAGAGGTCACCCGATGACAACTCGGTCGTCACCTCAAGCTGTTCATAGCTAGGATCGACCGATTCCGTGTCCGGCATTACCCACATTTGAACAAAACGAGCAGATTTCTCCTTCGAAGGATTCATCTCCGAATGCCAGATACCACGGCCTGCGCTCATGCGCTGAGCCAATCCTGCGTAGATGACGTCGTGATTGCCGACCGTATCCGTGTGCTCCAGCTCGCCATCAAGCACCCAGGTCACGATCTCCATGTCACGGTGGGGGTGGGTCTCAAACCCGAACCCCGGCTTGACGATGTCGTCATTACTGACCAAAAGTAAGCCGTGGTTCTGATTTTCTGGCTCAAACGCGCCGCCAAAACTGAAGCAGTGGCGCGACTCCAACCAGTACGTATCTGTCTCAAGTCTCTGTGAGGCGCGTTTGATCTCGATTTGGGGCGTTTCAATCATCTGGGCGATTCCATAATCCTTAAGTCAGATACCGTGAAGAACACCTGTGGTCACGGTCGTTTCTGATGCATAAATTATATAGTTGCAACTACAAACATTGCAAATGCAACTACTATTCTGCTACGTTTGATTCGTGACTACAGCAAAAGATTCACAGACCTTGCTTGTCTGGATGGATTTCCTCCGCGCCCATCAAATGCTTACGGAGTTGATGGAGACGGAACTGCAGCAGGAGCGCGGCATATCACTGGGGTGGTACGGCGTATTGCTAAACCTCTCGGTCGCACCGGACGGTCGCCTCCGTTTGCAAGAGCTGGCAGACAGGCTCATCCACAGCCGAAGCGGCCTCACCAGGCGACTGGACAGCATGGTGAAAGCCGGGCTTGTGACACGAGAGCTAGTGCCCGAAGACGGTAGGGGACGATACGCCGTGATCACTCGTCAGGGCAGGAGCGCGTTCAGGCGGGCGGCGCCAACAGTGATGCGGGGCATTCAGCGCTATTTCGTGGAGCGGCTTGGGCCAGAGGGTCTAACCGCATTACGTGATGCCCTGGACAGGCTGTTACTTGGCTCGGTTGAAGTGCCCGCCGAACAAACAAACCAGGGTCTGCCTATCTGGACTTGATGGACGGCGGAAGCCCGAACAGGCCCGGTTCCCGTATAACCTGTTTGCCATGTTTCGATACCGTTTCATCACCAGTCCGGGCCTCTTTGCGCCCATACGTCGAGCCATGCTTGGTGCGGTGGCATTAATCATGCTCGCTGCAGCGATTTCCTGCGGCTCCGCGGGAGATGCGGAATCAACCGCTACCTCGGAGCCCATTACTGCGCCAGAGCCCGCTAACACGCCAGAGGCCGTTTCCACGCCCGTTGCCGTCACTCCCACTGAGACGGTCCAAACACCACTACTCAAGGGACTGGCAGGTTGGACTAACTCGGAACCCTTCACCATCGCTGAACGCACCGGTCAGGGCGAAGTAGTGCTAGTCGATTTCTGGACCTATACCTGTGTGAACTGCATCCGAACGTTCCCATTCTTGAATGAATGGCACGACAAGTACGCGGACAACGGTCTGACAATCCTGGGCGTGCACACGCCTGAGTTCGAGTTCGAACGAGACAGGGACGGTGTCCTGAAGGCCCTGGAGCGGTTCGACCTAGAGTACCCGATTGCACAGGACAACGAACGCGGAACCTGGAACGCGTTCGAGAACCGTGCCTGGCCCGCGAAATACCTTTTCGGGGTCGACGGTGATCTCATTTACGAGCATATCGGTGAGGGCGACTACGTCGATACGGAACGCGAAATTAGGGCAGCGCTTACAGCTGCAGGCCACGACGTGTCGGCGATACCGATCGGTGATAGCGACGGACCGGAGGAAGACGACACGGCCTACTTCCTAACGGAAGAGCTGTATACCGGATACGGCAAGGTCTATGGACTCGGAGGATCTATCTCGATAGCGCCACGGGAGTACTACCAGCAACCCGACCGGGTGTTCGATTACGAAGATTCCAGCCAGTTCCACCACTTTGGCAAGGTCTATCTACAGGGACGGTGGCTGAACGAGAAGGACGCCCTCGTACATGCTCGAACCACCGTGGACCTCGAGGACTACTTGTACGCCCATATCTTCGCTCGCAGCGCCAATGTGGTCGTCGAGCACCGCGGTGATGGGCCGACAGACGTCTACGTGGAGCTGGACGGCGAACCCGTGCCCCTGGAAGGGGCGGGTGCAGATCTTGAGTACGACGAAGATGGCGGAAGTTACATACGTATCGACGAATCACGACTGTATTCGCTGTTACAACTGACAGCATTCGGGGAGCACGATCTGGTCGTCCGCTCCAATTCGGACAGGTTTGCGGTCAGCTCGTTCACGTTCGGAAATTACGTAGAAGGCCCGTAATTCCAAACGGGTTCCGTCTCGCGGGGAACCGTGTCGGATGCCTCACGACAAAGCCGTATCATCCCTCCGCATACGACATCGTCCGAACACGCATCGTCCACGCATCAGCCAGTTCAAACGGAGAGTTACACATGGGTATCCACGACGGCAAAGTAGCAATCGTCACAGGCGGAGCACTCGGAATAGGTGGCGGCGCTTCACATGGCTTTGCCGAAGAGGGAGCTCGTGTGATCGTCGCCGACATTGATCCCGATGCTGGGCACCAGATCGTTGAGGAAATCAAGGCGGCCGGTGGCGAGGCGACGTTCGTGCAGGCCGACTTCAGCGTATCTGCCGATCCCAGGCGGGTGGTGGATCAGGCGATCGCTATTTACGGCGGTGTAGATTTTGTGTTCAACAACGTCGGGATCCAGCCGAAGACGTCATACGCCAACGCTGAAGATACGACCGAGGATATCTGGGACGCGATCCTGTCGATCAACCTGAAGAGCTACTGGCTCATGTCCAAATACGCCATCCCCGCCATGCGAAAGCGGGGTGGGGGCGTGATTGTGAACAACGCCAGCGTTCAGGGGCAGCAATCGGCCCCTCTCGTTACCGCGTACGCGGCCAGCAAGGGCGGTGTGCTTTCGCTGACACGCCAGATGTCGCTGGACTACGGCCGCGAGAACATCCGGGTGCTTGCCGTTTGCCCGGGGTCGATAGATACGTCTCTCATGCGCGCCGGCATGGGCGGGAACTCCGGGGAAGTGCCGGATGAAATGGATGCCGTCGTCGCCGCCGCCGGTACCCGCTCTCCAATCGGACGCATCGGCCTACCGGAGGACATAGCGAACGTCGTGGTGTTTTTGTGCTCCGACAGGGCATCGTTTATGACGGGCGAGTTCGTGAACGTCGATGGCGGCGTGATGGCGCAGGGGGCGTGGGCGGATCTGGGCAGCGCGGGGTAGCATGGAAGGTAGCGCAGGAGTGTGCCATGCACCTATGTCGGGCCCGAACCGTGGGCGGCGCTAATTCAGGGCGGACCGGAAGATGTCTCTCGGAGTTGGCGAGCGGCCGACTCCGAGCAACCGCGCCAAGGTATCAAAGGTATCAGCGGTATCGGGGGCTTGCGCGCCCGTTCTGGCTCCTTGCGCTACTCCTAGGTGGCCTTCTCCTATTCTTGTCGCCATCGGGAACCTCTGCCACTAACCACGCCTCAAACCAGGTATTCGTCATCGAGCTAGATGGCGCGATCACCCTCGTCACGGAACGCTTCATATCGCGGGCCATCGACGAGGCAGAAGACGAGGGCGCCCAACTGGTAGTAATCACGATCGATACCCCGGGCGGGACGCTGGACGCAACGCGGGATATCGTTACGAGGCTGCTGGCCTCAGAAGTGCCCGTCGTGTCATACGTAACCCCTGACGGTGCACGCGCCGCAAGCGCAGGGACATTTGTGACCGCGGCCGCCGGATTGGCCGCTATGGCCCCAACCACAAATATCGGTGCTGCCGCGGTCATTACCGGTGAAGGCGAAGACCTGCCGGAGACGCTGGGCAAGAAGATCACCGAGGACACGGCGGCACTCATCCGGAGCATCGCCGAGTTGCGGGGTCGAAATTCAGAGGCCCTCGAAGCGACGGTACGGGAGGCGGTGGCGTATACGGCGACAGAGGCGGTAGAGCTCGGGGTAGTGGATCTGATCGCTACTGACTTGAACGATCTGCTTGCTCAGATTGATGGCACGGAAATTTCGACCGCATCTGGCTCCCTGGTCGTCACAACGTCCGATCTCGAGGTCCGTGAGTTCAACCAGTCGTTACTTGAGCGATTCCTCGGATTGCTGGCGGACCCCAACATCGCATTCCTACTGTTGTCACTGGGAAGCCTTGGGTTGATCGTGGAGTTGTGGAGCCCGGGACTGGGTATACCGGGCGCACTCGGTGTCGGATTTCTGATCCTGGCCTATGCGTCAATCGGTACGTTGCCGTTCTCCTGGGCAGGGGTGGCCCTGATAGCGCTGGCCGTGGCGTTGATTGTTGGCGAGATGTACACGCCGGGCGGCGGGATTCTCGGCACGGCAGGGGTGATAGCGCTGATCCTCGGTGGATTATTTCTCTTTAACGCTAGCGGCGGGTCAGGCGTCTACGGGCCATCCGTGAAGGTAAGCCTCTGGTTACTGGGCACGGTCGCTGCCATAGCTGCGGTGCTCGTCGGATGGCTGGTGTGGGAGATGCGCCGATCTGGCTCTCAGGTGGCTTATGTGTCGGGTACCGCAGCGGAATCTCTTGTGGGACAGATAGCGATAGTCACGCGGCAGCTCGAACCTTCAGGAGAGGTTCTGGTGGGCGGTGAACACTGGCAGGCGGACTTGGGCGAAGACCAGATGGCGGGAATCGGTGCCTCAGTAATCGTTCGTTCCGTCGACGGGCTACGGCTGGCAGTAGAACTGACCGAATAATCTGAATACGGCGGCAAACCCGAACCAGAGATGTGATAATCCGGCCGTATCAATAAACGCAGGGCAACAATCAGAAGAAGGGGACGCAATGTCGATCATCAACTTTGTTCGACCTTACGAGAGGGTAGCCCGGTTCAAGTTTGGGCGGTTCCAGGGGATGTTGGGACCGGGAGTCGTGTTCTCAATACCGGTCGTGCATTCGATCCGGAAGGTTGATACCCGGATAGAAGTTGTGGACATTCCGCGCCAGACCAACATCACGCGGGATAACGCGCCGATCAATATCGATTTCCTCGTTTACATGAGGATCGACATCGACAACGCGGATAAAGCCGTCCTGGAGGTCGGTAACTACCGCTCCGCAGTCATCGGCCTGGCCACCACCACGCTTCGGGCCATCATCGGCGATATAGCGCTGGATGAAGTGCTGTCTCAGCGCGAACGCATCAATGAGGCCATACGCACCCGGCTTGACTCCGAGACCGAACGATGGGGGATCAAGGTCACGAACGTCGAGATCCGTGAGATCGAACCACCGCGTGATATCCAGGACTCGATGAACCGGCAGATGACGGCGGAGCGCGTCAGGCGTGCGGTCGTGACCGAGGCAGACGGCACACGTGAGTCCAGCATCACGGTCGCAGAGGGTGACAAGCAGGCATCGATTCTTCAGGCGGAGGGTGCCAGACAGGCGGCGATCCTTGCGGCGGAAGGCGACAGACAGGCCGCAATTTTGCGAGCGGAAGGGTTTGCCGAGGCTCTAGACAAGGTCTACGCAGTTGCCCAGAACGTCGACCAGAAGACGATGAGCCTTCAGTACTTTGACGCCCTTAAGACGATTGGCGAGGGGGAATCCTCCAAGTTCATCTTCCCGATGGAGTTCACCAAATTCCTGGGTCCGCTCGGCGACGTGTTTAATCAGGACGGGTCCGACAAAGACGACGATTAGAGAAAGCGTCCAAGAGTAACCAGAGCACTTAAAAGCCCTCTCCGTGGCCCGGAGAGGGCTTTTAACGTCTAGATGTAGGCGATGGCGCCGTCTGATAACAGCCGGTCGCCCCTGTGCCAGTCAGACCTGTATGGCCGATCTGCTATTGCGTCCAGTTCTAGCTCGATGCCCCAGCCCGGGCCTGACGGAATGTCATGGTGGCCATCTTTGACCTCAGGCGATGACTTCACGAACGATTTCTCCAGTTCAGTGAACGGACGCATCTCCTGGATCAAGAAGTTTGGGATTGCGGCGTCAAAGTGGAGGTTTACGGTCGTTGCTAGCGGTCCCATCGGGTTGTGTGGTGCTACGGAGATATCGTGCGCCTCGGCGTCGGCCGCAATCTTCCGCATCTCCGTCATCCCGCCCACGATGCACACCTCGGGTTGGATGATGTCCACCGCTTCTGCCCTGAATAGCTCTGTGAACTCAAACTTCGTGTAAAGACACTCGCCCGTCGCGAGGGCGTACGGCATCTTCTTGCGCAGCTCGCCCATGGCGTGCCGGTTTTCCATCCGGAGCGGCTCCTCCATGAACATGGGCGTGTTGACGATGTGTGCATCCGCCAGCTCGAGTAATCGGCCAGGTTCGAAGACAGCAGCGTGAGCGTCCATCCCGATTTCGGCATCAGGCCCGGCGGCTTCACGGAGCGCTCCGACCAGCTTCACACCGGCGTCGACCGCCTCCAGCCAGGGAAGATCTCGCCAATCGTCTGGTAGGGGATTGACCTTAAACGCCGTGTAACCGGAAACGTCTATGGCGTAGCGAACGGTTTCGCGCATGGCGTCCAGTCCGCTGCCATCGCTATTACCAAGGTGAACGTCGAGGTAGCCCCGAATCTTGTCACGGTAGCGGCCGCCTAGCAGTTCATACACAGGCATGTCATACGAGCGAGCCGTGATGTCCCACAGACTCTGATCGATACCTGACAGTGCAGCCAATCCGGAAGATCCCGGGGGAAAGCGAGCGCCCTGGTACATCATTGCCCACAGGTACTCGATACGAGTTGGATCGTGGCCGACGATCTGATCGCCGAAGTATCCGACCCACTCCTTGGTGGCAATGTCTGGCCCGACGCTGTACGCCTCACCGATTCCGGTGAGGCCATCGTCCGTATGGGTCACCACGAACATGCTGTTACCAGCGTTCGGTGCCTCGGGAGTGAAACGGCTGGCGATCAGGCATTCGACTTTGGTGATCTTCATTAGGTAGTGATTCCAGTATTTCTGTGGTGGATGGGAGGTGAGGCCTAGATAAACGCCGGTGCGCCCTGGTCGTCGACCGGGAAGCCCCGGTTCCAGTGTTTGGGAGGATTGGCGGCGATCGCTTCCATGTTCAGTTCAAGGCCGATGCCGGGGGCGGTTGGCAATTCAAAGTAGCCGTTCACCGGCTCCCACATATCGTGTACGAACTTCGCACGGTCACGTTTGTGATCGCCGTGGTACTCCAGAATGATGAAGTTGTTGATGCTGGCGGCGTAGTGGACACCTAGAGCTGTCGATAAGAGCCCGAGCGGGTTGTGAGGGGCGACGGTGACGTAGTTTGCCTCCGCCATTGCCGCGATCTTGCGTCCCTCTAGCAGTCCGCCGCATACGAGTAGGTCTGGTTGGATGATGTCAACGGCGTCCTGGTCGAACAGCTCGGCGAACTGTGTAATACCGAAAAGGTTCTCGCCTGTAGCTATGGGGACCCGTAGTTCCCGGCGCAATCGGGCGGTACTCGGTATGTAGTCGGGTCGGACCGGTTCTTCCACGAACATCAACCGGAATTCTTGAAGCGCAGCGGATAGCTCTTTCGCTCGCATAGGCTCGCGGAGCTTGCTGTGCATGTCGACCGCTAGATCGATGTGGTCGCCTACGGTTTTTCGAAGCGTTCCAATTCGATTGGCGACTTCACGGACTACTGAGCGCCAGGGAAGTTGTTGCCACTCGGGCGGGAACATGGACGCCTTGAAGCCGGTGTATCCCTCTGCAAGTAGGGCGGTTGCTTCGTCGGCCTGTTCCTGGGCGGTGTCGCCGTGGATCTGGTGGTAGATGCGAACACGATCACGCGTTGGGCCGCCAAACAACTTGTAGATGGGCACGCCTGCCCGTTTTCCGGCGATGTCCCAGAGGGCGTGGTCGACCCCGGATAGGAAGGACCACTCGACCGCACCGAGAGGGAATCGCATCGTGTTCTTGCCCCGGCGAAGCAGCCATTCAACGCGGGAAGGGTCCTCCCCGATGAACCAGTGCTTGCTGGATTCGACGGTGGCGATGATCGCTTCGTCTGGCCCGATTGAGTACGGCTGTCCGTTGCCGACGATCCCTTCATCTGTGAATACCTGCAGGAACACGGAGTTCCTGTTCCCATCGTGACAGTGGTAGGTCTTGATGTCCGTGATCTTCAAAGACTTCTCGCTTGGCTGGGTATGTGTGGTGGCCTGATTGGATCGATAGCGGGTAGGGGGCCGGACACCCACCGGTGCGGCGGAAGTATAAGCCCGGTCAGGCGGGGAAGAGGAGAAGCGATTTCGTCAAGATCAGGATGTGGCAATTATTTGATGCATGCCGGATTCAATATCAAATATATTTGCGATACCAGAGCCAACTAGAATCGATATAACTACCATTCTGAATTAAATAGAATCTGCATATGTTATGGACGGTTAAAATCTATCTTGATTGAAATGTATTCATTTTGTATTTAGCGAAATCCCGTAGAGACATGACGGGAAGGTCACGCGACCGGGACCGGAGACTGGTACTTTCGTACCTGCGGTGTCTAACCTCGCGGTGCATCATTAGCTAATCACAACGGTAAACACGCTTAGGTACTTGCTTGGATAAAGGCAAAAACGGAGAATCGTGATTATGGGCACTGTTACTTGCGTTCAACTCTTGCGACCCAGGTCACAGCAAATACGGCAAGTTGTGCTATCGATGGTTCGAGGATGCGACAGCTAGCCCCGAGGAAGTAAATATCCGACGCGGGCCTGGGAATATTTGAGCGGTTACGGCTCGATCCGAGCGGGTCAGAAATTCTAATCGCACTCTCCATATACGGGATGGACGGTTTGGAGTGTGCAGGTAATCGCGGGGTTGGTGCATTTGCCGAGCGCAGCGCGCATATCGATAAGGCGCCATTGAAATACCG
The DNA here is from genome assembly GCA_018650185.1 of Chloroflexota bacterium. GTDB lineage: Bacteria > Chloroflexota > Dehalococcoidia > Lucifugimonadales > Lucifugimonadaceae. Next base: position 18,871 of record JABIGL010000052.1, read on the forward strand.
TCCGAGTTGAAGTCGACTATCTCGGCCCATGTACTGAAGCATTTCTCGTATGGGACCCAACGCAACGCGCATTACGGCAAGTAGGCGCCCCAGCAAGTCTCCCAGTGAAGAACCCACCTGTTTCCCTACACGCATGCGTGTACCCCAGGCGACGGAGGCAAGTGCGTGGCAAATACGCCGACTTGTGCAGGCAACTTGCTTGCGTAAGAGGCAGTAGTTGAAAAACATCAGTGGACAAACGGCACATAACACGGCATAATGCTGGGTAAGACGGCAATACGGTAGGGTGAATGCCGAACGTGCTCGGGAAATAGGGAAACAGGATCCTTCTCTAGATGTGGGGAAGAGTGTTGAGGCGGGCCTGTGATTAAATCCGTTTAGAACGCTGTTCCCGGCCGGAATCGATAAAAGACCTGTTTTCGCTCTTTCGATGGCTCTCCGGCGCATCTATGGGCTATTAAACGTAAATATCGGGTAATTCAGGATTGAGATATTGGGTAAATTAAGCCTGTACGAATATCCAGACGCCTCGCTGAATGATTCACTATCAATCGGCCGGAGAATTGCCCGGGAATTCATGGGCTCCGTTTCCCGGGCGACACTGGCGAACGCACTCCAAATGAGTGACCGCGGTGGTGGATTTGGCGCTCGCATCGGCGCAATGCGCATATGGGGTATCGCCGAGGGACGTGGGACGATCCGCCTCACGCGTAACGGACTCCGCGCCGTGAACCCTCTAACGCCCGAGGAATCCTCGATGGCCCGTCGCGACCTTGCGACCTCGGTCCCGCTCTTTATGGAACTCGCTGGACGCCTCGACGGATTGCCGCCAGACCGGACACGCCTCGCTCTCTTGCTTGAAGACATCACCGGCGCCGGTCGAATGGAGATCGAGCGACGAATTCCGGTTATCGCCCGCGTATTCGAAGATGCGCTACCTCTTCTGCCACGCCCGGGCACGGGGGACGGCACAAGACAACCAGGCGGAGTCGCTGAACACTCGGTGAGCGAGGGGATAGCCGGGGATCCGGGCCTCGGTTTCCTGGATATTCCGAATCTGCTGGATCAACCGGCGATGGCCAGCAGTGATGCCTCGGCAAATTCAGATGTCCTCGGCGAACCCCGCATTGAAGTCGTATTTCCTGGCGGGAGGATCTCACTACCGGAATCTGTCGCCAGCCTGGACGTGATCATCCAGGTCCTTCAGGAGCGCAGGGGCAACCTGACTCGTGGGAGCGGCCCGACGTCGTTTTAGTGGCGTGTCGGGGACGTCACATCTTCAGGAGAATCTTGTGTGCTCCACGTTCGTGAGCGTGCAGTTGGGCGTATCCGCGCTCGGCGTCATTAATCGGCATCACGTGAGATACGAGCATCTCGAGATCCAGCGTCCCTCCCCAGAGATCCAGCATCGATCTGGCGACATCTACGCGTGATGGAGGGCTTGTGGCCACGATAGTAATGTCGCGGTCGTTTACGGGCTCCGGACCAGGCCAGCCCGGCAGTGCAGGCTCGGTAAGCACCACCACACCGGAATCCCGGACCAGGCGGACTCCTAATTCCACATGTTCCGGAGAGACGCCTGCGCCCAGGATCACCGTTGTGGGCCCGTCACCGCCGGTCTCCTCAACTACGATGTCGTACACGTCATCCGCCGATGCGTCGAACGGGATAGCGCCCAGTCGCATAGCAAGCCCGCGGCGCCGCTCCTCGGAATCAACGGCGATCACGTGCTCAACCCCGGCTGACCTGAGCGCCATTAACGCGGATGCGCCATAAGGGTCGCAACCGATCAGACACACCGGGCCGTCGCCGTACGCCATAGCAGTCGCAGCTGCTGAAGCGCCCAGGCCGTAGGTGTCACCCAGAAGTAGCGCCCGTTCTTCGATACCCGCCGTTGGGACCTTGAGCAGCGTGTTGTTGGCATTCGGCACGCGGACGTAAAGCGCCTGTCCACCATCCAGCCCGTTCCAGCCGAGCGCCCGGCGGTCATCAGACGAGTCGAATACGCCAATCGCCGTAACCAGATCGCCGAGATCAACGGCGGACACCTCTCCCCCCACCTCATCAACCAGCCCGCAGAACTCGGCTCCGGGGATCGTGCCATCTGGTAGATGGTTTCCGGCGTATCGGGCGAGGTCCCGCGGACCTATCGCTGTCGTGGTGACGCGAACAATGGCTTCATGGTCATCAACAATCCGGGGATTGCGTCGCTCAACCATCTCAACGCTTTCAGAGCCAGTGATGTTCAGGGCGAACATGTAGGTCCGAAAGAGCGATCACGAATCGTAGATCGGTTACACATTCTCTTTAACGCGCTCGGCCAGCTTCCGGGTCATTCCGGGGGATGCCGCAAGGTCGTCTATCGAAGCCTCACGGATGCCCTTGAGCGACCCGAACTGACGAACCAGTTGTCGCTTGCGCTTGGGGCCAATCCCCGGCACTAGGTCCAGGGCTGATTGTTTGGCGCTTTTCGAACGCAGATTGCGATGGAAAGTAATCGCAAATCGATGCGCCTCGTCACGTATACGCTGCACCAGGAAAAGCCCTTGGGAGCCGCGAGGGAGAATGAACGGCTCCGGTGAATCCGGGATGAAGACCTCTTCCTCCTGCTTGGCCAGGCTGGCTAGAGGCACGCCCTCGATCCCAAGTTCCAGCATTACCTGAAGCACTGAGCTTAGCTGACCCTTTCCGCCGTCGATAAGCACGAGGTCCGGCACGATGCCGAATGCGTCATTCTTGCTCTCCTCACCGGACTCCCGCGCCTCGACCGCCTTCTGCAATCGTGAGAAGCGTCTACGTAGCACTTCGCGCATCGATGCGAAGTCGTCATTCTTATCGTGGGTTTTGATCTTGAAACGCCGGTAATCGGACGTCTTTGGCTTGCCGTCTTCGAATACCACCATCGAAGCCACGGTGTTCGTGCCCTGGATGTGCGATATGTCGTAGCACTCCATCCGTTGCGGCAGCCGGGGAAGGCTTAATTCCTCCTGAAGTTGCTGCATTGCGGCATCCATCACATCGGAATCTGACAGCCACTTCAACTTGAGCTGTTCGAGCCCTTCCGCCGCATTCTGTCCCACCATCTCAAGGAGGCGTCGTTTCTCACCCCGTTTCGGGACCGAAAGGTTAACGGGCCCCCCTCGACGCTCAGATAGCCAGGATTCAATAATCTCGGAGTCTTCGACCTCTTCCGGGATGAGTATCCGGCGCGGGACGTGTGATGCCGTGTCGTAGAACTGTTTGATGAACTGCGTGAGAATCCCCGGCGTTCCTTCGTCACGGGCACCGGCCATGATGAAGTGGTCACGACCGATAAGGTTGCCCCGCCGCACGAAGAACACTTCTACCCATGCCTCATCTCGGTCGCTGGCGAGTGAGATCACATCCAGATTCTCGCCGGTCATCGAGAGAACCTTCTGCCCCTCGTACACGCGTTCGATTGCCTTTAGCTGGTCACGTAACGCCCCGGCCCGTTCAAACTCCAGCGCATCGGAGGCGACCATCATCTCGTCGCCGAGTCCCTTGACGATGGTCCGGGTCTCGCCCTCAAGGAACATCACGACCTGGTCGATCACATGCATGTACTGATCACGGTCCACTGCGCCGATACACGGCCCGACGCAGCGCTTGATGTGGAAGTCCAGGCACGGGCGGTCGTCCACTCCCGTAATCACCTTGGTGCATGAGCGGTAGGGGAAGAGTCGTTTGAGTAGCGCAAGCGTTTTTCGGACGCTTCCAGCGCTGGCGAACGGCCCGAAGTAGCGAGCGCCGTCGTTTGCGGTCCTGCGTGTCACGTAGACCTGCGGGAACGGCTCGTTCACGTCTATTTTGATGTACGGGTAGGTTTTATCGTCCTTGAGCCTGATGTTGTAGCGCGGCTTGTGCTGCTTTATCAGGCTGTTTTCGAGGAGCAGCGCTTCCTGCTCAGACTCGGTGACGATGTACTCGAAATCCGCGATTCGTTGGACAAGGTTGCGCGTTTTGACGTCGTGGCAGGGGTTGGCGCCGAAGTACGAGCGTAGCCGGTTGCGCAGCACCGAGGCTTTGCCGACGTAGATGATCTCGCCTGATTCGGCGCGCATCATGTAGATACCCGGGGAGAGTGGGACCGCGGAGAGTCGGCTTGAGAAGCGGCGCTTGCGCGCTGCGGGTTTGGTGTCGGCGGTAGATGCCATTGCGTCTAGCCTAGCCGAAACGCGAATAAGCCGTGAGTGTGTTGACGCCCAGAGTCAAGTCTCCGGGGTTCGTAGAGGGTGTTAGCCCAGTACGACGGTCAGGACACCCAGGATTATGACCGTTCCCGCAACCATCACTCCGAGTTTCTTCAGTTCCCTGGGCAGATTCTGTGAGAACACGGCAGCGCGGTTACGTGCGCCTGCTCCTCGACGAGCCTGGGCGGCACGTCGTCGCTCGGCACGGCGTCCACGTGCAGGTGTCGCGACTGATTCAGAGGAATCCTCTGACGCCTCATCCTCGGATTCGTCCAGATCTTCGTCATCCAGGAGGAGATCGTCATCCTCGGGATCTTTGTCTTCGGGGACGGGGCCCATGTAGACATTCGGCTGACGTTCTCGTCGGCCGCGGCGATTTGACGGGGAAGATCGGCGATTGCTTCGAGGCATTGGTGGTTAACAGACTCGGATGATGTGGGATTAACTTCGGAAAAGGGGAGGGCAGTTACTGGAGTGCCCGGGTGGAAAGCGCTCGAGAGGCATCAATGATCCGGGCTGCTGCCCAGTCATCGCTGACCTCGGAAAGATTCCACATTACATGATACAGGAAGGGGTCTAGCGGATTCGTGCCAAAAGCACGCTCAAAATAACGGGCCTGCGCTATGTCGGACTGGGAAACGTATTCTTCTGCAGTCTCCATATCGTCGAACTGGTGCCGACTCAGGATTCTCCGAGCGCGATCTTCCTGGTTAGCAACGAGCCCAACACGTAGGACATCCGGTCGATCTTTCAGGATTGCCACAGCGCCGCGGCTGACGATTACGGCATTTCCGGCTTCAGCTACATCCCGTATGACCTCGGCCGTGGTGCTGATGAAATGTTGCTCGTCGAGTTCCTGCCCGGATGTTACCGGTGAATCACCCATCTCCACGTATGGACGGGCGATCAGGGCGTCAACGCCCGGCCCAAAGTAGGGGTCTCCACCTGCTCCAGCGACCGAAGAGCGTTCAAGCATTCGTTGCACAAGCCCAATGATGCGCTCGCCGCGTCCGGGGGTCCGAAGTGTCGAGTCGTGGACCGCTTCTACGGTCGCGCCGACGCGTCGTGCGATCTCCGCCAGAAGAAGCCTGTCGACAAAGTCCAGGTCCATATCACGTGCGACTACGCGTGCGACGTCAACGACGCCGGATCCTGCTCGTCCTTCAATGGCGATTACGGTCAAATATCGGTCCTCCACCGAGGATCGGCTGCACGCACCCGTAAAAGGGCAGGGGTGCTTCCGGCAATATCTGGAACTAGTAGGAAACGGATTCTAACGCAGTTGTACGGACGCTTTAAGCCCGTGGGAAAGCCCGGTCGTATTCTTCCCGCACGTGTTCCGAAGTGAGGTGTGTGTATATCTGCGTGGTGGCGATACTGGCGTGCCCGAGCATTTCCTGCACGTGCCTCAAAGATGCGCCGCCCCGGAGCATGTGCGTGGCAAATGAGTGTCTAAGCGTGTGCGGTGTGATGCTGTCCGGTATACCGGCGGCCCGTGCGGCGCGTTTGAGTCGCAACCAGAATCCCTGTCGGGTGAGACGTCGTCCGTTGCGGTTCAAAAACAGGGCACCTGCACCGGGTTCGCGTTCGTGGATCGGCCGGACCGTCTCCAGGTAGGTGTTCACAGACTCGAGCGCCTGTCCGTGGAGTGGGACTACTCGCTCTTTGGACCCTTTGCCGATGCAACGGACGGAACCGGTTTCGGTATCGAGATCACGGATATCCAGTCCGACCAGCTCGCTGACGCGGAGTCCGGCTGCGTACAGAACTTCGAACATCGCCGCGTCACGTATGCCCTCAGGTGAGTCGTCTTCGTAGATGGTCGACATCAGGGTGTCCACCTGCTCGATCGAAAGCGCCTTTGGTAGCGTGCGGCCGGAGCGGGGCGAACGGAGCGCTTCGGTAGGGTTGTCTTCTATGAGGCCTTCTTCTCGCAAAAAGCGGAACATCGACTTGAGTGCAGCGATCTTCCGCGAGCGTGTGCTGCGAGCGTACCCACGTTCGTCCAGGTCATCCACGAACGCCGAAATGTCTGCCGCGTCAACGCCTGCCCAGCCCCGGGCACGACCTGCGTCCTCGAGAAATTCGACCAGTCCGGTGAGATCGTTGAAGTACGCGTCGAGCGTATTGGAAGACAGGCCTCGCTCCACGGCGAGGAAGTTCAGGAAAGTATCGATCTGTTCACGCACAAATTCGACGTTAGCATTTAGTCACGCAATGTTGCCCGTAGGCGATGCGACCGGAAAGTGACGTGATGAGGGAAACAGCGCTCTTAACGTTTCTCGATGGATATCCGAGATTGACCCTCTGGCGGGGCTTACCTAGACTCGATCTGACCTCATACTAGCTTCATCAAAATTGGAGCGTCCGTGGCCCGGCCATATTGATCAGGTCCGATGGCTTCCCTAACTCGCACCTTTGTTGCCTGTAAGACGATCTAAATATAGAAAGTACAGATGCTTCCCCTACTAGAGATCGAAATCCCGTTCAATCCGAACATCATAGATACGGGCGGGTTCATCCTTGCGTGGCACGGCCTACTCAGCTTTGTGGGCGTCGCAACCGCCGTGTACCTGGTCGCCAGATGGGCGCGACAGGACCGGCTCGACCCGGACATGGTGTACAACACCGCAATCTGGGCAATCCTCGCCGGTATCGTCGGAGCGCGCATCGTTCACGTTGCCGATAACTGGGGCAGCGTTTACGGATTTGACGAGCCGATTGACCTGATTGCCGTGTGGAGCGGTGGAATCGGCCTCTGGGGAGCGATTCTTGGCGGCTGGATTGGCGGCGTAATCTACGCATATATCTCCAAATATCCGGTCGGCAAGCTGATGGACCTGTCAGCACCGGCGGTGCTCATTGCACAGTCGATCGGCCGGGTCGGCGACATCATGAATGGGGAGCACTGGTCAAAAAATACTGACCTGTTCTTTGGTTGGGTGTTTACGCACTCCGCAAGTCCGGGCGCAAACCCGCCGCACAGGCTCGCCGAACAGTTTGACCCGACCTCGGGGAGTCACCCGACCGTCGTTTACGAGATCATCTGGAACATGCTTGTGCTTGCAGGTATCTGGCGCTTCCGCAAGAAGTTCCGCCCAGATGGGTCGATCTGGATGATCTATCTGGGTCTGTACGCCTTTGGACGATTCTGGATCCAGTTCCTGCGACTTGACGAAGAGAAGTTCTGGAACCTGCAAGAGGCGCATCTCATAGCGCTCGGCGTCATGACGGTTTCGGTCGTGTACGTGGCACTGAAGGTGCGGTTCCGCCGGTCAGATGATGGATCAGACGACCCGGCTCAGCCGGAGCGTGTGTCAAGGGGAAGGTTGCGGAGGGCGCGCCAGAGGGGTTAGTTCCGCGGGATTAACTCACAGACGGGCGGACGTCCAGGAGATGTAGCTCCTGCTTTGTCCGACCGCGCCATGTGTTGGTCCGTAGTGAGTAGGCCACGTCCACGGTTCCGCCACCGAGCGGTGCTTTGCCCAGCCCGAACCCGATGGCGTCCCATGTGTCACGGTTGTCGCTGAGGACCAGTCGGAGGTGACGCCCACCTGCGCCCATAGTGCGAACCTGGACTGGCTGCACGTTACGGGTCACGAATACCGGCGCCGGGTTCTCTTCACCGTAAGGCCCGAGAACTTTTATGAATCGCCACAAGGACGGACCGAGTTCGTCAAAACTGATCTCAGCGTCGGCCTCGATACCCGGTCCGTCGCCGGGATCGTTCCCGACGGCGGCTACGGACTCTTGAATGCCGTCCAGCACTTCATCGAGGTACTCAAGTGGCACGGTGAACCCGGCGGCCCTGGCGTGACCTCCCCACTGCTCAAACCGCTCCGAAACCGTGGTGAGCGCTGCGTGGATGTCGACGCTCTCCGGGCTTCGGGCGGACGCACGAGCGTGGGTTTTTCCGAGTGATATGGCTATGGCCGGACGACCGTGTTCTCCACTAAGCCGTCCTGCAAGCGGTCCAAGGATGCCGGTCCTGAACTCAGTAGATTTTACGATTAGTGCAGGTTGAAGATCGCCGTTGCCAAGTTCCACCCGTGCGGCGTCCCACGCCTCCTGGCTGAGTCGACGTCGCTCGGTATTTATCTCGTCGACCTGTCCGGCCAACATAAGCGCTTCCGTATGGTCATTAGCTGTAAGCAGATTCAGGCTTGGACCGGCCTCGCCGAGCCGTCCGGGCGCGTTCAAACGCGGGATAACGTTGAACGAGAGGGCCTCGGTATCCAGATCGCCGCCATTCGGGTGTGCCTTTGCGAGCAGGGCGGAGAGTCCAGCGTGGGACGTAGACTCAAGCTCTCGTAGCCCCTCAGAAACGATGACACGGTTTTCGCCCCTTAGAGGACCGACATCAGCCACGGTTCCCAGCGCGGCGAGGGCGATGACGTGCCCGGGCCAGTTGAGGTCAGACTTCGAATAGAGCGCTTGAGCGAGCTTGAAGGCCACTCCTGCACCTGTCAGGCCATCTCCGACTCCATCACGCCCCAGGTGAGGGTTGACGAGCGCCAGAGGCCGCTTGAGGTCGGGTTCGACAATGTGATGATCGGTGACGATTACGTCGATACCTATTGAACCGGCGAAGGAGACTTCGGACTCGTCGTTGGAGCCGGTGTCGACCGTGATCACCAGGGATACCCCGTCGTTCGACAGCCGACTCAGGGCGTCGTTGTCCAAACCGTGACCGGATCCGTCCCGACCGGGGATATGTGCCACGGCGATGCCGCCGAGGTCGCGAATGGCGTGAAGCAACAGGGCGGTGGCCGTTAGACCGTCCACATCGAAATCACCAAACACGGCGATCTTCTCGCGGTTTCCGATGGCCCGGAACACCCTGTTAACGGCGGCTTCCATGTCGGGAAGCTCGAATGGATCGCCAAGTTGGGAAAGATCCGGATTGAGGAATGTGATGGCTTCTTGCGAATCGCGCAATCCGCGGTTGTAAAGCAGCCGCGCACCAAGTGGACCTGCGTTACCGGACGCGCCCATGAGACGGGAGAGCGCTTCGGGCTCAGGTTCCGGTGTGATATTCCATCGGCGGCCCGTCAAAGGGTTGTACGCGTATTTCGCCGGCTCTCAGTGCGCAGCGTGGCGGTGTGGGCCGGCGAAGTGTTGATGCGTTTAATCCTCGTACGACTTGAAGATGAGACTGGCGTTATGTCCGCCAAACCCGAGCGAGTTGGACATTGTCGTCCGGACGACGCCACGCCTGACCATGTTCGGGGTGTAGTCCAGGTCACAGTCGGGATCCGGGTTTTGCAGGTTGATGGTCGGCGGGATGGCCGATTTTGCGATCGCCATCACAGAGATAGCAGCCTCAACGCCTCCGGCAGCACCAAGAAGGTGGCCGGTCATCGACTTGGTAGAACTGACGGGTACGTTGTTTATAGCGTCGCCAAATGCGCGCTTCATCGCCTCCGTCTCGGTTTTGTCGTTCAAGGGCGTGGAAGTGCCGTGGGCGTTTATGTAGTCAACCTCATCCGGAGCGATGGCTGCTTGCTTGAACGCTAGCTGCATCGCCCGAGCTGCACCTTCACCGCCGGGGCCCGGCTGTGTCACGTGGTGGGCGTCTGACGTAGCGCCGTAACCGGCAAGCTCGGCCAGTACCTCGGCTCCCCGCGCCTGAGCGTGTTCGACCGATTCCAGCACCAGGACACCGGCGCCTTCGCCAAGGACAAAGCCGTCCCGCTCGGCGTCAAAGGGACGCGAAGCGCCCTGGGGATCGTCGTTATTTTTGGAGAGCGCCATACAGGCGTTGAATCCGGCGACAGCGATCTCGCACACGCCTGCTTCCGTTCCACCAGCAATCGCAACATCGGCGTCGCCGCGTTCGATCATGGCCTTCGCCTCACCGATGGAGTCGGCTCCGGTCGCACAGGCAGAGACGGTTGCGAAGTTCGGGCCCTTGGCTCCGATCAACATCGAAACCTGGCCGCCCGCGAGATCGGTGAGCATCATCGGGATCAGGAACGGATTGACCCGTGTCGGGCCTTTCTCACGCATCACGTCAAACTGTTCCGACAGGGTTTGGATACCGCCGACACCGCTGCCAATCAATACGGCAACACGTGTGGCGTCTTCCTTTTCCATGTCGATGCCCGCATGGTCCAACGCTTCAAGACTGGCCACGCACGCAAATTGGGCAAACCGGTCCAGGCGGCGTGACGCCTTGCGTTCGAGCCGCTCTAGCGGATCAAATTCAGGGATCTCGCCAGCTATGCGGCTTTCGAAACCTTCTGAATCAAAGGACTGGATTTGGTCGATGCCGGACTTGCCGTCCACCAGGTTCTTCCAGGTGGTTGCGCTGTCGACCCCGACGGGAGTGATCAGGCCTACGCCCGTAACCACGACTCGTTCGGTCATACGGTGGTGCCTTCCTTACGTGAGTCTGGGAATTCTGCCGGATGGAATGGTCGAACCGGTGCCGGTTTCCGGAGAACTCACCAAACGTCTATACGGTCTTGGTGAAAGTACATTCTTGTGCTCGGGTTGATTCCACCCGATGTATCGCAGGATTATAGAGCCACTCAGGCCGCTCCAAACGCCATCCTGTTTCGGTACGACGCTGCCTTGATCGTGCGTTTGATCTACGTGCGCCATGCTCCAGCTACGAAGACGGCCTGATAATAGTCTTCCTGGTCGAACCTCTGATTTCCCGTCATTCCGCTCGAAAATCCAATTTTTCCCCAATGACTACAGACAAAAGCCTGCCCACACTCCGTTCGCTGGGGGATGATCTCCCGGTTGCCGCTACTCCCGCTGAAAACGCGCCGCGTGTGCTGATCGAGACGCATGGCTGCAAGCTGAACATGGCCGACAGCCAGCGGATGGCGCGTGAGTTCGTGTTGGCCGGATACGCCATGGCACAGGACGGCGAGACGCCTGACGTTTTCGTGCTGGATAGCTGCACCGTCACGCACGTTGCAGATAGGAAAGCACGACAGGCCTTATCAAAGGCTAGACGCTCGTTCCCGGAAGCGTTGATCGTAGCCACTGGTTGTATGGCTCAACGTGACACCGACGCTGTTGATGAAATGGAGTCTGTGGACCTGGTCGTTACGAACGTGCAGAAACGCGAATTGACGCAGACGGTGACGGATCGTCTGGGTGTTGCGTTGACACCGTGTTCAGAGGGTTCGTTGGCCGCCGGTTCAGGGGCGTTACTTGGACGGTCACGGGCCTCACTCAAGATTCAAGAAGGATGCGACCAGGTCTGTGCCTACTGCATCGTTCCTAAGGTGCGCGGCCGCGAGCGGAGTGTTCCTGATGACACGTTGGTGCGGCAGGTGGCCCGTCTTGTAGATGAAGGTGCACGGGAGGTCGTATTGACGGGGACACAGCTTGGAAGCTACGGGTTCGATCTACCGGACTCCGATCTCCCATCGATGTTGCGGCGGGTGCTGAACGAAACCGCAGTGGAACGGCTCCGGGTTTCCTCCCTTCAACCAAGAGAACTTACGGATGATCTGCTGGGGATATGGTCTGCAAAGGGGCAAGGACGGCTCTGTCCGCACTTTCACATGGCCCTGCAGTCTGGAAGCGACCCTGTTCTCGACCGAATGCGCCGTCGATACACCGCTGATGAGTTCGTTGCGGCTGCTGAGCGGGTCCGAATGTCCGTTCTCGGGGCCACGATCACCGGAGACGCAATTGCGGGCTTCCCCGGGGAGTCAGAGGACGACCATCGATCAACGC
>JABIGL010000160.1 GCA_018650185.1 Chloroflexota bacterium
ATGCCGAATCCGAATCGGCCAGACTATCGCATCGTCATCGCCCATACCTGCACATTGTTTACGACCTTCATCCACGTCGGTAGCCCCGTCGAGGAGTTGATGGCTAAAGTGGGTGAACTGGAGCTGGGTTCAAGTTGGTATGGAGCGCATGCAATACAGGCCGGACAGAAACTCGCCGATGCCTCAACCAACACGATGGACTTCATGGTCCACGATGCAGAAGTAACGCTCCCAGGATTCGTGAGCCCCGCGTTATACGAGAACGAGCCCTGGAAAATCCACACCCTGGATCCGTTCGACTTCTACGACGAGCCTCTACGGTCCGCAGTTCTGGCGTTTAACCCTCGCACCGCCGAACCGGTAGGAGGAAAGATTGACTACGACATCGATGGCAGGCTTGTGGGCAACTGGTTTGTGGAAGACACCAACGGGTACACGAGCGACGGGCGACTGAACTACTGGGAGACGCACCTGGCGATCGCGTACGACTACATCGACCCATCGATGCCACTCGTGTCAATCGGTGCCGATTTCGGAATCCCGGATAACGCCTGCAACGTTTGCGCCGGTGCGTTCGCTATAAAGGGTAATGCCCTGGATCCCGCCACAATCAGTACATCAGACGGCCTCGTGAAGTACGAGCTGGTTGGCAGAATAAGGCCGTTCCCCGGTGCTCCCATGTTCAACGATGAAAGCAACTCCATAGGCGTGATGCTTGTCGAGATGCTCGACGACCGTACGTTGCGGTTCGAGGTCATACCGGGCGTACTGCCCGAAAGCCTCACCGATTTCACGGACGCTGCGCTCATTTATACCCGTTAATCGGCCCGTCGAATTCCCGCAGGCTGGGTTATCGTGTCGTCGCACAACAAGCCCTGTACGACGAACGGAGTGAGCACTATGACCTGGGTCCGAAAAGTACCGGTAGACGATCACTACACCGATATGGTGAAACCGCTTTCGCTGCTCCCCGGTGCCATGGATGCCGTTTACGAGATGACGATGGCTATCTCGTTTGGAGCCTCCGCCCTCACTCGTGTACAAGAGGAAGCCATTGCCACCGCGGTCTCCGTCTCTAACCGCTGCCGCTACTGAAGTCTGGGCCACGGAGGGTTCCTCCGTATACAGTCCCACGATTCCGAGCTGGCGAGCGCTGTGATCCACGATTACAAGACCTCAGACCTCGATGCCGACACCATCGCCATGTGTGACTACGCGGTGAAGCTCACCCGCCACCCGGAACTGGTTACAGAAGATGACGTGATCGGACTACGGGACCGTGGGCTGAGCGATGAGCAGATCATCTCCGTTGTGCTGATCACCTGCCAGTTCAACTTCTCGAACCGGGTAACGATGGGACTGGGACTGGAGCCACCGCCGGGCCGTTCCACGCTGCTCAGGCGCTGGTTGACCGGTCCGGCACAGGACTACGACTGGCTGAAATACGATGAGGACATCGAACCCGATGAAGAATGATTTCATCCGAGCGTAATATGCCCGGTGCCGTTGAACACAGTCCAAACGATAAGGCCCCAAAAGTCGGCCCTCAGTCCATCTAAAGGACCCGCAGCATCTCTAACACGCCCACGGGCGATGACCTCGGCTCTTCTGGCAGCAGCGCTCCCGTAGCACCGCGTACGGGGATATACCGCGGGTGGCCAATTGCGCTAACCGTGTTCGCCACGCTCGGGGCGACCATCGGGATGGGTCAGTTCGCCTTCGGGGTGTTCATCATCCCTCTTGAGGAAGAGTTCGGCTGGTCCCGGACCGAGATCAACATCTCGCTGACCCTCTCGGCGTTCATGGGCATTCTCTCGCCGTTCGCAGGTCGGCTGATGGACAAGCATGGCGCCCGTCCGGTCATGATCGTGTCCATGATCCTGATGATCATCGGCTTCTTCCTGCGATCGATCATGACGGACCTCTGGCAGTTCTACGCCTTCAGTGCGCTGATCTTCATCGCAACTCCCGGGGCGTCAATGTTGCCCGTCGGAAGGCTTGTAGGCCTCTGGTTCCCGACTATCCGGGGTCGAATGATGGGAATCATCGCTTCAGGGAACAACTTCGGCGGGATGCTATCCGTTCCCATCATTACGGCTGTCATCGCATTTGGAGGCTGGCGCTGGGGATTTGCCACAACCGGATTCCTGATGATCGGGTTGCTCATCCTTATCTTCTTTGTCATCAGGGACAGTCCTGAAGATGTGGAAAAAGAGGTAAACAAGCGCTGGGCACCGGCAGGAGACGCTGGTAAGGCTGCGCGAGCTGCTTTGCAGGGGTTCACAACCGGCGAGGCAGTCCGCACGCGGGCGTTCTGGTTCCTATCGGTCGGAATGGCACTTCAGCAATTCGCCCGGACATCCGTAGCTACACAGTTTTTCCCGCATCTTGAGCAGGTTGGATTCAGCTCAACAGAGGCAGCAATCGGCCTGATGCTCCTGGCCTTTTTCGCCGTTACCTCAAAAATATTATTCGGCACCGTTAGCGAATGGATCACAGCGCGTTGGTCATACGTGATCGTTGTCTTTCTGCAGGTCATCGGATTGGCCATCATCCTGTTTCCGGACGGTCAGATATTCACGTGGATTGGGCTGACCGTATTCGGGCTTGGAATGGGAGGAGTCGGTGCACTGGGTCCGCTGACCATCACCGAGATGTACGGACTCAAAAATTTTGGAGCGATCATCGGACTAACACGCCCGGCCATGATCATTCCGACCATAATCGGCCCCATCATGGCCGGAGTTATTTTCGACCAGCGAGGCAGTTACGATCTTGCGTTTGGGATCACGCTGGTACTGCTATCGGTCGCACTCGCCGGGTTCGCACTCGCCAGCCCTCCGAAACGGAAGGCCGGATCTGTGGCCGAGGAAGAAGCAGTTGAAGGGTCCAAAGTAGCAACTGCCTGAGGCTATACAAGTCGGCCCTCATAAAGTCGCTATGGCTGATATTTGTGGGCAATTTTAGGATCGCCCGCACTGAGTTCACAGTAATATGTGCGGCACAGACCTTTGCCGACTACGACACGTCTGCCTTGCTTCGGTACCTGACTGAATATCATGCAGGCGAAAAGGACAGCGATGAGCCCCCGCCGAACCGGCGTGATCCTGCTACTGGTAGTCCTGGTCGCCGCCCTGTCGGTCCCGGTTGCGCTTGCTTCTCTTTCAGGCGAGCCGCAACCAGATAGCCAGCCATCGGGTCAAAACCAGGTCACCGCCGCATCTATAGCGACACAGGCAGACCTCGGCAGGCTGTTGTTCTTCGATCCACGGTTGTCCGGTAACGGCGTCACTTCATGTTCCAGTTGTCATCTCCCGGAGAAAGCGTGGACCGATGGCGAAGCGCTATCCAGCGGCTATACCAGCGTTGAGTATTTCCGGAACACGCCAACGCTTCTGAACGCAAGCCAGATGGCCCTGCTGGACTGGGACGGCAGGTTCGACGGATCGGACATGGCGACTGTCGTCAGGGACCACATCGCTGAAGCCCACTTCATGCACATGGACGGGCGACTGCTCGTCGAACGTATGCTCCAAACGCCTGTCTATGCGGAAGCGTTCGAACGCCTCTTCGGCAACGAGGCGAGCTACGGGAAGGTTCTCAATTCCCTGGCTGCGTTCGTTGCGACACTTGAGTCAACGGACAACCCGTATCTGGCGTTCAAGGCCGGAGATGACATGGCGTTAAATGTCCAGCAACGGGCCGGGTTGCAGCTATTCGAAGGCAAAGCCGGATGCTCCTCCTGCCACAGCGACGTCCTGCTGGCAGATGGCGATCTCCACGTCACTGGTGTCCCCGCCAATCCCGAGATATTCAGCAACACAGATCGACACATCACGTTCCGACGATTCTTCAAACAGTTCGGCGTCGGAGAGTTCGCCGAACTCCGCTCCGACCCAGGGCGGTTCGCCATGACGCACGATGAAGCGGACCGAGGTCGATTCCGCACACCATCGCTCCTTGAAATTGCCCGTACCGCTCCCTACATGCACAACGGCGTGATAGCTAGCCTGGAAGATGTCGTCGCCTTTTACAACGAGGGAGGTGGTGATGTTCCAAATAAAGATCCGCTCCTGAAACCGCTCAACCTTAATGCTGACGAGGTCGATTCCCTCGTGGCATTCCTGGGCAGCCTCGGCAGTGACGATACGCCGTTCGACATCCCGGCCGTGCTTCCGCCGTACGAGCTGCGAACCCTGGGGGCCAATTGATGGATAACACGACTATGCCGGGATCTTCCCTTCCCGAAGACAGTTCGCCAGACGCAGACAAAAAGGGCTTCCTCCCCTGTGTTTCACGGCGACAGTTCCTATTTATGGGCGCTGCGGCCGCAAGCCTGATCGCCCTTGAACGCGTAATACCTGGAAGGATCCTGTACGCCCAATCGGCCACGTTTGAGCGCCAGCGAATCGCATCGCTGAGCGACCTTGAGGAAGGCGTACCGGTCACGTTCAACTACCCGTACGACCATCCGAGCGCGCTAAACAACCTGATCAAGCTCGGAGCTCCCGCCGGTGGAGGGATCGGTCCTGACAACGACATCGTTGCCTTCAATACCGTATGCCCGCACATGGGATTCCCGTTGAACGGTACTTATAAGCCTGATCACCAGATGATGGGGCCGTGCGGATGGCACCTGAGCACCTACGACCTCACACGTCACGGGATCATCGTCTCGGGCCACGCCACCCAGGGCTTACCCCAGATCACGCTGGAGCTGGAGGGCGACGACATCTACGCCACCGGCGTCCAGGCGCTGATCTTTGGGTTCAACGATAACGAGCAAGCTCCGACCGACGGCTAACGGGCAATTCCGGTACGCGGTCCTCCGTACCGGAGACATGCAACCCTCTTCCTCCCGAGGACGCCAGGGTCGTCACAGTCGTTGCTTGGTCGGAAGGCCTGGGGGATGGGATCGCCTGAAGATGCGGCCCGGCACTTTGAGGATGGTATCGAGTTCTGCCGATCCGCCGGGTACGGCCCGGAACTCGCCTGGACCTGTTCCGATTACGCCGAGATGCTTCTGGACAACGACGACCCTTCGAGTGGGTCAAGGATCGGTGACAGCAAGAAGGCCATGGAGCTACAGGACGAGGCGCTGGCCATTACCCAGCAACTGGGGATGCGGCCGCTCACCGAGCGCATCCTGGTGCGGCGGAAGATCCTGCGGGCGTAGAGATTATCTGAACGAAAAAAGGGGCGGACTTCGGTCCGCCCCTTTTTCATTTCTCTTGATCTGTGCGTCTATCAGTGCGCACCCATCTCAACCGACTCCCCTACCAGATACAGAGTCGGGTAGATGAACACCCATGCCAGGTCGACGAAGTGCCAGTATTTGGCTGCTCCCTCGACGCCCCAGTAGTGGTCGGGGCCGTACTCG
>JABIGL010000163.1 GCA_018650185.1 Chloroflexota bacterium
CGTGATCGAGGCGGATGGGTTGCTGGTACTACCCGGGCTTGTAGACCTCCACGTTCACGTCTGGTGGGGCGTGGCACATCTGGCAATCGAAGCAGACGTCCACTCGCTGTCACGGGGCGCCACGACGATCATAGATGCCGGGTCTGCCGGTGCGAACACACTGGCGGGGTTTCGGCGATATGTAATTGACCAGGTGGACGCCCGGACGCTGGCGTTCCTGCACATCTCAGGCATGGGACAGCTCGACAACGAGATCGGTGAGCTTGAGGACATCCGTTGGGCGCGGGTCGACAAGGCGGTTGAAGCGGCAAAGCTTCACCCGGACGTTATCGTCGGCGTAAAGGTCCGATTGACCGAGGGGATCGTTGGCACCAACGATCTCATGGCGCTGGACCGGGCTATTGAGGCAGCTGATTACCTAGACAAGCCGGTGATGATCCACATCGGCGGAACCAACCATGACATCGAGGAGATCCTGGGGAAGCTGCGTGGCGGCGATATCGTGACCCACAGCTTTACCGCCAATCCGCCGGGCATCATCAATGACGCCGGGGCTGTCGTCCAATCGGCGCTTGAAGCGCGTGAGCGTGGTGTGGTGTTTGACGTGGGGCACGGCGCAGGCAGCTTCGGGTTCAAGGTGGCCGAAGCGGCGATGGAGCACGGGTTCATGCCGGCCACGGTTTCAAGCGATGTCCACCGTTACAACGTTCGCGGGCCGGTGTATGACCTCGCTACGACGCTTTCCAAGTTCCTCCACCTCGGGTTGTCGTTGGACGAGGTGGTACGGCTTGCTACTTCCGCACCAGCACAGGCTGTCGGACGCGGCGATCAGTTCGGGACCCTGAAGGTCGGGGCCGAAGCTGACGTAAGTGTGATGCGGCTGGAAGAGGGGAAGTACAAGTTTACCGATGCGCCGGGCGACGTACGGATCGGCGACAAACTGCTGGTCCCGGTCGTGACGTTACGGGCCGGACGACGCCACATGCCAACGTACGGCGCACATCCAGATTTGCTCGACCACCACCACGAATGACAACGTCAATTCAGGGTGCCTCACCTATGGGGACCAAAAATTCCGTAGCGCTTGCCGTCCAAGCTACCGGACTTGAAAAGTCCTTCGGTAATGCCGCGGTTTTGCGCGGCCTAGATATGACGGTGCGGGACGGTGAGGCCGTCGTCATCTTCGGTGCGAACGGCGTCGGTAAATCCACTCTCCTCCGCGTCCTGACGACCCTCACACGGCCTGACTACGGATCGATATCTATCTACGGACGTGACCTGTCAAAACAAGCCGAGTATGCCCGTCTCTCGCTCGGCGCCGTTCTTCATTCGCCCATGCTTTACGGCGACATGACGATACGGGAGAACCTGAACTTCTTCGGCAAGATGTTCCGGGTTCGGGACCTGCCGGGACGTATCGAGGAGATGACCGACCGCCTGGGTCTCGGGCCTCGTATGGAACAGCGGACGCGGGAGCTATCGCACGGCTATCAGAAGCGAGCAGCGTTGGCCCGAGCAATGCTGCATCGGCCCCGAATTCTCTTTTTGGACGAGGCCGAGACCGGGCTGGACGAGCCGGCACGGAAAGTGCTGGACGGTGTGATCTCAGAACACAGAGCGGCGGGCCACGCTGTTGTGATGACCACTCACTCAATCGAGCGGGGAATAGCTGAGTCGGACCGCGTCTTTGTGCTCGCTGGTGGTCGTATAGCGCTGGACGCGCCGTCTTCACATGTGACGCCGAACGATGTCACTGGGCTTTATTCAGATCCGAGTGACGCCTGATGGGCGCATCACTGGCGACGGTCTGGACACTGGCGCGCAAGGACCTTCTACTTGAGTTGAGGTCGAAGGACATCGTGCTGGCCATTGTGGTGTTCGCACTCCTCGTAATCGCCATATTTACGTTTGCGATTGAGCTAACGCCATCTCGCGCCCGTGATGTTGGGCCGGGCGTTTTGTGGGCAGCGGTGGCGTTCGCCGGAGTGCTGGGGCTGAACCGGTCCTTTGCGGTGGAGGCGGAGGGTGACACCCTGGACGGTTTGATGCTTACGCCGGTTAGCCGGGAACTGATCTTCTTCGGCAAAGTGCTCGGCAACTTCATCTTCATCACGATCGCACAGGTGGTGATATTCCCGGTATTCGAGGCGCTGTTCAACATCAGCGTGTTGCAGGTCGAGACGATCGTGATTGCACTGCTGGCCAGCCTTGGGTTCGCGGCAGTTGGAACAGCGTTTGCCGCCGTGTCAGTTCGGGTCCGCTCTCGGGAGATCATGCTGCCGCTTTTGTTCTTGCCGACTTCGGTTCCACTCATCATGGCGGCGGTGGAGTCGACCTCCGCGGTGGTGGACGGCGGTAGCTGGGGCGACTTCAGCGAGTGGTTACAACTGGCGATAGCATTCGACGTGATTTTCATGATCGCATCGGCGGTCCTATTCCAGTTCGTCCTCGAAGAGTAACCCGGCTGGGTGGCTATGCCCTGCGGGGCGAGTCAGACTGGACGGTTAACCCGGCTGGGCGGCTATTTGAAGCTTGCTAATTCTCATGATTTTACGATGGGCCGTGGTCGCGCTCGTGATAGACTGCACATACTATTTACCGACGCACGGGCGGAGCAGAAACACGCTATGGCTGCCCTTCCTAAAATACGATTGATCTGGCTCGGATTTACCGCCGCCCTCATGGCTCTTACCCTGTGGATGGTCTTCCTGTGGGTACCCACCGAGATCAACCAGGGCAACATCCAGAGGGCGCTCTACTTCCACGTCCCGGTCGCATGGACGGCAATGGTCGCCATCGTGCTGATCGCCGTTGCCAGCGTCGCCTACCTCAAAACACGGGACGAAAAGTGGGACCGACTTGCGGTGGCGGGCGCAGAAACCGGCGTCATTTTTGCGGCACTGATGCTGATCACCGGTATGGTATGGGCGAAACCGGTATGGGGCGTGTGGTGGACCGGCGAGGCAAAGTTAACCACAACCCTGATCCTGTTCTTCATTTACGTGGCGTACCTGATGTTCAGGGCCTACTTTCCGCCCGGCGAACAACGTCGGCGGCTGGCTGCGATCATCGGGCTAATCGGTGCCATCGATACGCCGATCATCTACTACGGTGCCCAGCTCTGGGAGCGCGCCCATCCGTCGGCGGTGGTCGGGCCTTACTCCAACAATGACAGCAGTGTTGATGGCCCGGTCGGCCTGACTCTTCTCGTCGCCACAATCGCTTTCTCCGTCCTGTTTGTCTACGTTGCCAGTGAACGTTATCGACTACGAAAACAGGAGGACGAGGTGATGGCCCTCAGGCGTGCGATTTCGCTTCAGGCGTTACGAGTTGCCACTACATCCGACAGCACGGAATCAATTAGCAGCGCCCCAGCGGGAGGCGCGTAACTCCATGCGCAATTTTTTTGTATTGGCATTTGTCGCACTGACCGCTCTCGCACTACCAAGCGTTGCGATGGCGCAGTCCGCTGCTACTTCAGCGGCCTCTGACGGCAATACGAGCGGTGTGATTACGGTCATCCAGGTGGATTCAGAAACAAACCTGGTCGGGTTTGTCTTGTCGACCCAGAACGGTGAACTGGTCGAGGTGTCTGTAAACGACTCGACAAGCTTCGGCCTGGAAAACGCCGCCGGTGATCGCTGGGTTTCTGATTTCGGTGAAGACCCGACCGAGGCCTTGCTCCGTATCACGGACCAACGGGAGCGTTTCGCTCCTGTAACGGTGACGGTGGCTGACGGCGTGGCAAGCGCGGTGGTGGACCGGGAGCAGGGCGACCTGGAACGGAATCTGGGATTCCTGTTCGCCATATACATCGTGACCTGGGCCGGATTCTTCGCATACATATTCATAGTGTCCCGTCGGCAGAGTGATCTGGCGCGGGAGATCAAGGCGCTGACAAGCCAAGTCGGCTAAACGCCAGGAAAGCGTCGAGTATTAAGAAATGAACAAGTACAACGACCCGATATCCGATGAAATTCCGGACGACCCTGGCACCGAGAAATCGGCAACGGCGACCACCCTCTTCACTCCGCGAGTGAAAGTGGGACTTGCGCTGGCGTTGTTTGTCGGTGCGCTCGGCTATTTCATCTTCACGACCTTCTCGAGCGCGACCGTCTACTACATGTCGGTCTCAGAGATCGAAGCCGGTGGGCCGACGGAGCCCGACAAGTTGATTCGTTTGTCGGGGAAGCTGGTCGAGGAGTCGTTCGTTCGCCAACCTAACGGGCTAGAGGCGCGATTCGAGATTCGGGACGAAGCCGGTGACGTCCTTGATGTGGACTATTCAGGCGAGATCGGTCAGGTTTTCTTTAACCCGCACTCTGTAATCGACCTCGAAGGTCAGTACTCCGAAGAAGGGGTGTTCGTGACCGAACACCTGGTGATCAAGTGCCCGTCCAAGTTCCTTACAGAGGCCGAACGGGACGAGCTTGAGGGGGGCGACGGAAGTGCGCCGTACCAGGTGATTACGGACGCCTGATCGACGGGAACGACGCAGGCCTCGCATCGGGGATCTGTAATTGGTCGTGACGAAGCAGCGGACGAGAGATATACTCCGAACCTCATGACTGAAGGCTTGACACTAGCTGACCTGGTACTCGCTGCCGGCGTCGCTTTCTTCTTAGGATCCATTCCAACTGCATGGATGGTGGCCCGTTCTCGTGGTGTCCGGATTTTTTCCGTTGGGACACGCCAGGCCGGGGCTACTAATGTCTACCGCGAGGTAGGACGTTCTGCCGCACTCGTTGTCGGCATTGTGGATGCGGTCAAAGGTGGCCTGGCCATCTTGGTCGCCATGTGGGCGGGGCTGGAAGGTAGCTGGCTTTTGCTACCCGCTGTGGCCGCGATTATGGGTCACTGGAATTCTCCGATGACGCGTTTCCGCGGAGGCGACGGAGTTATTACGGCAGTAGGCGTAATGATTGCAATATCTCCATCCGGAACGATTGTGCCGATCGTTGTCGGCATGATCATTGCACTGGCACTCAAGCCCAGATTCGCTCACCCCTCCGCATGGGGCGGTATTACAGGGTTCATTACGCTTAACATCCTTGCAGCCGTCACAGATACGGGAATGAGCACTGCAACGGTCGCCGGAATGACGCTGATTGCGGCATCGATTCTCTTGCACAGCTACGCATATCACCGCCGGATGCCTGGGGCCGTTCCGATTCAGGTGATTGACGAGGTTCTGGATGGCGATCACCCGGACGCGCAAATCCCCCAGACGCCGGGGCCTCAAGCTCCCGCCTGACCAGGGGATTTATCAGGGTCTGGCCGACATGATGCCGGCCGGTTCTGTCTTGTTACTCGGGCCGTTTGATGGCGCGTATGCGTTCCATCGTGGATTCCGGGACTTCAACTTCCGGCGTGTCACGCATTAGACCGACAGTCATCGCAAATGACTTGAGCCAGCTGTCACATTCAGTACACAGCCCGAGGTGTTCCATGATTTTGGAGTGGATCTCTTCTTCACACTCGCCGTCTATGTAGTCGGAGCCGCTCGCACGGAGCTCGTCGCAGGGCATCATGCTGACAGCGTCAGAATTGTTACCCTTGCGGCGGAACCTGGAAAACCATGAACCGCTTAATGACATTTATTTCTCTCCGTGAGTGATCTCTATTAACCCGGACGCTGCCGGTGCAGAGTGCCCTGTTCCGTGTCCGCCAACCATGACGAACCGGGCGATGTACAAAATATGATGCTACGACTAGTCGTGGAGATTCACCAGCATGGTGCAACCCGGGTCTGGCAAGCTAAACTCAATGGCTAGATACTATCTCAGGCTTGTCCATAGAGACACATAGTCGACGGTCCAACCGGTTCACGAGAGTTTCCAGAACGTTGTTACCCAACGCATGAACGAAGAGCAGTTCGCCGAAGTAGTCGAAAACTACACCAGTTTCGTCTACAACGTCGCGTACCGGATGATGAACAACCCGGATGATGCCGATGACGTTGTGCAGGACGCATTCATTTCCGCTTACCGGGCAAAAGATCGCTTCCGTGGTGACGCGCAGGTCACGACCTGGTTGTACCGAATAACGGTGAACGCGGCCCTGATGCGCATTCGCAAGGATAAGCGCCGCGTTCAGATGAGCGCGCCTGAAGATGCATACACGGAACGCAACGTCGCTGATTGGGAAGAGACGCCAGACAAGGCGGCGCTAAATTCCGAGTTAAGCCGTGAGATCAAATCCAAGATAGCCCTGCTCCCGGAAGACCTGCGTACTGCGGTCGTTTTGAGAGACGTGCAGGGCATGACGAACTCCGAGGCAGCGGAAATTCTTGATATCTCCATCTCCGCACTGAAGGCCCGACTTCACCGGGGTCGGGTGGCACTCCGTGACATGCTAGACAGCTACGTCCAACAGCGGACTGATTAACCGTCGGTTGATTCCAGACATGCCCAGAGATACAAAGAGGGGGCGGTCGTAACGACCGCCCCCTCTTTTATTTTCGATATCGCTGACTCGTGGCCGATTAAACGGCGTATGTATCCAGCATCTCCTGTGGTGTGCGTGAACGCGCCTTCACACGGACCTCTGCCTGCCTGTCTTCCAGGGTCGGGCGATCTTCCTTGTAAATGACGCCAAGTGGCACGCCGGGTGCTCGGGCCAACTTCTCTGCCTGTTCCTTGTCTGACGGGTCGTGATCTTCCGGAATGGCGTAAACAAGCGGAGCGATCCCCGCCTTCTTGTTACCCTTCAGGAGATCAAACGTGTCGTTGTAGGTCGTACACGGCGACTGTACGTGGACGATGGAGAACCCTTTGTGGTTCATCGCCTCTCCAATTAGTTTGGCGAGATCACGCGGTCGGCTTGAGTAGTGTGAGCCGATGAATGACACGCCGTGCGCCAGATACTGCTCGAAGGGCTTCACCGCCGCCTCAAGTTTGCCGAACGGCGTGGAGCTTGTCTGCGTGCCAAATATGGTCGTCGGTGATGCCTGGCCTTTGGTAAGACCGTACACACCGTTGTCCATGATGACGCAGGTCATGTCCACGTTTCGCTGGGCCGCTGGGCCGATGTGCTCGGCACCGATACTCAGGAAATCACCATCTCCGGCCACAATAATGGTGTTCGTCTGCGGCCGTGCCTGCTTGACACCAAACGCCACCGGAAGGGTCCGCCCGTGGATACCGTGGATGCCAAAGGGCTGCTCGCCCTCGACGAGGTGGACCATGTTTCCGGAACATCCAATCCCGGCAACCATGACGGTGTCCGCCATAGGAGTTTCTGTTTCCTCGGAATAGGTCTGCATCGCCCATTCAAGGGCGCGCTTCACGCCGAAGTCACCACAACCCGGGCACCATTTGAAGTCGTACTCAGCATTTCGATCACTCATACGAGAACCTTCCCGCCTTTGTGGGCCGCAACGGCCTGCTTGATCTCTTCGACAAGGAACCCGACCTTGAAAGGAAGGCCGGTGTACTGCGTTATGGAAGTCGCCCGGTAACCGTCGGCACGGAGGAGTCGGCTCCACTGTCCCTGATAGTTAAGTTCCGGAACGATCACGATCTCTTTTTTGTTGAGCTGTTCACTGATTGCTTCCGGGAGTGGGTGAAGCGTCATGCTGTAAAGCCAGCCGATGTCGACGCCTTCTTCTTGGAGTTGTAGGTAGGCCTCTCTGACGGGCCCTTTGGAACCACCCCATGGCATTACCGCTATGGCCGCATCCGGATTCTCGATCTCGTGAGGCCCGTCATTTAGAAGCTTCAATTTTCCAAATCGACGTTCCGTACCGCGAATGTGGCGGATCGGCAGGTGGGTTGAGTCCCCGATGCCGTCGTGTTCGCTGGCATTCGCAACGTATGCGCCGGGACCGCCGGGGAGGGGCATTGGCCCCATCTCGTCTGGTTCATAGCGCTGGTAACCGTTCATATCACCCTTGTAGACCTCACGTCCGGCCGCAGTGACTTTCGAAAGGTCCGGTTTCGGGATGTTCTGGGAACGCTCTGCCTGCTGCATTTCGGACATAAGCATTACGGGGCCCTGGTAACGCTCTGCCCAGTTAACGGCCAGCGCACCGGCGTAGAAACATTCTTCTACAGTCCCGGGCGCGATGACCGGCATCCTTACATCGCCGTGCGCCGGGTACATGCAGGCGAACAGGTCTGACTGTTCTGTCTTTGTGGGAAGTCCTGTGGCCGGTCCACCACGCTGGACGTCGACGACCACACATGGAATCTCAGCCATCCAGGCGAATCCGAGACCCTCACTCATGAGAGCGACGCCGGGTCCGGCTGTTGCGGTCATCGACTTCCGACCGTTGTAACCGGCGCCGATGATCGCGCCTATGGCCTCGATCTCCGAACTTACCTGATAGGCAAACCGGTCTTCACCGACGAGGTTGGCTTCCATCCAGACGAGGACGGTCGTGGCTGGAGAGATCGGGTATCCGGCGTAGAAGTCGAGTCCGCCCTGGACCGCTCCAAGCGCAATTGCTGCGTTACCGGAGATCATGATCTGTTCGTAATCTGGACGGATCGGTGGGTCAAGCTCGGCGAGATGGAATCCGCTTTTCTCGGCGGCTTCCGCTCCACGATCAAGCGCCAAGCTGTTCGCCTCTACGATCTGCTCGTCACCCGGGCGTCCACGCGTGAACCGCTTGGTGACGTACTCCTTGAGCGCTTCCAACGGAAAGTTGGCAAGCGGAGCAATAGCTCCGAGCACCACCATGTTGGAGGCTCGGGCGTTACCCACCTCTTTGGCGATGTCGTCAAATGGAAGGCCGAAACTGTTGGAGTCACCCGGCGGGTCGAACTCACCAGAGTTGTAGATTATTACGCCGTCCGGGACGAGCGAGTCTTTGTGGTTGTTGAATCCGTCCTCACTGAAGGCGACCAGTACGTCGACATCATCTCCGTCGCTCAGTGTCGGGGAGGTTGATATGTGGACCTGTGTATGGACCGGACCACCAAGAATCTGTGACGGAAACGTGGCATACGTTTGAACGTGGTATCCAGCCTGCGCCGCGGTCGCTGCGAGCGACTCGGCGGAGGTTACGACTCCGGCTTCTCCGGCGAATCGTACGACCAGATCGGTTGTGCCCAAGAGTTCCTCCATCGTCCCCGATTCCCGGGGTCCGAGGTGACGAGCCTGCCATCCAACTGTTCAGATGCCAGATCCGGTGAGGTAATTACCTCTGTTGCTAATTACTGCGTATCAGGTGGGATCGCTGTCCCGGAGTATTTGGTTACGAATTTCGTCGCGCGCTTATCTCAGGACGCGCGCAAACAACCGTCAATCCACAATCACTGTCTTGAATTCGCTAAATACGTAATGGTTCCGGGATCGTGAATGTCGGCTGCTGTTAATAATCGGCTTGGTCAGAAAATGGTGTCAATAAAATCGACCGAAGCTATTTTAGCCCTATTTCGTACGTGAAAAATGGCACGAAGTTTGGTGGCGTTCTCGCGACCCGTGACACGGGCAAAGGATCGTCCTCGAAAGCGAGCATCTCACGGCTTAACGAGAGTGGATATACCTCTGTGGAATGCTCTGGCGGGATGGTTTAGCAGGTCTGTGATGAAGGCCGTATGATCTGTCGATCAAATCAGCATCCCCATTACCCCAGTAAACGGGAGCGGGATAAGCCCCGTCGGCAACCCCGAAAGGTTCCAGGTCAGTAATTTCAGACCCTTCTAGCTTCCCCAGAGGACCCGAGATACGTCAGGCCGTTTCCGCCGGTGGTGTCGTGTTGAGGCGCACCGATTCCGGTTTGGAGGTCGTTCTTTGCTACCGAGAAAGTGAGAATCTGTGGGCACTCCCTAAAGGCACGCCTGAAGAGGGAGAGACTCGCGAGGAGACGGCGCGACGTGAGGTGGAGGAAGAATCCGGATTAATGGTGGAATCTGGCCCATCCGTGGGCGAAACCCGGTACTCTTTCGTGCGAGACGGCTTTCAATACGAGAAAGTGGTCTATTTTTATTTAATGACGGCGATCGGCGGAGACACCGGGAATCACGATGCAGAGTTTGATCTAGCGGAATGGGTTCCGGTCGATCAGGCGATAGAGCAACTTACTTTCAAGAATGAGTCACGAATCCTGGAAAAAGCTCTTCCCATGGAAGAGAACCACCACGCAGGCTAGGCCCCCGAGCGAGAGGCTTGAGGGTGAGCTGGTGGTACTGCGCGCAAAGCTGTTTAGCGACGTGGATCGTGATTACGCGTGGCGCTCTGATCCGGAGCTGGCTGAGCTGGACGCGACGACACCGATACGGCTTTCGCTCGATGAATATGGCCGTCATTACAGGGACGAAATCAACTATCCGTCCCCGTGGTCCGTCAGGTACGCAATCGAAACTAACGATGGCGTGCATATCGGCAACGCCATGTACTACGACATTGATCGGTCAAAGAGCCAGTGTGAGCTCGGGATCATGATCGGGGATCGTGACTACTGGAGTCACGGTTACGGGACGGACGCCATACTGACCTTGCTCCGTTCTATTTTCGAGGAACAGGCGTTGGACCGCGTTTACCTGCACACGCTTGCCTACAACGAGCGCGCTCAGAAGTCGTTCAGGAAATCCGGGTTCAACGATCTGGAGTCGGTCCATCGAGACCGCCGAGATTTCTTGAAGATGGAGGTCTTCAGCGTGGCCTGGTTTGAGGAGTTCGGTGGATCGGTCGAGCAACCTGAAGACGACCCCCAAACCGCCGACGAGTCTCAGACGCCAGGGGCGACAGGCGCTGCGGATCCCGGCTAAGCACTCCTGCCTCTGATATACCGCGGAACAAAAGACGCCGCCGAAACAATTTCGGCGGCGTCTTTATTCTTATCCTGGTTTCCGGAGATCTGGCGATCAGGCTTGGGATCGGTCCCTCGGCGGGGTCGCCTGCTGCGGGTTAATCAGATCCATGCCGAGGGTGCTCGGGAACACTGCCGCCAATTCTTTGACCGACCAGCGTCCGTCCTTGTTGATGGACTTCACCGGGTACGGGTCCGTGAACAGGCTGATGATGTTGCCGGTGCAGTGGAATACGTGCCCGGAAACATGCTGTGCTGCGTCAGAGGCCAACCACGCCACCATAGGCGCAACGTGCTCCGGCGCTCGGGTCAGCACACCGGTCGGCGGCTGCATCTTGCCTTCCTGCCGCATGGCCCGCGTCGTGTCCGGCACGCTCGCCGTCATACGGGTGTCTCCACCCGGGGAGATCGAGTTCGCAGTGACGCCGTACTTGGCGAGGTCACGGGCGACGACACGTGTGAACCCGGCGAGACCATCCTTGGCCGCACCGTAGTTCGCCTGGCCTGATGCGCCAAACAGTCCTGAGACAGAGCTGAACGTGATGATTCGTCCGCTCTTCTGCTGTCGGAACAGGATGCTGGCCGGACGGACAATATTAAATGTGCCCTTGAGGTGGACCGCAATTACGGCGTCCCACTCCTCTTCGGTCATGTTGAACACCATCCGGTCCCGCAGGATTCCCGCCGGGGTTACAACGATGTCGAGTCGGCCAAACGTGTCCAACGCCTGCTGGACCAACTCGTCTCCGGTCTCAAACTTCGTTACGTCGCCGTAGTTCGCGACGGCTTCGCCGCCGTTCTCTCCAACCTCGTTAACCACCTGCTGGGCAGGCGAGTTGTCGAGGCCTTCGCCGTCGAGCGAAGCGCCGATGTCGTTGACGACGACTTTCGCACCAAGGCTCGCAAGCTTCAGGACGACTCCGCGTCCGATGCCTCGGCCACCACCGGTGACGATGGCGACTTTTCCGTCAAGCCTCGCGTTGTTTTCTTCTGTCATGTTTTAGTTCCTCTTAGTAGTGCCTGGAAATCCGTCGGAAGTTCAGTGATTCAGATGATCTGGATGCTTAGAACTTCGCTGGCTCCAGGGTGAGGCCCTGGACGATGTGCTTCGGTACGAGATCTTGCAGTTGCTCGGTCGTCCACTCGCCACCGGGGTTAAAGATGGTGCGCGCCGGCCGCGGCTGCGACCAGAGGGCGACCGTCCCGCCGGACACGTAGAAGTGCTGGCCGTTGACGTCGGCTGCGTAGTCGGAGGCCAGGTAGGACACCATGGGCGCGATGTCCTCGGCCGCTCCGGCTCCTCGTGCCAGGTGGTTTTCCATTCCCAGATTCAGAGATCCTCGATCCGGTCGTGCGTCCGGGATAGTGGCGATCATGCGGGTCTGGGCGGCCGGTGAGATTGCGTTTGCAGTCGCGCCGTAGCGACCCAGGTCTCGTGCGACAACCTTGGTGAACCCGGCGATACCGGCCTTTGCCGCGCCGTAATTAGCCTGGCCGGGACTTCCCGTCAGTCCAGAACCAGACGAGAAGGTGATTACTCGACCAGATCGCTGCTGCCGGAACAGGATTCCGGCGTGTTTCACGACCGTGAAGGTGCCTTTGAGGTGGACATCGATGACGGCGTCCCACTCGGCCTCGGTCATGTTGAAGATCATTCGGTCTCGGAGGATTCCGGCGGGAGTGACGACGATGTCGATACTGCCGAACTCGTCTACCGCCTGCTGGACCATTCGTTCTCCGCCGGCCATTTCCGTAACGGAGTCCGTATTTGCGGACGCCTGCCCGCCTGCGGCCCTGATACCGGCAGCGACTTCACCTGCCGGGCCATCGCTCGGTGTGGTGCCGTCTACATTGACGCCGAGGTCGTTCACTACCACCGACGCACCGTAGCTGGCGAGCGATTCTGCGACGGCCTTACCGATACCACGCCCGGCGCCGGTGACCAGTGCGACTTTGCCTTCTAATACGCGTTCGTCATCTGGGATCAAGACTGTTCTCCTCTTGGTTTTTCGGGGGTTACTCGGAGTCCGGTCATCCCAGCGATCACTGGTTTCGGACTGTTCTGATTTACGATGCTGTGCTCCGGTCGGGAGCCACAGTTTTGACTAGCTTCCTCGCATAGGCAGCGCCACGATAGCCTTACCCGGCGTTGTGGCTTTGCCCTCGCCGTTGTGCAGTGCGATCTCGCACTCGACGATTCCGACGCCGTCCTCTACACGCTTGTCTGTGACATTTCCTTTGCAGACAAGGTCGTCGTTCGGCAGGTCCATCTGGCGGTATGAAACCGACAGCTTCTTGAGTTGGCCTTCTGGTCCCATCCAGTCGGTCACGAGCTGGCCGAGGAACGCGTTTTTGAGCGCGCCATGGATGATGATCCCCGGGAGCCCGTTATTCCGGGCGAATCCGTCGTCGTAATGGATCTGGTAGTAGTCGCCAGATGCCCCGGCGTACTTGACCAACTGCTGTGAACTGGCATTTTTAGGGAGAGGTGTTACCTCGTCTCCAACGTTCACGTCTTCGTAGTAAAGCTGTGCCACTGCTATTCCTCTTCTGCCGGAGTTGCGTAACTAATGCCGGTGGTGCGCTGGGTGGCGGCGAGCTGGCCGAGCTGGTTCACATATCGAGTTTCGGCGGTCGTGAAGAGCATGGTACCCAGACGACCCTGCCGTTCACTGAGATCGACGATCGCCTTCGTCACCGTGATCCGGTCACCGGCCCTGATCGGCTCGAAGAACTCATACTCGCTCCCGCCATCCAGGTTGTTCGGGAAGGGTCTTGGAAATTCTTCCTTGGGTTCACCGGCTATGAGAGAGCGAAGGAAGGTAGGCGGGGCGACAATCCCACCGTAAGGGCCGTTTCGTGCGGCCGGCTCGTCCTGAAACAGCGGGTTAGTGTCTCCGATCGCCTGGGCGAATTTAACTACGGCGCCCTTTTCGACATCATACGTAATGGGATCGGATTCTACGTCGAGATGCGAGCGCATCTCATCGGTAATGACGGACTCGTCGGGCACGCGATTGACTCCATCTACCCTCTGTGTTCGCGAGGGCGCGCTACGTTCGATTCAAGTGTGGCGGAGTTTAGGAGAGCGTCTAAGGTGCGTCAAGGAACGCATCGCCTAGTTCCGGATCCTCGCGTTTGGCCTTTGTGGAGTCCGTAGGCGTGACCTTCTTGAGGCCGCTGAACTCTGCCATTAGCTTCTTGAGGCCGTTCCCGTTGCCGAACGCGACGGTGACTTCTGTATCGCCGCCGGTCTCAACCGCCTCGATCACGATGCCGTCCCCAAAAGTTTCGTGCGTAACCCGATCGGCAACGCGGTAGTCACCCCGTTGCGCTGCACGCACCTGCGCCGAAGTAGCTGCACGGCGCTTGACCGCGGTTGGGTCGTAGGCGCGAGAGGTTGAACCCGCCGGGGCGACCTTGCGGACGTTGTTGGAGTTGCGGCGAATCGAGACGGTTTCCACGCAGGCGAGCGGGATCTCGTCCAGGAATCGCGATGGCATCATTGCGCCACGTGACCCGCGGAAGCCGCGCTGAAATGCGTGGAACATGTAGAGCCGTTTACGTGCGCGGGTCATGCCTACGTAGCAGAGGCGTCGTTCTTCTTCGAGATCGGCGCTACTTTCCAGAGATCGTGAATGTGGGAGGAGTCCTTCTTCGAGGCCGATCATGAAGACGGCGTCGTACTCAAGTCCCTTGGCCTGGTGGAGCGTGATGAGGGTGATGGCATCTTCGCCCTCTTCCAGTGAATCAATATCGGAGACCAACGCCACATTTTCCAGAAACTCGATCAATCGTTCACGCGGTTCCGGTCCTTCAAAATTTGAGGCCGAGCCACGCAGTTCAAGGATGTTGTCCCAGCGCTCTTCGCCGCGCTCCTTGTCTTCCTGCACGAGTCGCTTGTAGCCGCTGCGTTCCAATGTGAGGTCCAGCAGCTCCACGGCAGACAGGATGATGCTCTGTTCGATCAGGCGCTCCATCAAGTCGGCGAATCCCCTGACCGACTTCACGGCCCGCGGGTTGATCGCTTCGAAAAGTCCAAGCTCTTCATCGTCCACCTGGAGGATGACGTTCAGCATGGAGGTGCCGCGGTTACGTGCGACGGTGCGAATGGCGTCGACGCTGCGTGGGCTGATGCCGCGCGCCGGCACGTTAACAATGCGCTCCAGTGCTGCGTCGTCGGACGGATTTACGGTCAGCCGCAAATAAGCGACCGAGTCACGAATCTCTTTGCGTTCGTAGAACTTGGTTCCGCCTACCAGTTGGTAAGTGACCCCATGCCGATTACAGGCCGCCTCCATCGCACGTGACTGTGCGTTGGTGCGGTACATCACCGCAATCTCCTGCCGGTTGAAGTCCTCTTCATCGACCAGCCGGCTTATCTCTTGAAGCACCACCCGTGCTTCCTCGTCCTCGTCATACGCCTCGCCGACGGTGACAGGACTGCCCTTGTCGTTCTCCGTCCACAGGTTCTTCTTCAGACGGTCATCGTTGTTGGCGATTACGCCGGACGCCGCGTTAAGGATGGTCTGGGTTGATCGGTAACTCTGGTCCAGAGTGACCGTCGTGGCGCCCGGATAGACGGTCTGGAAGTCGGTCAGGTTGCGGATGTCGGCGTGTCGCCAGGAGTAGATCGACTGGTCCGGGTCGCCCACAACACAGATGTTGTTGTGCTTGGCGGCTAAAAGTCGGGCCAGCGAGAACTGAATAGCGTTCGTATCCTGGAACTCGTCGACAAGTACGTGCCGATAACGATCCTGGTATTTTTCGAGCGCGTCCGGGTGGTCCTCAAACAGGGTGTGGGTACGAAGCAACAGGTCATCGAAGTCGACGGCGTTGGCCGTGGCGAGTAGCTCCGTGTAGCGGGCGTATACGCGGGCGACGACTTCCTCAAAGTAGCTCTTGGAAAGCTTAGCGAGACGGGAGTCGTCCAGCATCTTGTTCTTGGCATCCGAAATGCCGGACAGGATGGCCCGCGGGGCGAACTGCTTGGGGTCCAGCTCAAGTTCTTCGAGGATGGTCCGGACGAGGCGCTGCTGGTCGTCGCCGTCGTAGATGGAGAATGCGGGATCAAGGCCGACCTGGCCTCCGTCCTGTCTGAGCACGAATGCGCAGAATGAGTGGAAGGTTCGGACCTGTAGCCCGCTGTTCGCTCCGCCAACCAGTCCTTCGGCGCGCTCTCTAAGCTCACGCGCTGCTTTGTTGGTGAAAGTGACGGCGAGTA
>JABIGL010000165.1 GCA_018650185.1 Chloroflexota bacterium
GCACCAGTTCTTGTCGGATCGCTTCGACCTGACAGGCCTGCACATAGCCGTCGGTGTTCGGTTCAAGGTTGCGTACGCTATCAAACGCCGCGCGCTGTTGGCGGTACGCCGTCTGAACACGCGAGAGCAGGCGGTCTTTCTTCTTCTGGATCTGCTTGAGATAATCCTCTTTGGAGAGAAAAGTAATCCTCCGTGTCTCCGAGCGAATGACGTGCGGACCATCCGGATACTTGTCCGCTACTTCGACCAGGAAGGACACCGTATCTCCTATCTTCAGGTCGGGCAGAACTTCGCGGTAATCCCAATCGAGCGCTTGTTCACCGCCTCCGTTTTTGAGCGGAGTCCCGAGGGAGATCGATTTCTCCTGACGCAGGTTCACGCGATAGGTGATCGTAGCGGCACCGATACCATGATCGTCGCGGGCCCGCACGGCAAGGTCCAGTTGACGCCCGAGGAGAGCGTTGAGGTTCGTTTCAGGCGAGGTTAACTCCACCTGCGGCGACTGGTCGGAATCAACCTGGAGGTAATAGCGGGGACTGGTGAAATCGAATCCGTGTTCCTTATCCACCCAAGAGAAGCTGTATCCCCGGGAGGCATCCACCTTCTCATCAATGATAAGCTGCCGGCCGCTGTCGCTGACCGTTAAGGGTAGTGGCTCCTCGCCGTCGCGGCGGAGAACAGCCTCGCGGATCGGACGGTCGAGGGTGAGTTGCCAGTGGACCTTGGTTTCCTCCGGCACGGTCAGGGTCAGCGCCTCGACCGTTTCGGTAGCGCGCTGGAGATAGGAGGGAAACTCGAGGCCGACCCGCACCTTCTCGATCCGCGGCGCGGAAATCACCCGCACCTGGTGCCAGTGGCTGCGCGCATCCCCGGCCTTTATTCGGTAACTGAAGTCACGGGAGGCGGAGGCGATGGTGTAATCGCAACTGCCGTCGGTGATCTGGATCTCCCTTTTGCGCGCACCTCCCTCACCGGTGCGAAGGTAGAGATTCGCCTTGTCAGGGACGACTCCGGACACTCCGATTAAGATCCTGGCCCTGTCCCCCTCCTTTACCACTAGATCTCCCTGCCCAAGGTCGAGCTTGGTGTTGGTCGGATAGGCAACTGCCACCCAAGGGGCGAAAATCCGCACCAAACCGGCAGCGAGGAAGGGTCCGTTGAACAATGCGAACACCAACATCATCCCGGCCAAGACCAAAGCCACGATGGCCGGAATTCGGAGCGCCATGAAATCTACGATCTTGCGGGGTTCCAACTTCCGCGCCGCTCCCTCGGCATTTTGCCGGGTCACTTCCCAGAGTGATTCCGAGCTACCGGGTGTCGGCTTCGCCTTCCCAAACTGCACGGCGGTGACGAGGAGGCTCTCGAGCCCTCCGAGCTGATCTTCGATCTCCAGTGCAGTTCGAGTGGGTTCGAACCCTCGGAGATGCCGCCAGCCGTGTCGCCACGCCTGATAAAAGGAGACCCACACGAGGACGAGCAACACCGTCGCCCGTCCCGCTGTGGGTAGGTAGGTCAGCCAGTCAATCACCATTCCTGCAAGGAAGAGAGGGATGCCCCAGCGGCACAACGCGAGCAGGCCGGCGCAAAAGTTCCTGCGCTGATTGCGCCTCCAGACCGCGAGTAAGCGCGATTCGAGGGCGGATTCTTGGCGTTCGTTGGTCATGGCAGATCGTATCTTCTTCGCAGTATCCATTCAGCCCCCAGTAGAGCGACCAGCAGCAAAGCGACGAGACTGTTGTCCCACAGCGGGCGCTCGGAGCGGACCTTGGTTGTGATTAGCCGGTCGTTCACGAGCGAGCTAAGCTTGGATAACTCGCGTATCCCGAGACTGGCCCCGCCCGTCAGGTTGGCGATGCGTTGCAGGTGGGCAAGGCTCATGTCGGTGTCGATCAGCTCTTGCCGAACGTCGGTCACCTGGAACTCCGTTGTGCTGGAAACCCGCTGGTCGTTTTCGTTGGCCTCAAGTCTATATCGTCCTGGGTCGGGCGGCGCGAAGTAGCCCTCGTACAGCCCGGGTTGAGACTTGTCGGGTCGAAGACTGACGAGTTGCTTTGCTTGCCCTCCATCAATGCTCAACACATAAACCTCAAACACGGGCTGAACGACCGGATCAAAGCTGTCATCCAGAACATGAGCATACAGGCGGCACTGGCCGTCGACGGCGTACACCGAACGGTCGGTTTCCAATCGGATGCGTTTGTGTTCACCCATCAGCCGCGAGAGCGTCATGAACTGGATGCATTGCGACCAAACGCGCCAATGGTATTTGTCGCCGGTCCTGTAACGCAGGCGCCACAGCCGGTCCGAAGCGATCGACATGCACTTGCCCGTCCCATAGCGCTGCCAGGCAACCAACGGGTAACTCTGGTCCCGCGCGGTGCTGTCGGAGAGCACCGCGAGTACTGTCGCACCAGGCTTGGCAGACAGCAGCGGAGGCAACTGATCCATCGGCGCCATACGGCTCCAAATGCGATCGTTGAGCTCCACCTCGTTCTCCAGCGTCATCACCAGGCTGCTTCGGCCTTCGCGGGTCAGCACCGGGTAAACCGATTCCGCAATTTTTTTCCACCCCGCTTCGGTATCAAACCGAACTGGCAGCATGGCCTGCACCGGCGTACCCGTATATGAGCCGGGTGAATACATCGGGCCACAAAGCATCAGCAGCGATGCACCGCGGTCCCGGATGAGTTCTTCTAGCAGCCTAAGTTCGTCATCGGTGAAAAAGGATGCATCGACGTCACCGAGAATCACCAAGTCGTATTGAAAAGCGTCTTCTCGGTCGTTGGGGAACCGTTCGATGTGCTCCGGTGAGTTCCGTGCGACCTCGGGCCCGACATTGGATGCGATAAAGGTAGCGTTGATCCGCGGGTCGCGTTTGAGGATAGCACGCAGATAGCGATACTCCCATCGGGCATTACCCTCGATGTAGAGCACGTTGACCTTTTCATTCACGATCCGGACGCTTCGCGAAACACGGTTGTTTACGGTCGAGATTTCGTCGTCAAACGGCTCGATGATCACGTCGATCTGTGCTGCGCCTTTCTCATAAACATCAACGCGAAAGTCGACCTCTTCAAATTGCAGTCCTCCATCAAAGC
>JABIGL010000167.1 GCA_018650185.1 Chloroflexota bacterium
TCTTTGATGCGGTGAACGATGTTACCGCGACCGGACAGTTCGGAAATCACTACGTCGTTCGAGTTACCAACCAACGATGGCTCGATGTGCTGGTAAGCCTGAACCGACCTCTGCGTGGCGGCAGCGTGCAGGCCGCCCTTGTGTGAGAACGCACTCGATCCAACAAACGGCTGGAACTGTGACGGTGATCGGTTTACCCGCTCCGAAACAAAATTCGAAACCTCGGTAAGTGACGCCAGCTGTTCGTCGGAAACCGCCTGTACACCCATCTTCAAATTCAGATTACCGATAACGCTGATCATGTTTGCGTTTCCGGTGCGTTCGCCATATCCGTTGATGCAGCCCTGGATCTGGGTAGCGCCGGCCTGCCACGCGGCCATCGATACGGCGACGGCGGTGTCGGTGTCGTTGTGGGCGTGGATGCCGAGTCGGACACCAAGGGGAGCGGCAAATTCGGTGGCCTTGTCAACGATCTCCGCCGCTTCGTGTGGGAGCGTGCCGCCGTTGGTGTCACACAGCACCACCGTCTCCGCTCCGGCCTCCGCCGCGACCCGGAGCGCCTGAAGTGCGTAATCAGCGTCGTACTTGTAGCCGTCAAAGAAGTGTTCTGCGTCGAATACGGCACGTCTGCCTTGAGCGATGAGGTGCGACATGGAATCGGCGATCATGTGCAGGTTCTCTTCGACGGAGGTGCCAAGGATGTTGGTCACCTGCCATGCGGACGCCTTGCCCACCACTGTCACAAGCGGGGTTTCGGTGCGGAGCAGGGCGACGATGGCCCCGTCGTCCTCCACCTTGCCGCCGGCGCGTCGGGTGCTTCCAAAAGCGGTGAGCACTGAGTTCTTCAGGTCGAGACCGGTCTGGGCGCGCAGGAAGAACTCGTCGTCCTTCGGGTTTGCGCCTGCGAACCCGCCTTCTATGTAGTGCACGCCCAGCGCATCAAGCCTTTTGGCGATAGCGAGTTTGTCGTCTACGGAAAGCGATATGCCTTCCTGCTGTGTTCCGTCCCGCAGGGTGGTGTCGTATATCTCGAGTTGTGCAGCCATCTCTTTTGCCTCTGTTCGATGTTCGTCCGTGTGACGGGCCAAACGGTCTTAAATTCTGGGATTCTGGCGGGCACAAAAAAACCCGCCCCGGAAAGGGACGGGATAAAAAAGAGACCCGCGGTACCACCCTAATTCTCGTCGACGACCTTGATCGCCGAACGAGCACTTGGTTCGGGGCACCAACATGCCCCCGTGATCTATAACGGGTCACGAACCCGTCTGCGCCTATTTGATCGATCGGACTTTCGCCCGGTCCAACTTTCAGGCAGATGCTACGAAGGGATGTTCATCCGGCCGGATCATGCCTGCTCACACCACGCCAGGCTCGCTCGAAGTTCCGGTACCGAATTACTCGTCTCCGCAAGGCGTGCAACCTCTCGATGGATCAGGTTGCGACGCCACGCTTCAAATCAGGCTAGCACCGGATTCGTTCCACCGCAACGGAATTCGTAACAGTTCACCGAATTGCTACGGATATTGACGGCGACGGTTATCGTGGGCTCAAGTCCCATGAATGCTCTCTGTATGGCACCATCTTGGCGTGACTCAAGCGCCGCCATGTCATACAGATGCCGAGTACCTGGATAACCTGACCCACAAGATATTTATCTCCGGGTTCTCGGGTGATCCGGTCAAAACGCGTTGGCCCCGGTTTCGGGAGGTGTTTTACGCTTTCGATCCCGGCATGGTGGCCGAGATGCCGGACCTGCTGATCGATCACGTCCATCAGGACCCCGGCGTGATCCGAAACAAGCGAAAACTGAAGGCAACGGTCGCAAACGCCTCGGAGTTCGTACGTCTCATCAAGGAGTTCGGGTCGTTTCATAGCTACCTGCGCTCGCTGGACGACTTGCCGTATGAGAAGCGGGCGCGTGACGTAAGCAATCGATTCCAGTCCGTGGGTCCCAATACGGTCTATTACTTCCTCGCCGATGCCGGTGAAATCGTTCCGAAGGTGAAACCGGCGGGCGTGAAGTCCAAGAAGAAGAAAAAGGTTTGAAGGAGCCGGATACGTGCCAGATAACGGTCTGAAGATCGGCGTAAACCTGAGTGATGTCGCGGACACAGCACGCCATGCCCGAATGTCTGAAGAGCTGGGGTTTGATTTTGTAGGTGCGGGCGAACACGTGATGCGTGATGATCCTTCGGGGCCAACCCAACTCGCCCTGTCAGCGCTGGCCGTCGCCGCCGGTGCCACTGAGCGGGTTCAGTTGCTCAGTTCCGTGGTCATCGCACCGCTCCACCATCCCGTACTCCTCGCCAAAGAAGCGGCCGTCGTGGACCTTGCGTCCAACGGTCGGCTGATCCTGGGAATCGGCGTCGCCGGAGAGTTTCCAGCCGAATTCGAAGCGATGGATGTCCCGTTGAACCAGCGCGGCACGCGCACGGACGAGGCGATTGAAGTAGCCCGGGCCATATGGTCAGGATCGGACGCGTCGCATCACGGAAAGCGTTTCGACTTCGATGGATTCACTCTGTCTCCCCAGACCACGAACCCCGGTGGTCCTCCGATCTGGGTTGGCGGCCGAGGCGAACCGGCGATGGAACGAGCGACCCGCGCAGGAGACGGATGGTTGCCGTATCTGTTCACACCTTCGCAATACGCCCGGGGCGCAGGGCAGGTTCGTGAGATGTTGGAGAAGCAGGGGCGCAGCGATGACACCGCCTTTGGTTACGGGTTGCACTTGATGACGGCGCTTGGCTCGACGCATGAAGAAGCCCGATCATCTGCAGCCAGTGGCCTGGCCGCGGCGTATCGATACTCTGGTAGCTACGAGGATCTTGCTGAGCGTTACGTGCTACTCGGGCCGCCGGAAGAGGCAGCGGAGCGAATTAATGAGTTCAGGGAGGCGGGTGCGGGGCACATACTCTTGAGCTGGGTGACGCCGTTTGACCAGATCGATGACCAGATTGCGATGGCGGGCGAGGGACTTCTACCCCTGTTACGAGGTGATCAGTAGGCCACAAAATCAGCCCGGCCCTTCCGGGTAGACGGGGCTATACCTAGAATGGCGGAACCTGCGAACAAGTGGGTTATTTGATCCCGGTCTATAGATTCGACGTACAACGAATCAAGACCGCAATCGGACGGGGAGAGCTTTGCCTGAAGATCAGCGTGTTGACCTCGGATTAGTGGATTCCATAAAAGCCGCAACGGTCGGCGAACCGGGCCAACGGACCTTCAATATCACGGCGCAAAGCGCTCGAGGCCAGGCGATAGTCTGGATGGAGAAAGACCAGTTACTCCAGTTGTCGTTAGCAATACGCCAACTGGCGGAAGAGCAGAAAGCGCCAGATCCTCCGACAGCGTTTTTCCCGGAGTACGCCCACACCGGAGAGCCGGTCGCTGTTGAGTTCAAGGCCGGCGACATGCGGCTCCGGTACGACGCCGATAGTGACGTGTTCACCATGGAGGCGACCGACCCGGGTGATCGCAACGACGATAGTGAGGACGAGGAGCAGGTGGCGGTTCAGTTCAGTTTTGGACGCAGAGCCGCGGAAGAGATGGCGGAAGAAGGCCAGAAGATGGTCGCAGCCGGACGACCGATATGCCCTTACTGCCACAGCCCAATCGAAGCGGACGGACACGTGTGCCCAAAGACCAACGGCCACAGCAAGACCGGGATACCGGCGGAATAATCTCGCTGACGGCCCTGTAGATTCGCTCCCGGATATCGGATGACGCTGCAAGACTCTTTCAACGCACCCAGGGGCCCGAACCTGGACGATCGCTCGGAAGACGATGTCCTGGAACTACTTCAGACCTCTGAAATAGGTGAGATCGGACTCCACCCGAACGGGTCCAACTACGTCTTCGTGGTGCGCTTTGAGACGGAACTCGGTGGCGATGTGCCGCTTATGGGCGTGTACAAGCCGCAGGCTGGGGAGCGGCCACTCAGAGACTTTCCGAGGGGCCTGCACAAACGGGAACGGGCGTCTTATTTGCTCAGCCGGATCCTGGGCTGGCCGGACATACCGCCGACGGTTATCCGTGGGGGTCCACACGGTGAAGGAAGTGTCCAGCTTTTCATCCACGCGGATGAAGAGGACACATATTTTTCTATGCGGGATGACCTGTCAGATCAGTTTGAGTCGATCGCTGGGTTTGATGTAGTGGTCAACAACGCTGATCGCAAGGGTGGCGCGTGCTTGAAGGACGCCGATGGCAAGATCTGGGCAATAGATCAAGGCCTCACATTCAACCCCTACGCACGCGTGCGGACCGTGATGTTTGAATTCTGTGGCCAGCCGATCAACCCGCGTCTGGTCGAGAGTTTGAAACAACTTCGGCCATTGCTATCCACGGATTCAGGGGTTGAGGTTTCGGAATCATCGGATCCGAAAGCAGATCTGATATCCGAATTGAAAGCCACGCTTTCGGATGGTGATCTTGACGGACTCTGTGCGCGGATTGATACGGTTCTAGAAGATCCGGTGTTCCCGATGCTGGACGAGTACTACAACGTCCCGTGGCCGCTGGTCTAAAGCTTTAGAGACCTGGGCCGGTAACAAACGGTAGGGCGACTACTTCGACGGTTCCGTTGTCGCTGCTCAGTAGCGTGCCGGGCTCGGCGAAAGCCTTGCGGACGTATGCGAGGGCGATCTCGCGCCCCAGTGATGGAGACGCCGCAACGGACGTGATTCGGCCGATTTCACGGTCTTCAGATCTGAGCGTTGATTCCGTGGAAAGCTTCGCGTTGTCGCTTGATAGGAGTCCCACGATCCGACGTTGGATCTTGTCGTAGGTGTCTAGCCGGGCGATGACTTCCTGCCCCATGTAGCAGCCCTTGGTGAAGCTGACGTATGGCTCCAACCCGGCCTCTAGGGGATTGTTGTCGTCTGTGATCTCGTGACTTCGGGCGGGAAGGCCACGCTCGATTCGGAGTGCTTCGGTTGCGTTTTCGTCGGCCGGTACTCCGCCCGCCGCCGCCAACGCGTCCGATACCGCAGGGAGAGCATTGCGATCCTCGACCAGAACCTCGTAGGAGGCGAGAGACGGTCCGGGTACGTGGACGATCTCTACGGCAACTCCGCCTATCTCGGTGGATATCGCACGTCCGTTTTCCGGGAGGGGCAACCCAAGCTCGGACGCGTGCGGTCCGGAAACGCTTATCTGGGCAGAAGACTCGGTCGTGATCGAGAACTCGCAATCTTCGCCAAAGTTATACCGATCCAGCCACTCTACGATCGTGTTTTCCGCTCCAGGTCCCGTCAGAATCACGCTCTCAGTGGCACTACGTCGAACCACCGTGATCAGCTCAATCACGCGTCCGATGTTTGACGTAAGAACGGTGACAACGACATCGCCATCAGCCAGACCGACGGTTTCGTTGGTGGAGAACCGGTTGATTAGATCGAGTGCGTCGGCACCAGTTATGCGGACGCGGCCGAGATGGGAACGATCAAGGATGGCGACGCCGTTAGATAGTGCGTCATAACCGGGATCAAGCCTGGTGGTACTCGCAGGCACATTGCCCCCTAAGCGGAGAACGAATTCCCGCAGCCGCAGGTTCGGTCGGCGTTCGGGTTATTGAAAACAAACCCTTTGCCGTTCAGACCGTCTGAGAAGTCGAGCTCAGTTCCGGCAAGGAATATGTAGCTTTTCTTCGGGACGTACAGCTCGAGTCCATGGTGCTCGATGATTTTGTCATCCGAGTCCGGGCCGACCACGATGTCCAGCATGTACTCGAGGCCTGAACAACCGCCGCCTTTGACGGCGACCTTCAGACCGAACTGATCCATCTCATCACGTGCCGCATATTCCTTCACCTTTGAAGCTGCCTTCTCAGTGATGAATATCGTGTTTGCGGGTATGGCTGGCTTGGAAGCGCTGACCAACGTGACCTCCCGGGAGACTTGAAGCCCCGGATTGTTTGACCGAGTTGAACGAATTCTCGCGCAACAATACGTACTTATTCTAGCTTTGAGTAGCAACCCGGTCAAAAAAGACTGCCCACGGGCGAATTGGCTCTAGAATGTAACGGATACCGATACGCCTGTGGGTTGGAGCCCGGGGGTACGCACTGACTTCATATTTCTACAGTGAACTGAGATCGCGTTCTTGAGCGAAAACATACGAAAGCCGCACATTGTGGTGATCAACCACCAGGCGGCGAACATTCACAGCGTCGGCAAGGCGTTAGAACGTAGTGGCGCCGAGGTCGAGATCACCGATTCAGCGGAGTCGCTGATGGCGGCGGATGGTGCAGTCCTACCGGGCGTGGGCGCGATGGACGCGGCGATGCGCGCCCTTGAAGAACTGAAGTTGATCGAACCGATACGCGAGTACGCGGGCTCGGGTCGTCCCATGTTGTCTGTGTGTCTGGGGATGCAGCTGCTTTTCCCCGAGTCAGATGAGGGGGAGCGGTCTGGCCTGGGACTTGTCGACGGTCATGTCGCCAGGTTCGATGTCGACGAACCCTCTGAGGACGGTTCCCGTCTCAAAGTGCCACACATGGGTTGGAACGCCATCACATTCACGGAACCTGATCAGGACCGGCACCCGGTCTTCAGGGGTATCCCGGACGGCTCTTACTTCTACTTCGTTCACAGCTTCCACTGCATGCCGAACGACTCGCAAGATGTCGTTGCGACCACCGCTTACGGTGGACCGGTTTGCGCCGCAGTGGCCAGGGGCGAATTGGTAGCGACTCAGTTCCACCCGGAGAAAAGCGCGGATATGGGACTCAAAATTTACGAAAACTTCGTGAGGCACGTGGCGGAGACCGTCGCGTCCCGAGTGGCTTAGGTCTTACCACCTGTAACTTCTCTAGGACTGGCTAAAAAGATGGATGTGATCCCTGCGATAGACCTTCGCGGCGGCAAGTGTGTCCGCTTGCACCAGGGTGACTATTCGCAAGAAACGGTGTTCGACGACGATCCGATCGCCGTTCTCGGGCGGTTCGAAGACGCGGGTGCAACGCGGGTAAACATAGTGGATCTTGACGGCGCGCGTGAGGGTACTCGTGTTAACGCAGATGTAGTAGGACGGATGGCTTCGGTCGCTCGGATACCGCTTCAGGTATCCGGTGGTATCAGGGACGCCGGAACCGCGGTTTCTCTTGTTGCAGACGGTGTAGCGCGTGTCGTGTTTGGCACGGCAGCCGTTGAGGCGCCTGAAGAGGTTGAGGCGGCTATCGCAGATCTGGGAACTGACAGCGTCGTTGTTGGGATAGACGCCCGAGACGGCATAGTTGCCACGAGAGGTTGGACCGCATCTACAGACGTTCGAGCGCTGGATATGGTGCGAAAAATGGCCGATATGGGTGTGTCCCGCATCCAGTACACGGATATCAATCGTGATGCGACCCTTGCACATCCCAACTTTGAAGCGGCAGGTGAGCTACTGGATAACACCACCTGTCGTATCCTTATAGCTGGCGGTATCTCCTCAATCGACGATCTTCTCAAGCTGAATGAGATGGGAATCGATGGGGCGGTGCTTGGCCAGGCAATCTATACCGGCGCCATCGACCTTGCGGAGGCTGTCTCTGCGGTCCGGGCGCAGTCCTGAAAACGATCCGCAAACGAACTGGAATACAGAAATCTATGGCCACAAAGTTCCCTGTCGAACGAGCTGAAGATCTGCTCTCAACATCAAGCCCCGGCTCTGTCGACCCGAATCTTCTTATCGCCGAGTTACCGCTCCGGACCGATATGACGGTCGCCGACATCGGATCGGGCCCGGGATATTTTGCTGTTCCGCTTGCCAAGTACCTGTATGACGGCAAGGTGTACGCAGTTGATGTGCAACAGGGCATGTTGGACCTCATCAACTCGCAGGCTGAGGCGATGAGCGTAACCAACATCGAATCCGTTTTGTCCAAAGAGACGAAGATCCCGTTGGATGACGCCAGTGTTGACGTGGCGCTGATGTCCAACGTTCTGCACGAAGCCTCTTCACCGGCACGTCTGATCAAAGACGTCGCACGCATCGTCAAAAAAGGCGGATGGATCGCCATCATGGAGTGGCGCAAAGAAGCCACACGGTCCGGTCCTCCACAGAAAGAACGGGTCGCTCTGGCGGACGTCGAGAAACTGATCGAAAAGCTGGAACTTCCCATAAGGGCGCGGCGGATCATCGCCGGGACCCGATACATGATCCTGGTGGAAAAGTAGAGCGCAATGCTCGCCCACCGCATCATCCCGTGCCTGGACATAGACAGCGGCCGGGTCGTCAAAGGCGTCAGCTTTGT
The DNA here is from genome assembly GCA_018650185.1 of Chloroflexota bacterium. Lineage (GTDB taxonomy): Bacteria > Chloroflexota > Dehalococcoidia > Lucifugimonadales > Lucifugimonadaceae. The sequence goes on from JABIGL010000167.1 coordinate 8,243, forward strand.
GGACCTGCGCGATGCCGGCGATCCCGCCGAACTGGCGCGTTTCTATAACGAAGCGGGTGCTGACGAACTCGTATTCCTGGATATCACCGCCAGCTCAGATGACCGGGACACGATGGTAGACGTGGTTCGCCGTGTCTCGTCAGAGGTGTTCATTCCGTTGACGGTTGGCGGGGGACTGAGATCTGTAGAAGACATACGACGCATGCTTGAGGCCGGGGCCGACAAGGTCTCCCTCAACACTGCGGCCATCAATCGTCCAGAGTTAATACGTGAGGCGTCCGCCGAGTTTGGTGCTCAGTGCATCGTCCTGGCCATAGACGCCAAGCGCCTTGCCCCCCCTGAGGATGTGGAACTGGATGGGGACCCCGATCTCGCGGCGGAGTCACCGTGGCGTGTATTCACCCACGGCGGCCGGAATCCCACTGATCTGGATGCGGTGAAGTGGGCGCGTTATGGCGTTGAGATGGGTGCGGGCGAGATTTTGATAACGAGCATGGACACCGATGGCCAGAAGGACGGGTACGACCTGGAACTTCTGCGCGCAATATCGGATTCGGTCTCCGTTCCCGTGATCGCCAGCGGTGGTGCGGGGAACCTGGATCACATGTACGACGCCCTGCACGAGGGGCACTCCGACGCCGTTCTTGCGGCGAGCATCTTTCATTTTGGCGAATACACCGTGTCCGAGGCCAAGCGATATCTCGCTGGTCGCGGGCTACCGGTCCGTCCGCCGACCGACTAGCAAGACTTCAATCACCAATACGTAGTGCGCCGCGTTTGCGCGCACCTTAGAAGGACTCGTCGCCCAGCATGAAATCACAGCGCAAGCCTGACGCCATCATGTTCGACGTCTACGACACCCTGTTTCTGAACGACACGGACGCCTGGCAGCGCGCCTTTCAGCAGATCGCAGAGGAGCAGGGGTTGGACATCACCGGCGCCGATCTGTGGAAGCGCTGGAAGAAGCACGAGGTCGGTTTCCGGGTATGGCGCACCAATATGGACGCTCCCGAAACCTCTCCACCATTCAAGAGCTACGAGACAGCGTGGCGTGAGTGCTTCGAAAAGGTGTTCGAGGAAGACAACATCCCGGGTAACGCGGCCAACGCTGCCCGCCGGTCGGTCACCCACATGGCACACCGGGACCCGTTTCCGGAGACGGTGAAGGCGCTGTCCGAACTAAGTACACGTGTGCCGCTGGGCGTTTTTTCAAACGCCGATGACGCTTTCCTTCGGCCGATGCTGGACGAGTACGGACTGACGTCCAAGTTCGAGGTGGTCGAATCTTCGGAGTCCGCTGCGGTGTATAAGCCGCATCCGCGTGCGTTCAAACATATGTTTGCGGCGATGCAGGTAGAGCCAGGCAAGGCGTGGTACGTGGGCGATCATCTGTACGACGATATTCGCGGTGGCTCCGAGGTAGGAGCTACTGCGATATGGATCAATCGAAACGATGCGAAGCCTGGCCCGGGCGATGCCACACCGGCGCACGAGATCACCAGTTTGATGGACCTCGTGGAGATGTTTGATCGGTCAAAGTAGCCCGAGTGGGGCGTTTATTTTGGCCCCGGATGCATTTTTTGACCTTTAACCGAAGTCGTTCTGTATTCCGTTATGACGATCCACGGGGCGGGTCGTAGTCTTTCATTAAGCCCAGAAAACTCCGGACGTGCCCGCGACGGCAGACAGGAATTCAAATGGCGGTGACGCTAACTTTTGACGACAGGGGAATGATCCCCGCGATCGTTCAGGACGCCGGTGACGGTCGTGTCCTAACGTTGGCGTATATGGACGCTGAAGCTCTGCGACGCACCATCGAGGGGCCGGACGTCTGGTTCTACAGCCGGAGTCGACAAGAGCTATGGCACAAAGGCGAGACCTCGGGGAATTTCCTGAAGGTCCGATCTGTTTCGCTGGACTGCGACGGCGACGCTGTGGTGGTGAAGGCTGACCCAGTCGGACCCGCATGTCACACCGGAGAAACGAGTTGTTTCCACACCGATCTGGACGCGGACGCCGTCGCTCAGGCCGAGTCGGTGGAGCGAATTGGTCCCGGAGAGTTGGCCCAGCTGTTTGCGGTCATCGAAGACCGGAAGGCGAACCCGTCCGAGAGCTCGTATACATCAGAGCTGTTCAGGGACGGCGTGGATCGAATCGCCCAGAAGGTCGTTGAGGAGGCCGGAGAATCGGCCATCGCTGGAGTACGTGGCAATCACGAACGGATCGCGTCCGAAGTTGCGGACATGCTCTATCACACGCTCGTATTGATGTCGGCCACGGAGCTACCGCCTGACGCGGTCTGGACGGAGCTAAGGGCTCGACGAGGGCCCCAGTAGGGCCTGGATATTAGGGACTGTTGTGACGAATCTGGTTGATCTGGCCCTCGGCCCTTACTCAGCAGGGTCTGGCTGAACGGCAGGCTCACCGCTTATAGCGCTCACAGCGATCGGCTGGCCGTTGTCCAGTGCTATAGCTGCCTCGATGGATGCTATTGCGATCTCGCACTGCCCATCGTCGGGTTGCTTCGTTGTCAGATTCTGTAAGAGCAGGCTAGGCCAGGCGACAACCTTTACCCACCACCATTCCGAGTGCCTGCCGTTGAAGCGGATAATCTCGTAGCTGACGGCTGCCACGACGGGGATCAGGACGATCCGAGATGCGAAGTGGATCCACAGCGGATCTCGTGGGAAGAACATGAAGGCGATGATCGACACCAGCACGACGGTCAGCAGGAAAGCCGTACCGCATCGAGAGTGCGCCGTCGGGTGACGTCGAAGCCCCTCGGGAGTCAACGGGTCGCCGTTTTCCAGCGCGTGGACCGCCATGTGCTCTGCGCCGTGATAGCCGTATAAACGCTGGATGTCTGACATCCGGCCTATCAACCAGATGTAGCCGAGGAACAGCACAATCCTGATCCCGCCCTCACCGGCATTTGCGGCCCAGTCGTTCCATCCGAAAGACTCGAGGCCTCGTGACAGGAAGAGGGGGATGATGAAGAAGACGACGATGGCGAGAGTCAGAGATATGGCGATCATGCCGCCAAGGGCAAATCCCCCCAGCGTCTGCTCCTCTTCAGGTTCGTCCTCGTCGCTTTCCTCAGGGGGCAGGGCAGCATTGGCGGACACCGCCAGCGCCTTCATGCCAAGCGTTAGTGTTTCGGCCAGCGCTGATATTCCGCGTAGGAACGGGATACGACGCCATTTGCTCAGCCACAGCTTGCTCTGAGGGAGCGGCTGGACCATGACCTCTCCGTCAGGCTTTCGCACGGCCACAACGGCGTCACTGGCCCCACGGATCATTACGCCCTCGATAACGGCTTGTCCGCCGTAGAGCGCGCCTTGAGGAGGCGTATCGGCCACTGGATCCGTCCTCCTATGTTGATGGTGGTGATCAGTTACACAACGAGCCTGCACATTTCGTGCAGGCTCGTGCGTTTAATTCTGGTTCTCGCAATCAGGAGTACCCGATAGCGATTTGAAACCGAGTTTAGTCGTCTGCCGTTTCGGCTTCGTCACCTTCACCGGAATCGCCTGATTCCTCGGAATCAGCATCACCGGTTTCCGGTTCTGGCTCATCGGCAGCGTCGTCAGATGGCGGCGCCTCACCGGAGAGCATGGCGGCCTGGCTGGCGGCTCGTGCCTCTTCTCGTTCGGCTTCTACTGCTGCTTCGGCTTCGGCCTCGGCGGCGGCTGATCGCTCAGCCGTTTCCTCTGCCAGCTTGGCAGCCTCTTCAGCAGAACCAAGGTTGAACCGTCGCATCAGACGCTCGACACGGCCTTCCGTGTCAACGATGCGCTGCTCGCCCGTGTAGAACGGGTGGCAGTTGCTGCACAACGCTACCCGTAACTCGGCGGACGTAGAGCCCGTGGTCCAGGTGTTGCCGCAGGCGCAGGTGACCTGTGCGTCTGCGTGGTACTCGGGATGTATTTCTGTCTTCATGTCTGGCTTTAATGCCCCGTGAGCTCAGGAAATGATTTAGGAAGTGGTTACCGCTACCGGATACACCACCGCACGTTTCCTTATTTTTGTGTCTTGTTCGTATGCGACCTGCCCGTCCACGAGAGCGAAGAGCGTGTGGTCTTTGCCAACGCCGACGTTCAGTCCGGGCCTGATCGGTGTTCCACGCTGTCGAACGAGAATCGTCCCTGCGGTCACGTACTGACCACCGAAGCGTTTGACGCCGAGTCGCTGTGAATTTGAATCGCGGCCGTTCCGAGACGTGCCGCCACCCTTCTTATGTGCCATTTTGTTCTCCTCCTGTGTGGAGGTTCTAGAACCCCACGAGGTCATCCGGAATTCTTCCGGCACCCTGGTTAGCTTTGGGGGGTTACTTGGTTGAGATGCCCTTGATGAGCAGAGAGGTGTACGGCTGTCGGTGGCCCTTCTTGACGCGTGAGCGCGTCTTGTTCTTGTACTTGAACACCGTCAGCTTTTGACCACGTCCGTGTTCGGTAATTTCTGCCGTCACGGAAGCGTTGTCTACCAGAGGACTGCCCACCTGGACAGATCCGTCGAGCGAAGTCATCAGTACGTCGCTAAAGTTAACACCGTCGCCGATCTCGCCTTCGAGTTTTTCGACGTCGACGGTGTCGCCTTCACGAACGCGGTACTGCTTCCCGCCCGTTTTTATAATTGCGTAGTCAGTCATTTCACCAGCCTAACCCTACAATTCTATGAGCGCGACCGGCCCCCGGTCAACGAATCCAGACAGGTATTTCCTGAGTCTGAACGTAGATTGGGGCATCCGACCCCCAGGTGCATAGCCAGAATCGTCTGATTTTTTGCTCGACCGGAGCTATCTGGACCGTTCTACCCCAGGGAGGAATTCGATGCCGGACAGGGAATTGACCATGCTTGAGACAGCGCACGCCTATTTTAATGAGACGTGCGACCTGCTTGATGTTGAAGACGGCCTTCGCCAGGTGCTCCTCAATCCGTGGCGTCAACTTTCGGTATCCGTTCCGATCCGCATGGACAATGGTGAAATCCGGGTGTTTAACGGATTCAGGGTCCAACACAACGGGGTAAGAGGCCCATACAAGGGCGGAGTGCGATATGCCCCCGCGGCTGACGCCGCACACACGAATGCCCTGGCGATGCTCATGACCTGGAAGACGGCGCTTGTGGATATCCCGTTCGGCGGTGCCAAGGGCGGTGTACAGGTCCAGCCCGCAGACCTGTCTGAGGGAGAGCTGAATCGGCTTACACGTCGTTACACCGGCGCAATTTCACACATCATCGGTCCGCAGCGTGACATTCCTGCTCCGGACATGGGAACGAACGCCCAGGTTATGGCGTGGATGATGGACGCATTTGGACAGACGAACGGCTATTCACCGGGTGCGGTCACGGGTAAGCCCATAGAGCTGGGTGGCTCATATGGACGTGAAGCGGCCACCGGCCGAGGTGTGTGTGACATCGCGATGCTCGCCGCCGCAGATATCGGCATCGACATGCGCGGAGCTACGGTCGCAATCCAGGGCTTTGGAAACGTGGGATCATTTGCAGGGCAACGGATGGTGGAGATAGGCGCTCACGTTGTTGCCTTATCTGACGCCAATCGGGCCATCTATGACCCGGCCGGGCTGGATATGGAAGAAGTGCTGGCGCATAACGCCCGAGTAGGTTCGCTAGAGAACTGCCCTCTCGGTGAAGTGATCACCAACGAAGAGTTACTGGAACTTGACGTAGATATCCTGATTCCCGCTGCCATAGAAGGCGTGATTTCTACCGAAAACGCCGAGAAGATCAGGGCCAGGTTGATCGTAGAGGCCGCCAACTCTCCGATCACATACGGCGCTGACGCGATTCTTGCTGATCAGGGGACCACGGTCATACCGGACATTCTGGCAAACGCCGGTGGGGTGATCGTCTCCTACTTCGAGTGGGCGCAGAATATTCAGCGCTTCCGCTGGACCCTGAATCGGGTCAACGAGGAGCTTTACACCACGATCAGCCACGGATTTGACCGGGCACAAGAAATGGCGAAGGAGCGCGACCTGACGCCCCGAAAGGCTGCTTACGCCGTTGCCGTCGGGGCAGTGGCTAAAGCGACGGAGTTGCGCGGGTTTATCTAGACCGAGGTCGTATCGACCTGGCTAATCCAGCTCCAACTTCCCGAATTTTCCTGTGTAGTAGAGCAGGGGATCGCCGTCGTTCTGGGTGAGTTCTACGGCCTCTCCGACAAAGATCGTGTGATCTCCTGCGTCGTGTGCTGCGATCACTTTGCAGGACATGGCGGCCAGGGCACCAGCAATAACCGGGGGGCCTGATTGACGGTTTTCTAGCTGGACTTCGACGTCGCCGGTGCGATCTGCTGCGTCACGGACGTAGTACATGGCGATGTCCGCCTGGTCGTGGCGGATGATGCTGATACCGAACCATCCATCTTCTGAGATGTGGCCGTGCGTGTTGCGGGATTTATCTACGCACACGAGCGCCATGGGCGGGTCCAGGGAGACCGATGTCACCCCGTTTGCCGTCATTCCGTGTATTTCGCCATCAGATTGCATCGAGGTGATGATGGTGACGCCGGTGGCGAATCGTCCCCAGGCGTCGCGGTACTCACGTTGTGGGATGGGGTTATCAGATGCCAGCGTCATTCTCCCGGTGGTTGGCGGATGCTAATCGGCAATGGCCGTGACGGCGGATTATAGGGCCACCGAGATTATCAGGGAGAACTCAGGTTCTGCGGACGATCACGCCATCCCGGATGGCGGCTTCGATCTGCTCCGTCGGTACATTTGCCGTGGCGGCATGGGACAGGGAGAAGTATTGCCCTGCGTTCGCCATGAACTCTGTTAGTTCTGGCCGTGTGCTCCACCCAGATTCGTAGTCGTGGTAGACCCTGTCGCCCGAAACTGCGCACCAGGGTGCGAGCGAATAGGTGTGGCCTTGAGATATCGGTGCGTCGTCGGCAGGCATGGCGTCGCCGGTTATTGCTTCGACGTAGCCACGTTGCATGGTGGTGAACGAATACCGTTGCGCCAGGATTGCACGTAATCCATCGACATCAATCATGCCGTCGGCAGCGTTTATGGTCGCCTGAGAACCCGCGGCAGCGTCGCCCCATGGGAACAGATGCACGCCCGGGTGATCCGGCAGATCCCGGAGGGCGCCCACGGCCGCCGCAACGACCGGGGTTCCGCATGCCAGGGATTCATAGGCGACAAGGCTGAATGACTCGATGAAGTTTCCGGGGCACACAGTCACATCGGCAAAACTGTATGCGTTTGCCGTTTCCTCTTCGTTCCACCACGGCGTGAACTCCAGCGACTCTATTACGCCTTCTTTGATCGCTGCGGTAACGGCTTCGTCGTAGAAGGCTCGCGTTTCCGGGGAGCTTTCGGCATCGACGTGTTGAGGGACTAGCAGCCTGATGTGTCGGTCTGGGAGTTGCCCGGCGACTTCTCCGGTGATCTGAATGGCTTCCAGGATCCCCTTTCGGGTGTCGGGCCTGTGGGGCCACAGCAGCACAAGATCGTTCTCACCTCGTTCACGAACTCCCCGCGGGATCACTCCCGGCCTCGGCCGATAGATATCGAGATCGATGCCATTCGGCACCACCGACACCGGCCCGGAATGACCGTCAGGTAGGGCTCCCGCCGTGGCGTCAATACAACGCTTCAGATATTCGGAAGGGACGATCGTATGATCGGCGTCGAACCCAAAAGCGGATATCAGCGCCGTCTCGTAGTGGAAATCGTGGAAGGAGCGGACCACCCGGCGACCATGTGGAACCATGTCTCGGAGGTAGAAAGTATCGGCGTGCAGGTAGATAGATTCCGCCCACTCAAATACCGGTGCGATGGCCTCCGCACTCTGGAGGATCCTGTGAGGCGCCACCTCCCAGGGATCAGGGAAATAACCAGTCAGGCGAAGTAATGGCTCGACGCTGACATGCGGGGCAGGCTGAAACCCGCCGTCGTTCTCGGGACGCCATGAACACACGACCCGGACATCTGCACCGGCCTCGGCCAACCCGTGAAGTACCCCGTCCAGGATGCGCTGTGATCCGCCGTGCACCGCACCGGGCAATATCGGCGCTATCGATACAACGGCGACACGCTTAAGCATGAGATTAGCCTTAGCCGGGCCGCCGACGTGGCGACCCGGCTAGAGACCTAGTCTTCTTCTTCAGCTTCCGGTGTTTCTTCCGGATCATCTTCAGGCGAGTCATCCTCAATGTTTTCTGGGACGTTTTCTGGCTCAGCCGTCAGTTCATCTTCCACAACACCGTTTTCTGGATCTGCTTCAGCGGCGGCCATCTCTTCCTCGCTCAGCAACTCTGCGGGAGCTTCACGAGTCTTCATAGCCCGTATGGCGCTAACGTTGTCGCCCGTGTCCGGGACTGCCAAGATGACGCCCTGGGTGATACGACCGGTTTCCCGTACCTCGTTCAGGTGGACCCGGATAACCTGCGCCTTCTCCGTCAGAACAAGGACCGTGTCGTCCCCGTCGACCTCTCGGTCGACAACCTGCGCTGCCGCTACCCGACCGTTCTTTCGAGCGATCTTGAGCGTGATCAGACCCTTACCACCACGTTTCTGCTGGCGGTACCGGCGCATCTCGGAAAGTTTGCCGTAGCCGCGTCGCGTCACCACGAGAAGCGATCCCGTGGGACTGACAACATCGGCGGCAACGATCTTGTCATTGCCCTGTAAGGCCATGCCCCGCATCCCGCCCGCTGCACGTTGCCGTGCCCGGATATCGGTGCTGTGGAAGCGGATCGCCATGCCCTGCTCGGACACCATGATGATGTCCTCTTCCGGCGTGGCGAGAATTACTGATTGAAGCTCATCACCCGGCTTCAGATTGAAGGCGTTAAGCCCTCCACGCCGGATGTTTGAGATCTCAGGCAGGTGCATACGCTTGACCTGTCCGGCAACGGTCGCCATCACGAGGTACTTGTCCTCACGAAGGTCCGAAACCGTGACAACGGCGTTCACCTGTTCACGTGGCTCCAGGTTGATGATGTTCGCCACAGGTGTGCCACGGGAGGTTCGGGACGCGTCTGCTGCGAGCTCAAATGCCCGGCTACCGAAGACGCGGCCACGGTCCGTGAACATCAACAGGTAGTCGTGCGTGTCGGCTACCCGGAGGTGCGGCGTAACGTCATCCTCTTTGGTCATCCGTTGTCCCTTGACGCCCTTACCGCCGCGGTGCTGCGCACGGTAGGTGGCAAGCGGGATGCGCTTCAGGTAGCCGTTAGCGCTCAAGGTGATGACGACGGTCTCGTGCGGCTCAGTGTCCTCACGACGCCACTCACCCAGTTCCTCCGGGTGAACGACTGTGCGGCGGTCGTCGCCGTGCCTGCGTTTCAGGTCTAACGTTTCTTTGCGGACGACGGCGTAGACCTTGTCAGGAGAGGCCAGGAGGTCTTCCAACTCTGCAACGACGGCCATCAGTTCCTGGTACTCGGTTTCGATCTTGTCCCGTTCCAGAGCGGCCAGACGGCGGAGCTGCATGTCCAGGATGGCTTGCGCCTGCACCTGTGACAGGTTGAACTCCGTCATCAGGCCGGTGCGGGCCGATTCGACGTCGGCAGAACCCCTGATCAGGGCGATCACCCTGTCCAGGTTTTCAAGTGCGGTCCGAAGACCCTCAAGTATGTGCAGACGGGCACGAGCCTTGCGGAGGTCAAACTCCGCACGCCGTACGACGACCTCACGTCGGAACTCGATGAAGTAGCGGAGCGCTTCCTTGAGCGTGAATACGCGCGGCATTCCGCCCACGATGGCCAGCATGTTCGCCGAGAAGCTGGTCCTCAACGACGTGTGCTTGTACAGGTTGTTCAGAATTACCGATACGGATGCACCGCGTCGGAGGTCCAGGACGATCCGCATACCCTTGCGGTCTGACTCATCTCTGACCTCGGAAACGCCGTCTACGACCTTGCTCTTGATCAGATCGGCGATCTTTGCAACGAGGGTGGACTTGTTGACCTGGTACGGGATCTCGGTAAACAGAAGTCGCTGGCGGTTATTGCGCTTGACCTCTTCGATCTCGTGCGACGCCTGCACCATGATCCGGCCGCGACCGGTGGCATAGGCGTTCCGTATTCCCTCGTTACCGTAGATGTGTGCGCCCGTCGGGAAGTCCGGGCCTTTGACGAACTCCATCAGCTCATCGACCGATGCCTCTGGACGACGGATCAGGTGTGCAATGGCGTCACAAACCTCGCCGACGTTGTGTGGCGGGATGTTGGTCGCCATGCCCACAGCGATCCCTGCCGCTCCGTTTACGAGCAGGTTGGGGAGAATTGAGGGTAGGACCAGCGGCTCTTTGAGCGACGTGTCGAAGTTGTCCGCCCAGTCCACGGTTTCCTTGTCGATGTCGTTCAACAGGGTCATGGAGATCGGCGCGAGACGTGCCTCGGTGTAGCGCATGGCGGCCGGAGGGTCGCCGTCAACGCTTCCGAAGTTCCCCTGTCCGTCGACTAACATCGAGCGTAGTGAGAACGGCTGCGCCATTCGCACCATTGCGTCGTATACCGCCGTGTCGCCATGCGGGTGGTACTTGCCCAGTACCTCGCCCGTGATCCGGGCGCTCTTCTTGTAGGAAGACGTTGGGCGAATGCCCATGTCATACATGGCGTACAAAATGCGGCGCTGTACGGGCTTCAGCCCGTCTCGCATGTCCGGTAACGCCCGGGACACAATGACCGACATCGCGTAATCCAGATAGGAGTTACGCATCTCGTCATTGATATTTATTGGGCGGACTTCACCGATGTCCTGACCTACCACGGCGGGTCTCCTGAATTAAGGAGGATGCGGGCCTCATGCGGACGTCGCGTCACATGTTTTTGGCCTGCGTAAATAAGGGTGTGAGCGGCAAAAGAGAGCACGATTGCCTGAACACGAATAAGACGCCTTCAATTTTACCGTTTCAGGCGGTTTCAAGCAAAGTTTTTGTCACACTGCGTTCATTCGTACAGGCAACGCCGCGCGCCCGCGCTCGCGTGAGGGACTGGGAAAACGAGCCCTCTCGGGTCAGGAGCCGGTGGAGCGTTCCACAAAGGCGACCAGAATGTTGTCAAAACGGTCCGGCAGAAGATCCGGTTTATTTAGCGGCCAGGTCACGCCGATGACCCAGTGATACCCGGGCAATTCGATGGCCTCTATGGCTCCGGTTCCCATGTCGTATGCGCTCGCCATCAGGGTGGGCGCTCTCTCGGCGTCACGGATAGCGAATTCGCCCGGACCGGGTGTGGACACTGGCCCGCCCGCGCCGATGGTCGCGGCGACCTTGCCACCCAGCGTGAGGAAGGTCCGCATCTTGCCAAGCTCGACAGTCTTGCCGCGACGATTGGGCCGCGGTTCGGCGACTTTAGCGTCCGCAAGTAACACGGGCGAAATTCCGCCGAGAGCGACGTTTAGGGCGTGCATGCCCCATCCAATGCCGAGCACCGGAATATCGGCCTCTACGGCCATCTGAAGCGCCGGAGGAGGTGTTTCAGCGAGGGCTCCGAACACAGATTCGCCCACCACGAGAAGGCCGCCAACGTCCTCGGGTAGGTCTGCGTCCGGGGAAAGGATCTTCGCCTCGGTACCTATGTCGCGGAGTGTCTGCGCGTATGGTTCAGAGCTTTCTCCGGGTCCCATGAGTAGTCCGGGGACGCTCATTTGTGGCCACACTGCAAGGTGATAACTTCGCGCTGAGATGATTCGACCAAAGTGTGGCCCCGGTGGCTTTGTTTTAGAACGGGATGTCCCACAGTGGGTACCAGTGCTCGGTAGACCGTTCAACGACCATTCCCTGACGGCTCATAAGCTTTGCCAGATTTAGCTCCGCCGGGTGGTCACGATCGTCCGAACCGATGGGAATGAACGGGTAGAAAGTTTTGCGCTGGTAGGTGTAGAGCCAGTAAGCAGCTGAGCCTGCGTAGTGCGTGCTCCAGACCGCTGCGATCATGAGGGATGGATCGGCTTCGAAACCGATAGCGTTGCCGACCGTGAAGACAGAGTTGGTCAGGTCTTCAAAGTTGCCGTCCTCAAGGATTACCCAGCGCGTCCCGTGTTCGTCCTCCTGGACGTCGTGGGACGTTTTGGTCGCGCCGTCGCCTTCGTTTAGCACACCGCGCAACTTGCTTTCGAGGCCGTCTATGAACGGGTATCGACCGGGCTCAGGCGGCCGGTAGAGGACGCCGGCCCTGCGACCGGGGAGGATCTCTCCGACCGTCTGGAGTCTTGCTTCTGCGGTGATAACCGTCTTGATGGCATCCCAATCTGATTTGGGTGCCGAAGGTCCGCGCTTAAACAGAAATGCCATTTAGTTCTCGAACCGGATGTCTTGTGGCAGGCCGCGCATTTCGTTCTCCATCTGTCGCAATCGTGCGATCCGATCTTCAAGCGGTGGGTGTGTCGAGAAGAGGCTCTGCATTGAGTGTCCCTTCAGGGCGGGGTAGAAAGCCAGTGCGCTTGCCGCTGTCATCTTGCGGAGATCTTCAGCGGGGACTCGTGACGAGGCGGCGCTTATCTTTTCAAGCGCGTTCGCCAGTGCTCCCGGGTCGCCTGTCAATTCAGCCCCGCTGTGGTCTGCACCGTACTCACGGTATCGGGATAGCGCCATGATCAAAAGTTGGGCGACGAACTGGACTACCAGCGTGCCGACCATGAGCATCATGATTGCGCCGCCGTTGTTGTTCCGGCCGCCGCCGAATCCGCCAAACATCATGCGGAAGAACATCATCTGCATAACGAAGCTGGCGACCGTCAAAAAGAAACTAGCGAGGGTAATGACCGTAACGTCCCGGTTTTTGACGTGAGATAGTTCGTGCCCGATCACGGCTTCTAACTCACGCCTAGTGAGTCTTTCCTGGATGCCGGTGGTCACAGCGACGAGTGCGTTCTTCGGATTTCTACCGGTGGCGAAGGCGTTAGGTGCTGCACTTTCCATGATCGCCACTTTGGGCATCGGCACGTCGGCCCGGATCGCGAGACGCTCCACCATGTCGTACAGCTCTGGCGCTTCTTCCCTGGTGACCTCTTTTGCGCCGGTGGACCGCAAAATCATTCGGTCTGAAGCGTAGTACTGTATGCCGACCATCACCGCGGCGATCCCCACAACGAACACAAGCGGGATTCCCGCTGCGATCAGCAGGAGAATGAAAAACGCGTAGACTCCCGCCAGCATGAACATCGTCAGGTACATGCGGCTTCGGAGACCGTTGTCGCGGGTGAGTTGAATTGGTTGGTTGCTTGCCATTGGACTTTCCTGTGTCCCGGAATGCTACGGACTGACGCTCGCCCGTATACGGTGACGCCGGGGAACTTAGAATCGTGGACGGTCAAGAACGACCACAACACCTCAAATTGTAGGACAAGGCGCAACGCCGGGCCAAACGCTGCATGAGGTCCGGGTACGCAATTTCCTGACTGTTTTGGCCTTATACCCTGGTACGAGATCGGTGACTAACAAGTTTGACATCAACTAACGGTGAATCCGGAACCGACGAGCAATCCCGGGTAGCGGCGCTCCCGGACGACGCTACCCTGGCCGAGGTAGAGCAGTTCGCTGTTGAGGTGGTGACCGCCGCCGGGAAACTCGTTTCTGCTCGGTTTGGCGGCGAGCTGGATGTGGAGTCGAAGGACGGCAACGGCGCCAATCCTGTCACCGACGTGGACCGGGCCAGCCAGGCGCTTATCGCCGAGATGGTGGAGGCGCGGTTCCCGGATCACATGGTCCTCGGCGAAGAGGACGCCCCGGAAAACGAGCCGGATGCACGGGACTTCATATGGTGTGTGGATCCGATAGACGGAACGACAAACTTCGTGAACGGACATCCTGTGTACGCGGTGTCGGTGGCCGTGTTGCATCGGGGACAGCCTGTTGTGGGGGCGGTATGGATTCCGTGGCCTACGGAAGGCGGATTTGAGCTTATGCACGGCCGGAAGGGCGGCGGCGCCTGGATCGGCGACCGCAAGCTTTCGGTGAAGAAACCGACCGGAAATGAGCCGCACAGGCCAAAACGAGGCTGGCTTTCGACTATCCCCGGAAGCCTGCGATTCATGTTCAAGGTGAAGCGCGGTATGCGGGGCAACTTTGGCGAACCACGGACCACGGGAAGTGCCGTCTATGAGCTGGCGATGGTCGCACGTGGTGTGTTGCAGTACGCCGTGACCGGGGCGGTGTTTTCGTGGGACCTCGCCGCAGGAACGTTGCTGGTGTCTGAGGCGGGAGGCATCGTTCTAACCCCGGCAGGCCCGAACGATCAAGTTGCTGGTGACTGGGCTTTGATGGACGACTTCGCTCCGGGATTCAAGAACGACCAAGAAACGACGAAGGCGATTCGAGCCAGGCGTCGGGTCGTTCTGGTCGGAGCACCGGAGGTTGTGTGGTTCGTGGCTGAGCATCTCAAGCGCAGACGGTACGGTCGGTTACGTCGCTACTGGCGCCGGTTGACGACTTAACGCCGCACCAGCATTTCGCCACCGTCGACGAGGAGAATCTGCCCCCGGATCATCCGAGCGTCCTCACCACAGAGGAACGCTACTACCCGGGCCACGTCTTCAGGTGTGACAACCCGACCCGCGGGTGTAGGGCGTTGCGCCATCTCGTAAGCGATTGATCCTTCCGGGAACGCGTCCACGGCATCGGTCTTGATGAAGCTGGCTGAGACGGCGTTGACGGCGATGTCCTTCGGTGCCAACTCCACCGCAAGATATCGGGTCAGGGACTCAAGTGCTGCCTTGGATACGCCGACGACAAAGTAATCCGGGAGCACGGACGTGGAGCCAGGGCTCGTAATGTTCACGACGGTGCCGCCGTCCGTCATAAGCTCCGCCGCGGCAATGGCACACTTCCA
>JABIGL010000168.1 GCA_018650185.1 Chloroflexota bacterium
AGCAGCTAGTCGTATTCGACCTTGCACAAGAGGCTTACGGAGTAGACATCGGGGCCGTCCGGGAGATTATCCGGATGCAGGATGTCACCTCCGTACCTCACCGCGGGGACTACGTATCAGGCGTAATCAACCTTCGTGGACGCATCACCCCCGTAATGGACCTCCGCAAGCGTTTTGATCTCGCCGAGCATGAGATCACCCGGGACAGCCGGATCGTCGTCGTCGACATCGATGGCAATGACATTGGCATGATCGTGGACGCGGTTACGGAAGTTCTCCGTATTTCCACATCCCAGATCGAGCCGCCGTCGACCATGATTGCGGCTGGTGGATCCGACTACACCGTCGGTATCGCCAAGCTTGAGGAACGTCTCGTTCTTCTGTTGGACCTGGAACGTGTGCTGACAACGGCAATCAGCGGCGAGGCTATCGTCGAACTTCCGGCCGCGGCCTGACCAACAACTACTAGCCTCTGAACATTCATTTGATCGTCAATGGCCGGTTCTGCTTGACGCGCTCACAGTCCCGGTGGTGACGGTGAAACGGCACAATCTGCTGCTAATTCGATTTGAGTCCAACTTTGACCTGATCGTATACAGCGTCGTTATCTACTTCTCCGAAGAGGCGAAGCGCGACTTAAACACGCTATTTTCAAATGCGCTCCGGACGGGCGGGATCTTCTTCTTCAGTGGAACCGAGACTTTGTTAGATGCGTTCGCCGTTGGTTTTGAACGACGAGCCACGTCTTTTTACTCCCATGCGAGTGTTCTTCCGAACACGAAGGCGGCTTAGGGCCATCACGGCATGGGAGCCTACCCTTCGAAGCTGATCGGTAGATTCCCCGAAGCAGGAATGAATCTTGAGTTATAAGTTGGACGGTGATCGCACAGGTGCGTCAGGTGACGCGCGTGCGCTTGGGAGTCCCGTCCTCCAGATAACCAACCATAGACACGGGGACAATATTGGCCGCCAATAACGTACTTTCACAGGGAGACATAGATGCTCTCCTGGCGGGTGCGACACCTTCTCTGGAGGCGCCGTCCGACAGCGGACCGAGCGCGCCGGTTGAAGAAACGTCGGTGGCCGACATTGGCGGCGTTTCTTCTGAAGAGCTAGATGCGCTCACGGCGAAGGTTGCTTCGCTTGAAGGCGCTCTCGGCAAGCTTGATCAACTGGACGCTATTGTTGCCCGAATAGAGCGGCTTGAGACTACTGTTCAGCAGTTGCAGCTTCAGAACACCGCTAATCTGCAGAAGCTACAAGTACAGATGATGCAGCGACTTAACGCAGTGGTAGATATGGTCAAACAGTCCCGTGGCGCAGCGCCCGCCCCACAGCGCAGGCCACCGCAGGGTAGGCCGCCGCAGGCGCGACCGGGACAGCCACAGCGGCGTATGGCCCGCAGATAACAGCAGGTCCGCTGATTAGCCGACGGGCAGCCTGACGCTGTCCCTCATGGTTAGCCGGAACTTGAGGCGTCCGTACTGATTCGCGAGATGAGTCAAATAGCGGACGTCCCTGGGATTGGAGAGCATTGCGCCTCTTCCAACGACCGTAACGCCGGACGATAGCGCCACGTCAAATCCGGCCGCTGCGATTTCCCGTCCGACGTCCTTGAAGATTCTACCGATCAGGGCCGGGAAGAACTTCTTTACCGCGAGTTCGAAGTCCCGGTAGTCGTGGCCTCCGGCGTGTGCAAGTGATTTCAGCAGGAAATCCCGACTCATGCTGAATGCCACGCTGCCCTCCGCCTGTCCGGCGGCACAGACAAATGCGGTTACGTCCTCATCGGCGTACTCCCAGGCGCCGATCGCGAGCGACGACATCCCGAGAGGCATCCCGAAATGTCGTCCCCATGACTGTGCGACGATATCGGCGAGCGACTTGTTTGTGTAGTCAAGGATGGCCTGGGCGTCCGCCTGTGTCGCCCACTGACCTTCCGACGTGATCTTGTAGCGCGGTGATGAGTGGGTTTGTATCGCCCAGTCTTTGATGATGACGCCGTGAGACTCCAACATCTCGCAGGCTCGCTTGATGGGGCCGAGATCGTGCCTCAGCTCGGTGGCGAGATGAAATGCTGATACCGGACCCGGTCCGTCGCCGTCAGCGGATGAGTACTCCTGGATCAACCTGAAGACCCCGGCTACCAGGTCGCCTGTGGGCGGGATGTAGCCGGTGATCTGCCTTATTTCCGGACCGGTGTGCCTCATGCCGGGCTCCCGAGTCAATTAAATGAGTTACGCCCGGCACTCATGAAGGGTGCCGGGCGTCTGATCGCCGTGTGACATGGCGTTTCCAATCGCCGTGTACCGCCTACAGGTTGGGATCTATGTGTACGTCCAGACCCTGGTGCGGAGGGGCTGGGGTGTGTCGTGAGACGATCGACATGAGCCTTGCGGTGAATCGAGCCGGCCAGAAGATTCCTGCCCTGGCCCGGGCGACGACCCGTTGCGATTCAGGCAGGTCTGGTTTAACAGACCGGTCATACACCTTCTGGGCCATGAAGACGCCAAGAACGTAGATGAGAACGATGGTGGATATGTATATTCCGAAAGTCATGAATACAGCGTGCCGGGCTGAGGGATTGGCCATGTTGTTGCCGCGGTTGAGTTTTGGTGTGGGTTTACCGTCTCTACACTCTCTGGTGCATTGATGTACCCCGGTCTCTCAACTACTCTGCGTCGGGACTGATTTAGGGCATCGATTTCCGTTGCCGATCAGTACCGCCATCCAAAGGTGAAATCTTGAAATTCGTTATGTCTCTGAGTGCCCTAATTCTTATTGCGGCGGTCGCATGTGGGGGTGACGATGGAGAGATTGGCGGGCAACCTCCAGCAGGAT
>JABIGL010000169.1 GCA_018650185.1 Chloroflexota bacterium
CAACTCGACCAACTCGGTGATCGTATCGATCGACTACCGGCTCTCACCGGACGTTCGATTCCCGGAGCCTGTCGAAGATTGCTACGCCGGACTCGTGTGGGCAAGTGAGCATGCGTCCGAGCTCGGCGCCGATAACACCCGTATAGGCGTCGCCGGTACGTCCGCGGGGGGCAACCTCTCTGCTGCCGTGGCGTTGATGGCCAGGGATCGTAACGGACCAAAGATCTCCCACCAGGTGCTGTTCTGCCCTGTGATCGATCACGATTACGGCACCGCCTCTTACTCCGCTAATGCAGACGGCTATCTGCTGTCCAGAGACTCCATGATCTGGTTCTGGGATCACTACATCGGCCCGGATGGTGACGGTTCCCACCCTTACGCTTCACCGATCCGAGCGGAAAGCCTCGCCGATCTGCCCGCAGCGACAATCATCGCCGCTGAATACGACCCGTTGGTCGATGAAGCCGCAGCGTATGCAGACGCGCTAAAAGCGGCTGGTAACGATGTCACCTACACCTGCTACGAAGGCATGGTCCACGGCTTCAACGGGCAGGTCGGAATATTCGACACCGCACGTGACGCATTGACCGAAGCTACAACCCGATTGAACGGTTCGTTCTCAAGCTAAAACACAACTACCGGCACTACGACCAGAGCCCCATGACAAGGACCAGCCATGAAGATCGAGATGTTCCACCTCTGCCCCTACCGTGATCTCCCAGAGGACTTCCGGGAGAAGAACCGGAGCGTGTGGGTCGATGTCCCTTCGCACCTGTTTGATGCGGAGATCGCCAGCCGAACCTATAACGAGACGCTCGACGAACTGAAGTACGCCGCAGAGGTCGGGTATGACGGTATCTGCGTGAATGAGCATCACCAGAACGCGTACGGACTCATGCCGTCCCCGAACCTCATGGGTTCCGCTATGGCACGGGAAACCGAAGACGTGGCGATCATCATCATGGGAAACTCGATCGCCCTGTACGACCCGCCGATACGGGTTGCCGAAGAGTTTGCGATGCTGGATTGCATCAGCGGTGGCCGGCTGGTCGCTGGATTCCCGGTCGGGTCCGCAATGGACACGGCTTACGGATACGGCGCAAACCCGGCACTGCTCCGTGATAAATACGCCGAAGCTGAGGAACTGATCCTCAAGGCATGGACAGAGAAGGAGATCTTCTCGTTCGACGGCAAGTACAACCAGCTCCGCTACGTAAACATATGGCCCCGACCAATGCAGGATCCCCGCCCACCGGTCTGGGTCCCCGGCGCAG
Source organism: Chloroflexota bacterium (assembly GCA_018650185.1). Lineage (GTDB taxonomy): Bacteria > Chloroflexota > Dehalococcoidia > Lucifugimonadales > Lucifugimonadaceae. The sequence continues at coordinate 1,275 of JABIGL010000169.1, forward strand.
GCTCTATCGAGACCTGGAACCACTGCATAGAGACGGGTCACCTGTACGCATACCTCTCCTACAGCGGCTACAAGCGCGGTAAGCAGGTGATGGACGGCTTCTGGAAAGTGGCAAACGCCGCCGGTGTGGACAACCCGTACCACGCCGGATTCCTACAGCTTGTCTGCATCGCCGACAACGAGGAAGAACTACACGAGAAGTACGCAGCGCACACCGAGTATTTCTTCAACAAAATGCTGCACGTCTACCCCGGATTCTCAGACCCGCCGGGATACCGAACCGTCGACACCATCAAGGCCGGGCTCCTTGCACAGACCACCACATTTGGCAGGGCCAGCGATCACGAAGCAACATTCGATGAATTGCGTGAGTCCGGAAATGTTGTGGCCGGAACGCCAGAACAGGTCACCGAGCAACTTCGGAGCATCGCCAAAGACCTGCGCATCGGGCACCTGATGCTCCTGAACCAGTTCGGGTCCATCCCTCACGAGTTGGCCAAGGAAAACATACGACGCACGGCGCAGGAAGTTGTGCCAAACCTCCGAGACATGTGGTCCGAGTACGAAGACCACTGGTGGCCGCAAAACGCCATCGTCCGAGACGCAACACCCGCACCAACTCCGGCGGACTAAGGCTACCGATACACGCACCCTTCGAGAGCCTCAGGTTGGAATTGTTCACGTCAGGGTGGGGTTGCCCACCCGAGCGCGTTTCCGCAAAAACGTGTATCTGCCTGCCCCCTCTCCCCCACGCGGGAGAGGCCCAATTGCATCAAGGGTGAGGGGGTCGGCCTTCTACAGAAGGTCCGCCGCCACAACACATATCGCACAACCAGATTCCCACAAGAGGAAATAAATGAGCGAACGATCGGTCTCCGTCCGTAACGGAGAGTTCCATGTAGACATCCACGAAGGCGGATCAGGTGACCCGATTCTGTACCTGCACGGCATCGCCGGGTTGGAGTGGACGCCATTCCTGCAGCAACTATCAGTTGGTCACACCGTCATCGCCCCGCGCACCCCGGGGTTCGGCGAGTCCACCGGAACCGAGAGCCTGACCGACATCCACGATCTCCTCTATTTCTATGCTGACCTGTTGGACGAACTGGACCTGGGACGGCTCCCGATAGTCGGCCACTCGCTTGGCGGCATGTTCGCAGCGGAACTCGCCGCCATGCAGCCCCGACGATTCAGCCACGTGGCCCTCATATCCCCCTTTGGTCTGTGGGAGGGTTCAGACCCGGTACCGGACCTCTTCTCAATCTCCCTCTCAGATCTGGCCGAAGCGATGTACGCCGACGTCAAATCGGAACCGGCGGTCGCAGTATCGACCGCCCCGCAGGCGCGAATGACCGAGGTCGATCCCTCGACATCCGAAGGCCAGGACACGCTCAACTACCTGGTGGAGCGCGCCAAGTCCATGTCGACAGCGGCCAAATACCTGTGGCCCATCCCAAACCGGGGCCTATCCAAGCGACTCCATCGGGTAACGCAGCCCTCCCAGATAATCTGGGGCGCGTCGGACGGCATAATCCCGCCGACCTACGCGGAACGGTTCGCTGCTTCGATGCCAAACGCAGCCGTCCACGTCGTGCCGGATGCGGCGCACATGGTCGTTGACGAAAAGCCGGACCACGTAGCAGGCCTTATCGAGAGCCTGTTGGCGCGTTAGAAAACCCGTCTGGGAGAAGGATTCACCCATGACCGACCCTCATCGACTAGATGGACAGGTGGCAATCGTAACCGGAGCGGCCCAGGGGATCGGTCAAGGCATTGCGCTCGTGCTGGCCGAGGCCGGGGCGAAGATCGTGATCGGTGATCTGCAAGACGCCTCGGACACCGTGCGACAGATACGTGACGGTGGCGGTGAGGCCATCAGCACCGTAATGGACACCAGTAGCCCGGACGATGACCGGGCGCTTGTGGAACTGGCCGTGGCTGAGTTCGGGAAACTAGACATCTTGGTTAACAACGCCGCTATCGATGCTCCCAGCGGTAATGCATGGGACCTTCCTGACGCAGAGTGGGAGCGCACCATTGGCGTCAACTTGTCGGGCGTCTTCTACTGCTCAAGGGCGGCATTGGTCCCGATGCTCGAAGCAGGATCCGGCGTCATCATCAATATGAGCTCCGTGTCAGCCCGTCACGCCGCCAAGGGGATGTCCCCCGCCTACAACGCCAGTAAGGCCGGGGTCCTCGGCCTCACCGCGGCATTTGCCGAACAGGTCACGGAGAAGGGAGTCAGGGTCAACGCCGTCATGCCCGCGCTGATCGAGTCCCGAGACTTTGGTTGGTCACCAGAGGAAAGAGCTCGCCAGACAGCGGCCTACCCGATGGGTCCCGGACAACCACGGGATGTCGGCGAAGCAATCAGATACCTCGTCAGTCCGGCAGCTCGCTGGGTGTCAGGCACCACCCTCCCCGTAACCGGCGGCGCCCAACGAGGATCTTCGGTCCTCTAATCTAGCCGTCCCTAATATTGCGCTACGTCCAATCCAGTCCTTCGCGAGCCTTGAGGCATCAGTGTAGTGTCTCTCTTATAACTGCCGTCAAAGCGCCATCAAGCGCTTAACATCGTCGGCCAATCACTTGGTTTCAAAATCTTCGGAACAAATCTCCCGAGGCTGTCGTCTGTATATGTGAACGGTATCACATAGCCCGATGGCGATTCGCTCTTGAACACAATTTAAGCTCGGAGTCTGAATGGCTCCAGAGACGGGAAGCACGGGGTCATTATGAAAAAGCTCACGGCATTTTTGCTCATGCTCATACCGGTGACGGTGGCACTCATCGGTTGCTCTTCCGAAGAAGGCGGGCCGACGGGAACTGCCGCCGAGATCGCTGACAAGATATTTGAGGAGTCCGGCGTAGATCCGTTCGGGATGTCTGACGTGATCGATACCGACGACAAGCTGACCTACTACCTGGGGTCCACGAACTACTCAAGCGTGTCCGATGCGGCGGTCGTACTTCCGATGATCAGCCTGGATACGAGGGCGTTGTACGTCATCAAGGCGGAAAACGGAGCCAGCGTCGACGATATCCGGACGCAGTTGGATGAAGATATCGATCCCCAGCGTTTGATCTGCGTGTCCTTCACGATGGAAGACGTGGTCATCGAATCCCGAGGGGATGTCATCTTCATGACAATCAATTCCAACGTGGAGCAGAGAGACGCCCTCGTGACGGCATTCGCCGCTATTCAGTAGGCTACCGCCCACACATCCGTACCGGCCGGGGCGACTTTGATGCATCCAGACAACAGGTCGTGGAATTTATTCGAGGCTACTGATGGTATTCAGTAGCCTCGAATTCTTGTTCCGGTTCCTCCCGGCCATACTCCTGCTCTATTTCATCGCCCCGCGTCGGTTGAAAAACCCGATCTTGCTGGTCGGTAGCCTGTTCTTTTACGCGTGGGGCGAACCGGTTTTCGTCGTACTGATGGTGTTGTCGAGTGCCATCAACTATTTCCTGGCCCTTTGGATCGACAAATTTCGCGGCTCAGCAAGATCCGGCTACGCCCTGGCTGCATCGGTGGTCGTCAGCCTCGCCTTGCTGGGGTTCTTCAAATACGCCGACCTCCTGGTTGACACCGTCAACAGTGGTTTTGGATCCGACTTCTCCCCTCTGGACCTGCCGTTACCGATCGGAATCAGCTTTTACACGTTCCAGATTCTTTCTTACACGATCGACGTGTACAAAGACCGGGTGCCTGTTCAGAGGAATCCGATCTCCCTGGCGATGTATATAGCGCTGTTCCCTCAGCTGATTGCTGGCCCGATTGTGAGGTACAGATCGGTCGCATCGGCCATCGATAACAGAACTCATTCACTTGAGATGTTTTCCGATGGCGTGCATCGATTTGTAATCGGCCTCGCTAAAAAGGTTCTGATCGCAAACAACATCGGCCTGCTGTGGGATTCCGCGGTGACCACGTCTGAACCGTCCGTAATGCTCGCGTGGCTCGGGATAGCTGCGTTCTCATTCCAGATCTACTTCGATTTCTCCGGTTATAGCGATATGGCGATCGGACTCGGACGAATGTTGGGATTTCGCTATCCGGAAAACTTCAACTACCCGTACATCTCGCAGAGCGTCACCGAGTTCTGGAGACGGTGGCACATGTCTCTGGGTCAGTGGTTCCGGGACTACCTTTACATCCCGCTCGGTGGAAATCGTGTGTCGAGGTTGATGTGGGTCCGAAACGTATTGATCGTCTGGTTCTTGACAGGCTTATGGCATGGAGCAAGCTGGAATTTCGCGATCTGGGGACTCTACTTCGGTGTGCTTCTGCTGATCGAACGCGTATTCCTTGCGACACTCCTTGAGCGAATTCCGAGGCCATTCCGGCACGCGTACTTGTTACTGGTCGTGCTGATTGGATGGACGATCTTCCAGTTGGGCAGCCCCGGCGAGATCCTTAGCTACCTGGGGGACATGTTCGGTTTGACGGGGATCGATCTCGCAAACAACGAAGCCTGGTTCCTCCTGCGATCAAACATCGTGCTGCTTGTGCTGGCCACGGCCGGATCCATACCGCTTTTCGCAAAGCTTTATGAACGGACGTTGCCTCGGTTGACCGTACGAACCTTCGTTATGCCCTCTTACTACGCCGGGTTGCTGTTGGTCAGCACTGCGTACCTCGTCGACTCGTCATTTAACCCGTTCCTCTACTTCCGATTCTGATGACCCATCCACTTAAAAACGCCTACCTGCCAACGGTTCTTGTCTTCCTTGTATTCGTATTCGGAGTCGCCGTCCTGTCGATCCTCGGGAACGACGAGGACTCAAGCGTTCTTGAACGGCGTGCACTCGCTCAATCACCCTCTATCGACTTTGCTGCCATATTGGATGGCGATTTTTCGGAGGATTACGCGACGTATCTGCAAGACCAGATGGTGGTCCGGGACGATTTCAGATTCGTCAAATCTTTTGTGGAGAGAGTGATCCTTCGAAAGCCCGAGAACAACGGCGTGTACGTCGTCGACGGGCGTCTGTACGACAAGTTCTATGGCATCGAAGAGCTGCTGATTTCGCGGGCGGCGCGATTGATCAATTCGATAGCACAAGACTCAGGATCAAATGCGATCTACTTCTCAACCATTCCCACCAAAGCCCAGATATTGGACCGTGATCGTTTCCTGCTGTCGGATCAACAGATCATCACCGATGCCATCCGGCAAGGAGTAGACGCTAATTACGTGGATCTCATGTGGCTGGCGCAACCGGGCAACGAGGAGCTGTATTACGCAACCGATCCGCACTGGACAACGCCGGGCGCTTTAAGTGCCTACAAAGCCCTGGCGTCTGCACTCGGATTTGATCCGGTAGACACCTACGAGTTTGAAATCGAAACCGACACCTATCGTGGCAGCGAATACGGTCGCGCTGCATCCTGGTCGATCGGCGATGACACCGTATTGCTCGCTCACAACGACTCGATAGACGGAATGTCCTTATGCCGGTTCAGCAGTCTCGAAGAGCGGAAATGTTTCGAGTCCGTATACCTGCAGGAAGGCGAAAATACGATGGACGCGTACGACGTCTTTCTGGGCGGGCTCGGACCGATAATCACGATCGATAACCCGTCATCCAGCACGGACGCCGAACTGGTCATCTTCAAAGACTCGTACGCACATGCCGTTGCGCCATTCCTGGCCCAGCACTACAAAACCGTCACCCTGATCGACATGAGGTTCGTCCGAAGACAGCTCGTTCTGGACAACTTCTCACTGGCCGAAAAGGACATCCTGTTCCTGTACAGCACTTCCGTACTGAACACAGACCCTCAGATCCTGAACTGAGGTACTCGACCCACGGTCTTGCCTCTGGGGCCAAGGTACACAGACGAGACTTACGCTCACTTTGAACGCTGGGCTACGGCGATGACGGTTAAAACGTTAAGTGATCGCGCAGATTCGTATACGGGAATCCAAACGGTGTATTTACCCCGTCACCTCAAACACCCACACCCGCAACATCGATTCCGGTAGCCCTTTGGGGAGTGACGGAAATTCGTCCGTCATTTCAACAAGCTTCCACAGACCTGCAGCAGTCAGCGCGTCCTCTATCTCAATAAATCCACCTGTCTCACGCACGTCTGGCCGCACCGTGTAGATCACGTGTCCGCCCGGCTTCGTGACCCGCACAAACTCGTTCAACGACGAGGCCGGTGCATGGCCAAAAGTCAGCACGCCGACACAGGTCACAGCGTCAAACGAATCGCTCTCAAACTCCAGCGTCTCGCCCAGGACCGCGTGCAGCAGATCGCGATAGACGCCCTTCTTGCTAGCCTCAGCCCTCATCTCAGTAGAGATATCGATCCCCGTCAAATCAGCGTACCCGGCATCCGCCATCAACTGGCCTACAAGCCCGGTCCCGCATCCGGCATCAAGAATCCGCGCACCGGAGGGCACATATTTTTGTACCAACGGCACCGTCATCTGCGGATCGTTACGACCGTAGTCTCGTTCCGTGTCCAGCTCGTAATTAGCTGCCCAGAAGTCGTATCTGGCCGCCAATTGAGTTGGGCTGGTGGACGAGTAAACCCACCGGACGACGTCCTCGCCGGGTGCCGGTCCTTTCGATTCGTCTGTCATCGATCTCCTCTGAGCCCATCGGCCGTATTGAATATCGCGTATAGAAAAACTGCCCCGGCGATGTTAGCTTGCCGAGCAACACCCCGGAGCACGAATCCGGTTCAACTCTCGGAAAGCCAAAGGTGACGAATTGACCATCGATGTAGCAACCGGTATCGCCCGTATCCTCCAACAGGAAAACGTCCCGTGGGTGTCGACCTTCCCCGTCGCTACCGTCAACAACTCGTTCGGTAGAGAAGGTCTGAAGCTCCTGATGATGCGGGATGACCGTTACGCCGTAGCGGTGGCCGATGGTTACTCTCGGGTCACAAACGGCGAACGGATCGGTGTCTGCACGTTCTCTGGAGGCATCAACGCCGCCGGTGCACAGGTCGCATATTCTGGAATCGCGCAGGCGTACGAAGACGGTTCTCCTGTCCTTTGCATAGTAGACGCAGTGGCACAGGATGCGGGAGAGAGCACCCGGTACGATCAAGCTGCCGCCATGCGTGGTGTATCCAAATGGTATGGATACATCGACAAGCCCGAGCGCGTACCTGAAATGATGCGCCGTGCCTACACCATGCTTCGCTCGGGAAGGCCCGGACCAGTCGTGCTTGGCGTTCCAGATGCACACGCCACGTATGACGAAACGGCAGACCCCTACACGTCCCCAAAGGGCTGGAAAACACTTCCCGACCCTGAAGACGTGGCAAGCGCAGCAAACGCCCTCCGGTCTGCAAAGCGTCCTATTTTGTTCGCCGGGGAAGGTGTCCTCTACTCGGACGCTGCTGCTGAACTCAGGGAGTTTGCCGAAAAGGCGAACCTGCCAGTAGTAACCACGCTGAAAGCAAAAGGCGTGTTCCCGGAGAATCACCCGCTTTCTGTCGGTACCCGTGGCGACCACGTCGTCAAGTACATTGAGGACGCAGACCTCATCTTCGCGATCGGTGCCAGTATCTCACCGGGACGATTCGGACACGGAATCCCCGATGGCGTGAACAAGAAGATCATCCAGTGCAACATCGATGCGTTCGACGTGAACAGGATTTACCCGACCGCGAACGCGGTTATCGGTGACGCTAAGGCGACTTTGACCTCGCTTATCAGCGAACTCGACAGCGAGCCGATTGAGGCCCGTGACAGCGTGGCGGCGGAGGTCAAGACGACGAAAGACTCCGGAATGGCCGTCTACCGAGAGGCTATGGCGTCAGCTGAAAAGCCGATCAACCCGTACCGCGTTTACAGCGAGTTGATGGAAGTTTTGGACCGCGAGAACTCTTTTGTCACGCACGAATCCGGTAACACCCGGGACCAGCTCTCCACGGCGTTCGAGACGCTCATCCCCCGGGGATTCCTCGGTTGGGGGAACGTCTCTTCGCTGGGCTTCAGCTTCCCGGCCGCTGTCGGTGCCAAGCTTGCGTATCCAGACAGGCAGTCCGTGGCGGTCATCGGTGACGCAGCGCTCGCGTACATGCTCGGCAACTTTGAGGTACTTAGCAGGCTCAAGCTTGGCGTGACCGTCGTCCACATCAACAACGGTGGATTCTCAGGCTACGGTCCGGGGTTCTGGGGCGAGGGTCACGACCCGTACACGTATGACGTGCTCGGCCCGGACGACATAAACATGACCAACGCCATCAAAGAAATTGGCTGGTCGACCGAACGAGTCTACGAACCCGGTGAGGTCGGCGCTGCACTCAAACGTGCGTTCGCTGCCAACGAAAACAACCAACCCGCATACGTCGAGGTCATCGCAAGCCAGTACCCGGTGTACGGCTCCTGGGCTGGGGCTTAGGCGGCTCAGGGTCTACGCCGTTGGCTCACGTCCACGGCATCTGGACTGCCGAAACGGTCGGCTAGGCGGCGATTTGCCCCCCTCTCCCCTGCGCGGGAGAGGGTTGGGGTGAAGGGGATGAGGCCAAAGGCCGAGCGAATACGGGCGTTCGCTATACCTGGGGCCCTGCGAGGGCCTCAGGACATTGGGATTAAACGCCTACTCCCCGCCGTCCGGCCCCCAGAACACGACCCACATCGACAGGTCGTCCGTGAACTCCTCGAACCGGTGCTCCACACCGGCGTGCACAAACAGCGCATCGCCGGGGCCGAACTCGTGCCGATCATCGCCGTTCACGAACCAGCCTGAACCGGTCTGGATCACATAGATCTCATCCTGGTCGTGTGGCGTCTGCAGGTCCTCGCCACGGGGCGCGTACACAAGCAATCGCATACTGCCGTTAGTGAAGACCGTGTTCGACCGAGGATTGCCGGTTGGGTCACTACCCACACCGGCTTCCGTCTCCGCAAGATGCCACCGGAGGTGCGTCGTCTCGTCCGGCACTAACCGCTCACCCTTGCCCACTTACGCAGGCTCACCGGCTCGCGGTCGAACGAATCTCCAAACAATCCCACGGTGGTAAACGAAACCTCAGCGACGTAAACGTTGCCCTCGGCATCCGTGTCCATACCGTGTGGGGCCATGAACTGATCCGGGCCCTCGCCCTGTGTTCCAGCGCCGAACCGCGTGACCTCGTTCCCGTCGGCATCAACCACGATCACGAACAATCCAAGTCCCGGCACGTGCCGCTGGACCGGTGGTGGTCCCGCTTCTGCGACGTACAGGTTCGTGTCATCACCCCGCCCGGCCGCTATAGCGATCGGGCGGTGGAAGTGCCACTGGTCCACGTACTCACCGCCTGCCGTAAATATCTGCACGCGGAAGTTCTCCCGGTCACAGAGTGCGATCCGGTCATCGCCGATCATCGCAACGTTGTGCGGCAGCGAGAACTGCCCCGGCCCGGTACCCGGTTCGCCCCAGGAAAGGATGTGATTGCCACCAGCGTCAAACTTGTGGATGCGGGAGTTGCCGTATCCGTCCGCAACGAAGAAGTCACCGGTCGAGCCCTGGATAGCGACGTGGGTGGGTCGGTTGAACATACCACCCTCCTGCCATGCAGCCGGTTCGCCCGGAGTGCCAAGCGTGAAGATCACCTTCCCGTGCGGGTCGGTCTTCTTGACTGTGTGGTCAAGATCGTCCACCAGGAACAGGTTGCCCTCGGGATCGACCGTCACGCCGTGTGGACGTTGGTAGTCGCCCTGACCCCAGGACTCGATGAAGTCTCCGGCCTTGTTTAGCACCACCATCGGGTGGTTTCCTCGATTGAACACGTACACGCGGTCACGGTCGTCATCGACCGCCGCCGCCGTCGCGTCCTTAAAGTAGATCCCGTGCGGAATTCGACCCCACAGGGCGACAGGTTCGTAAACGGTGCTAGAGGTAGCTGGTCCAGGCATTGAAATACTCCTTGGTTATCCCCTCTCCCGGCGCGAGAGAGGGGGATGAGGGAGGGGAACGTCTGTGCGTAAATTGTCGCCAGGGTCGGGATAGTCCAGGTGAAGGTCCGTCGGTTTCGCTCGGGATGACAATCAACATCCCGACGGGAGATCTTCCACCCACCTAAACCCACACTGAGGCTCTCGAAGGGTCGTAACTCGACCACCTACTCCTTAGGTGCCGGTTCATCTCCGTCATAAATGTGAATACCGGCCCGGTTAGTGACTGCCAGACGTACGGCCGACTCATCACTCACGGTGACGATCTCATGCCGGTAGCCCTTCTCGACGAAAACAACGTCCCCGGGTCCAGCGCGGAACGGCGCTTTCTTACCGACCCGCCATTCCAGTTCGCCCTTCAGTACAACCCACCACTCATCAAAGTCCGGGTGCCAGTGCGGGTTATTGGAACTGCCGGGCAAGGAGTGGATGAAGTTCACGCGGTTGCGCTGATCCAGCACCACCTCTTCGCCCCAGTTAGTGTCCGTGCCGTGGCGTTCAAGCATCCATTCATAGGACGTGTGAATCATGTTGGCCGGTTCAGACTCAGGCAGCGGGAGAAGCTTCGACGGTTCTATGCCCTTGATATCGTGGTTGCTCCACTGCGGGCCGACCACAAGCCGCATGTTCCACGGACCACGGCCGGTCGACCGGATGTCGTGCCGATAGCCAGATGGTGCGATCACGACATCGCCCCACTTCGCCTTGAACGGCTCGTACTGGCCAATCTGGTATTCGGTCTCGCCGTCCAGCATGATCCAGAACTCGTTGAAGTCCGGGTGCATGTGCGGATCCGGCGGCGCGTCCGGCGGCGCGGTAATCAGGAGCGCGCGGTTACGTCCGTCCTTGTTAAGAAGATGGCTCCACCGCGGTACTCCCTCGTGCAGCACACGAAGATCGGCGATGTGCGTGACATCTTGATTGAGAGCCGGGGGCGCTTCGATCACCATCTGATGTAACTCCTATGTGGGATTGGCAAACTGCCAGGCGGGCGGAGTATACATCCGATGCGTGCGAACGCCGTATCGAGCTAACCCGGAACCACCGGCTCCACGTGCGGCCTCCACCAGCCTTCCGTGTGCGTTGTTCGCTGCTCTGGAGGCCGGGTGGAGTGCATGATCGCTATCTTCATACGGGCACGCATCCGCGGCGAGGTGATCTCCTCCTCCGAATAGCCGTGATACGTACGGCCGTGGTCCTGCATATCTGCGATTAGTTGGTCCACGTTGTCCCCACGGATCGCTGTGGTGCAGCTTGATCCCAGGTCTATACATGAAATTGAAAACATTTAATTGACTTTCTGGCCCTGCGCCCGTTCCCGAACGCAGAGCCATTAAATTCCCTCCGGCTAATTAACCGACGAGAGTTTTTTCCTTCACGCTCTCGACGATAGCTCTGGTCTCGGCTCCAATAATCTGGAAGGAAACCGGTGCGGCCGGTGGGTGGAATTTAGCTGCTTGCATGTCCCGAGCGATGCGCTCCATTGGCGATCGCCTGAAGAATGCGCTTCCGCCGCTCAAGGCGACGGCCTTGTCGACAACCGTTTGCGCCGCAGACGTGACTAATTGCTTGCAAAGGCTACCGGCCGCAACGATTTGTCCAGGCTCACCACCCGGTTCGGTCAGCTTCGCAAGGGTCGCATCCCGTACCGACAACGCTGTCATCCACGCCGCCTCCATCTCGCCGATCATCACGTCGGTAAGCTCGGCCGCCCGGAATGCGCTGTTGCGCCCGCCACCAAGTTTGCTCAACGCCAGGGACCGGGCTTCCTCCGCCAACCCCAGGTAAACGCTGGGCATGAGTAGCAAGAACCATCGAATCACCCCCGCCGCCTGCGGGGTGTGGATCGGAACATTTCCGGGGAGCCGGACCGCACCAGCCGCCGGGACCCTCACGTTTTCAAGCACCACGTCGTGGCTTGAAGTTCCCCGCATACCGGTCGTGTCCCAGGTCGGAATGATTTGCACGCCGGGGGTTGTCACAGGGAACGCTATGACCAACAGGTCGCCGGATCCAACCTCAGTGGCGTTGACCCGGACCACGTCCATACCGTCCGCCTGCGAGCAGAAAAACTTGCGACCGTTCACGATGTAATCATCACCGTCTAATTCAGCGGTCGTTGGCGTGGTCCATTCACCTGCGACGATGAACTCTGCACTGGTCGAACCCAGGACGATTCCATCCTCCGCCACCTTCTTTAGCGCCGGTCCAGTTGGCCCTCCGGCACGGTAGGCGTCTGCAGCTGCGCCAATCTGGAACTGGTGCATATTCACCGCCAGAGCGGTTGAGGCACAACCCCGGGCCAGCGCTTGCTGCGCCCGTGCCATCTCGTCGATGGTCGCTCCCAGTCCGCCGAGCTCCTCAGGGACTAACGCCTTCAGGTAACCGACTTCCCGCATCCGGTCGTAGTTCTCGGTCGGGAATCGACCTTCCGCGTCGATCTGCGCGGCCCGTTCCCGAAACTCTTCTGCGAGCATCTCTGCGATTTTTACTACGTCCGACATATCTGGATTCTCCCTTTGTTTGACCACTGCTCACCGTCTCTAGGCTGAGGCGGTTCCGGGTCAACAATGTGCTGATGGGACTAGATTGACGCATCAGCGGATACGTAACTAGTTTCAAAAAAGAAGTAACATCGCCGGACTCACAATCAGGGGAGGCCGTATGGCCAGCTACGGACAGTTTTGCCCGGTCGCAATGGCGGCAGAAATCATCTCTGAGCGATGGTCGCTTCTGGTGATCCGAGAGTTGATCGCAGGAAGTAGCCGCTTCGGCGAGATCCAGAATGGCGTTCCTACGATGTCTACGTCACTCCTGGCGCGTCGACTCAAAGAGCTTGAGAACGCAGGCGTCATCGAACGACACTCAGACGGCGGCAAGCGAAACATCACCTACTCCCTAACTCAATCGGGCGAGGAGTTGATCCCGGTCGTCGAGATGCTCGGGGTCTGGGGGCAACGCTGGGTCGCAAGTGATGTCAAAGATGACGAGCTGGATCCCTCCCTCCTCATGTGGGATATGCGACGAGGGCTGAATATCGACCAGATGCCGGAGGAACGGACGGTCGTTCAATTCGAATTCGACGATGTCGACAAACTGGGCATGAAGCGATGGTGGCTTGTCAAAGATCGCGGTGATGTAGACCTCTGCCTGACGGACCCTGGTTTCGAAGTCGATGTCGAGGTGCGCTCAAACATTCGTCCCATGGTCGACGTGTGGATGGGACGGATCGGTCTGCCGTTTGCCATGGGTTCCGGTGCTATCGAGGTCGATGGCACCCCGCGCATGGTCCGGGAGTTCCCCGGGTGGCTGAAGTTGAACCTTTTCGCAGAACATGCGGTGCCTGGCGCAACGGGCTGAGCGTTATATATCGGCATCGGGCAGGGGCGTCACAGCCACCGAAGCTCGCCCAACCCGCTAACCAGATGTGTTACTTGAAAACATAGTCTTCCACGTCACACACCGGCTCGTATCCGATGCTCATGTAGATGTCGTTCGACGTGCGATTAGACAGGTCGGTGTAGAGGCAACAGAACTTTTTGCCCTCATCAAGCAATCGCTGACTCAATGCCGCAACACATGCCGAGGCGTATCCCCGGGCGCGCTCGTTCCCCGGCGTGTAGACGGCGCTGATCGACACACCGTTGCGGGTAGGTCGACTCCACACCGCCATCGAGACGGGTCCGCCGTTGTCCCAGACGTATATCTGCCCGGCGTCGATGCCCGCCCGTGCGACTTCCAGACCGGGTTGAGGGCGCAACGTTCCCGTCTCCTCTGAAAATGATTCGAACCAGCCCGCAAGCAACGGCACGTCGTCCACTTGAGCAAGACGTAAGTCGCCGGATGCGGACGCGGGCGGCATCACGCGGTCGATCCTGTAAATGCGCTGATTTAATCCCGGCAGGAATGTCTCACCCGACAACCGGGACCAGGTCTCAGCAAACCGTAGAGATGAGGCTGAAGGTCCCAGTATCCCGGTCGGGCTCCGCCCCGCGCCGTGTATTTCGGCAGCGATCAAATCGATCACCTCGTCGGACGCTGCGGTCACGACGGTTTTATACGGAGGTGTATCGAAGGCGGTACCCACGATCTGTCCATCGTCAGATACGGACGCCCACAGGTTGTCGGCTCCCGACGGCAAGGACAACGCAGCGACGCCTAACGTCAAACTGTTCTCGGCTTCCTTCCGAAGCAGGTACGGTTCGGTGTGGCGCAGGACATCGGCGCCATCGGCGTATCGGACGAACTCGAGAGTCATGTATGGATCCGTTAGTGCTGTTGCGGGTGCGGACAGGAAACCAGAAGAGATGCGAGGATACTCCGTGAGAGCCCTTTGCAAGTTATCCCGGAGTAACCAGTGCCAGATATCAGTGACGCCGCCCGACGGGCGCTATCCAGCGATAAAACGATAGACATCACGACCACGGGAAAGCAGACCGGCCAACCCCGCAAGACCGAAATCTGGTTCATGTATATCGAGGGCCGGGTCTTCATCACGGGCACGCCTGGGCAACGTGACTGGTATGCCAACCTCGTCTCCAACCCTGACTTCACGTTCCACCTAAAGGAATCGGCGAAGATCGATCTCACGGCTCGGGCGACTCCTGTAACGGAGCCTGAAGAGCGTCGACGGGTCATGTCCGCCCCAGAGACAGAGTGGTACCGAGGGCAGGCAACCATGGATCAGCTGATCACAGGGAGTCCGATGATTGAGGTGCACTTCGACTGATCGCTAGACCGTCCGTGATCAACTGTCGCAACCCCACAGGGACACGCTCCACGCGCACCCAGCTAAGGACTCCCAAACATGCCTTCATCCCTGATCCGAGGAAAATACGTCGTCTCTCGGGTGATCGATGACGACAAAAGCGAGATCATCGAAGACGGTGCCGTCTACCAAGAAGATGGCCAGATCATCGAGGTCGGACGATACGGGGACCTCAAGGTCCGGTACGAACCTGATGAGGTGATCGGCTCGTCCCGATTTGTGGTGATCCCGGGAATGACGAACGCCCACCACCACATGGGCTTAACCCCTCTACAGCTTGGCTCACTAGATATGCCGTTGGAACCGGGGATCTTCGCCGAGTGGTCCAGCCGTGAAGTCGATCCCTACCTGGACACGATCTGGTGCGCATTGCAGATGATCGAATCCGGGATCACCAACGTGATGCACAACCAGGCCATGGTCCGCACGCCGTCCGGGCTCGATTTCTACGAATCCAACGCCCGGATCATCGACGCCTATGAAGACTCAGGCATGAGAGTAGCGTTTTCTCTCTACAACCGCGACCAGCACTTCTTCACATCTCAAGACGACAACGTATTCCTGAACGGTCTGCCGCCTGAATTGGGCGCCCGAGCCCGTGAGGGGATGCGCGCCAGACCGATCTTGCTGGACGATCACCTGTCTGCCAGCGAGATGCTTATCGCAAACAAAGTGTCAGATCGAACCCGTATCTTCATCAGCCCCCACAACGTCCACTGGTGCTCCGACGATTACCTGATGGCGATTAAAGAGTTCGCAACACGCCACTCCACCGGGCTCCACGTCCACCTTCAAGAGACGCTCTACCAACGGCTGTACGGCGACGAGCACTGGGGCAAGACACCGTTGGCTCACTTAAAAGACCTCGGATTTCTTGGGCCAGAGTTGTCCTGCGCCCACGGCGTCTGGCTGACAGATTCCGATATCGACATCCTGGCGGAGTCCGGAAGTTCTATCTGCCACAACCCCAGTTCCAACCTCCGCCTGAACAGTGGAATCGCCCCCGTGAATCGCCTTCTGGAGAAGGGCGTTAACGTCGCCATCGGGATCGACGAAGCGGGGATCAATGACGATAACGACATCCTTCAAGAAATGCGGCTGACCCAGAAGATTCATCGCGAACCCGGGGTAGGGGTGAAGAGCCCGTCTTCGCACCGAATACTCGACATGGCTACCCAGAGCGGCGCGGATGTGACGTTCTTTGGCTCGGAGACCGGGACCCTCGAACCGGGCAAGCGCGCTGATATGGTTCTGCTGGACCTGGACCGGATATCGGAGCCATACCTTGATCCCGACACCAATGTCGTGGACGCAGTGGTTTACCGGGGTCGTGGTTCAGACGTGGACACGGTGATCGTTGACGGTGAGGTGTTACTGCAAGATGGCATCCACACGAAGATCGACCGGGCAGAGATCGCTCGACAAATCGCCGATTCTCTCGCCGGGCCGTTACCTGCGGCAGCCGAAAGTCGAGCGCAATTGAACGCCGACCTCAAGCCGTACGTAGAGCGCTGGTTCGCCAGCCAGAAACTCCCAGCAGGCCCGACGCACTACCGGTACAACGCCCGGTAGATATTCGCAGGGCAAGAGGTTGAGAGCAATCGTTTTTTTTTGCGATTCTGACTCGCAGGTAAAGGTCCCTCGGCTGCGCTCGGGATGACTTAAGAGTGCGGTCACGATTCATATCCGACCGCCGGTCGGATTACCCCCTCTCCCGGTCGGGAGAGGCCAGATCGCTTCCAAGAGGTGAGGGGTGCAGGACCTGCTCGCAAGCCGCTCCTGCGGCTAGCGAGCCCAATCCACAAATAACTGCCAATTAACGCCCGTACCCGCCCAGCCACATCCCTACTCCACGCTTATCCGAATCCTAAGTTGCCCCTCGGTGATGTCGATCGCAAACCCACCGTCAGACAAAATCTCTTCTAGCCGATCAGCATCCAGGTTCTTGAAATCCAGATCGATTCCACGCTCATTCAACGCCTCAGACACTCGATCCGCCGCTGAGTCCGGTATCAGCGACGTAAGAACCGCTCCTGCTTTGATAAAGGCTATCGGTACTCTGATGTTCACCCGATCAGAAAGTGGGTTGGCACCGACCTCGACGCGAGGGTCCACCCTCACGCGTAAATAAGAAGCAGCGCCGGACCGACCACCCCTGCGACGACCCCGATCCCTGTCGCGATTCCCTTCTCGACCTTCCCGTTCACGCGGCTCGCGCACATCACCCCCGGCCACCAATTCCAGCAAAGTCTTCGCATCAGCCGGAGTGATCTTCCCATCCGCAAGCATGTCCAGAATCTTGTTGCGGGGATCCGAGTTCTGGGAATCCGAGATTGGCGTCATGACAACCGCTCAATCGCCTCGGCGGCCGTGATCGAGCCCTGCGCCAGCAACTCCAGCACGTCTTCGCTGTCTTCCGCAGGTGGAGACGGATCGTTTTCGATCATCGGAAGCGCGGCAGAGATCTGGTTAAGTCGATTCTTCACCGTCGGGTAACTGATCCCAAACACCCGCTCCATCTCTTTGATCGAACCATGACTTCGTACGAAGGCCATGACGAACACGAGATCGTCCGGCGACAACATCGCCAGCGCGGGCGGGTCAAACATCCCTTCGACGGCGGTTTCGCCGTCGGCCAATCGAACACGCTCAACGATGAACGGGTCGCCCTGCGTGAGTTTGAGCAGGTCCTGCCAATTTCTCGCCATTGTTAAGTGGTACCTGTGAATACATCATGAAAATTAATTCAGAGTTGAACTATAACAACTATCATAGTACATTTACTCAACTATCGTGTTAATTATCTTAATTGGTAAGAGCCTGAGTATTAACTTTGTCTCGTCAAGAGCAGTCGCCCGTCCAGTTATCTAAGTCGAAGCACACAACGACGGTCCTCTTACAGCGTCGCTACGCCGTCGGAGCCGTCGTATTCCTCGCCAACACACTCGTCGTTGGGGGTGTCCTACTCACGTTCGGCCTGTTCGTGGAACCCCTGGAAGCTGAATTTGGTTGGAATCGCGCTGAGATTTCTGGAGCACTAACCTCCGCCCTCCTCGTCAGCTTCTTCATGGCGCCCATCGGCGCGGTAGCCGATCGAATCGGCGCGCGGACAACCATGGTCGGCTCCATGTTGATAGTCGCGGCGGCGTTCGCTCTTCGACCGTTCATGACCGAGCTTTGGCACTTCTACGCGCTGACCGCTACCGCCGCCATAGGGTTGCCCGGCGCTACCGCCCTGGCGACAGACCGACTCGTGTCGAGCTGGTTCGCAGAAAAGCGTGGGCGGGCGCTGGCGTTGACCGGCGCCGGAAACCAGGTGGGTGGATTGACAGTGCTTCCGGCGATCGCGCTTGTCGTATCGATATCAGGGTGGGAGACCGGAGCGTTCCTGATCTCAGCCGCGTTCGTCATCGCAGCGTTGGTGGCATTCATACTGGTGCGAAACCCGAAGCCGTCAGATATCAAAGGTCAGACAGATAGGACCGCCCCCGATGTCCCACTCTCAGGCGCCCTGCGATCGGTTGCCTTCTACTCACTAATGGGCGTATTCGTATCGTCCGCAATGACCGAGATGGTGATATTCCCGCAGCTCATTCCGCACCTGCAGAACGAAGGCCTGTCAGATGGAGCCGCCACCACCGGGCTGGTCGTGGTGTCGTTCAGCGGGCTTCCCGGCAAAATCATCCTCGGGCGACTTGCCGAGATATGGACCGGGCGAAGAACCCTCGTCATCAGCATGAGTCTCATCATGTTGGGCACCCTGTTACTGGCGCTCGGTGGGGGTTCATTCCTCCTGTGGCCCGGTGTCGCACTGTTCGGTGCCGGATTCGGCGCACTGGGCGTGCTCTATGCACTGGCAATCACCGAGCTATTCGGTCTACGTGCATACGGCTCAATCCTCGGGGCGTTTAAATCGGTCACGGCATTAGCCGTACTGCCAATACCGCCACTGGCGGGGATCGTGTTCGAGATCACTGGCAGCTATCAACTGATCCTGTTCCTGGGCACTGCGATGGCCGCCATCGGAATCCCCATGCTCCTGCTCGCAAGACCATCGACTAAGAACGATGTCCCAATTCAGGAACAACCAATATCGGCATCCTGAACTGGATTCAGGGTGATAGCAGGTAATCGGCCGCAAATCCACACGCCTCGCGTACTCCCCTTTGATATGCTGGCACTTGCGGGTCCACGAGCAAGAAGACTTGCAGCGATTCGCTACTTCCAGCCAACGGAGAGATCTCAATAGCCGCCACCGACTCCTCGAGCATTGACGCCGAGGACGCATCAGCTGCCACCACCAGCGAGGATACCCCCGCCCGCACCGGCGTCTACCGTGGCTGGCCAATCACAGGTGTCGCTTTCCTCTCTACCGGGCTCGCTGTTGGCATGGCTCAGTACGCGTTCGGGGCATTCGTCGAGCCGCTTGAAGAAGAGTTCGGCTGGACGCGCACACAGATCAACTTCTCACTGACGTTGGGACTAATCACGGGATTCCTGTCCCCCATAGTTGGCCGCTGGATGGACCGATACGGTGCGCGACCGGTGATGGTCATCTCCCTACTCTTCCTTGCCGCCGGGTTTCTTTTGCGGTCCGTAATGACGAATGCAGGCAACGTAACGATCGACGTGTCGCCCGACTTCCTGTTCTGGCAGCCGGATATCCACTTCACTTTCCTGACGCAGTACTACTTGTTCAGCCTTCTTTTGTTCGTTGGTTTCCCGGGTGCAACCGTCATGCCAGCCGGTCGGCTTATCTCAATCTGGTTCGCCC